>NZ_CP195536.1:315399-630798 GCF_051307035.1 Psychrobacter sp. DM4
TTTGATTTTTTCTTGTTGAAAATAGCAAAAGGCAGTTGTTGAGCCCTTTATGGTTCATTATGCCAACAAGGACTATAAAGTCAACCAGTCACGTGGTTTTAGGTAATAATCGGTCAATTCAAATTCAGCCGTGCCAGGCTCAGGCTCAAAGCGATAATGCCAACTGGCAAGTGGTGGCATACTGACCAAGATGGACTCAATACGGCCATTGCTTTGTAGTCCAAACAATGTGCCGCGATCATAGACGAGGTTGTACTCAACATAGCGGCCTCGGCGATAGAGCTGAAACTCACGCTGCGCCTCGGTATAAGGTGTGTTTTTGCGCCGCTCAAAGATAGGTATTATGCCATCAAGATAACCATTACCAACCGCTTTCATCAGCTCAAAACAGCGCTCAAAATTCCAGCCACGGCTCTCAGTATTGACATCATCATAGAATAGGCCGCCAATACCGCGCTGCTCGTCACGATGGCGCAGATGAAAATACTCATCACACCACTGTTTAAAGTCAGCATAAACCGCATCGCCAAAGGGCGCACATAGGTCATGACAGACTTGATGCCAATGTACACAATCAGCGAGCACTGGATAAAAAGGCGTCAAATCAAAGCCGCCACCGAACCACCAGATAGGATCCTCGCCTGGTGCCTCGGCCACAAATAGTCTAACGTTGGCATGACTCGTGGGTACGTTTGGATTGGTAGGATGAACGACCAATGATACGCCCATCGCTTGCGCTTTGCGTCCAGCGATATCAGGATGGCGAGCAGTAGCGGAAGCGGGCAAGTTATGCACATGAATATGACTGAACATGACCCCTGCTTTTTCAATGACTTTGCCACCTGCCAGTACACATGAGCGACCGCCGCCGCCCTCAGGGCGCTCCCAATCATCAGGGACAAAAGCAGCATCGCCGCCTCCATCGCGCTCTTGCGCCTCTATCGCTTGACAAATGCGCGCCTGCAAATCGACCAAAAACTCACGCACGTGCCTAATACCATCGGTTGTCGCTATAGCGCTTTTGGTATTGACTATTGATTGACTATTGATATCGCTCATAATATATCTTCGCTTGTGCTTTTTTGACTTCAATAAATACCGTTACTGATTGAAGTGGGTTTCGGTATTGATATCTTTGTCTAATAGATGTCCCATACGATCGCGCTTGGTCGCAAGATACTCAATATTATCATCAGTAATCCCGACAATTGAGGGAACGCGTTCTACGACATCGATACCATGTTCTGTCAGATAAGTGACTTTATCAGGATTGTTAGTAATGAGACGTACCTGATTGATCCCAACGTGCGCGAGCATAGGGCCGCACATATCATAAACACGCGCATCAGCGGGTAGCCCTAACATCAAATTGGCATCCAAAGTATCATGACCTTGATCTTGTAGAGCGTAGGCACGGATTTTGTTGGTGAGCCCTATACCGCGGCCTTCTTGACGCAAGTACAAAATAGCGCCGCAGCCAGACTCCTGTACTGCTTGCATGGCCATATTGAGCTGAGGCCCGCAGTCACATTTTAAGGAATCAAAGGCATCACCAGTCAAGCACTCAGAATGAATGCGCACTAGTGGAATAGTATCGACGTCGCTATTACTCTGAGCTGTATTTGAGGACCCATCAATAGGTAAGCCGACGCTCAGCATGACATGCTCTTGAGAGTCTTCATTTTCAAACACATGAATATCAAACTCGCCGTAACGAGTCGGCAGTTTAGCACTAGTAATACATTGATATGACATTGAGATCCTACGTAGACCGTTCATCGTGGCAATAGAGGAGGATGTCATAGTTATCATAAGTTATCTGATAGCTATGTCGTAAAAATAGAGGAGCTGATTACTCTATATCAAAGGTAATTGAAATAAAGGCTGACCAGTATAACCTGTTCTTAGCTGGCTTAATAAGTTTGAGATAAAACACATAAAATTCACAGACCAAGCACGATGATTAAAGCGACTGTCAAAAAAAAATGCTATTATGCCATACTATTTTGTTAGATACAGTGACGTGTGTTTGCTCGTAGATTACTACGGCGTCACGAACTTTCACAGCCTATGTCCAATAAAAAGGCATAATGTGGCAGATTATCGCAGCACATAAAATAGACGACAGTTATGATCCGCCCGTCTGAGCCCATATTATTTAAAACAAACAGTAATTTATCTTTAGTATTTATATATGAGTATGATAGAGGCGTCTTACTAGCCATAGTCATAGACTAAAGGTGTATCACATCAAGCTTGATAGGTATCGTACGGTTTATGCAGCAGTCCACTCATCCTTCACAGTCTCAGTCGGCACCCGCAGCGCACTCGGTATCATCAGTCGCTGAAGCGAGTGCGCACCCCTCAAGTTTGCAGCAAACTTATGACACTATTCCTCACATACGCCCCTCAACCCCACTATTAGATACTATTGACTCGCCTGCTGATTTGAATGATTTAGGCTGTGAGCAACTGATCACTTTGGCCGATGAGCTGCGCTTGTTTGTGCTGTACTCAGCAGGTCAAAGCGGTGGCCACTTTGGGGCAAATTTGGGTGTTATTGAACTGACAATCGCGCTACATCATCTGCTAGACACGCCGCAAGATCAGATCGTCTGGGACGTCGGTCACCAAGCCTATCCCCATAAAGTACTGACAGGACGGCGCGATCAGCTCGGCTCTATTCGTGCCAAGAATGGTTTAACCGCTTTTCCTGAGCGCGGCGAATCCGTCTACGACACCTTTGGCGTTGGACACTCATCAACCTCTATTTCAGCAGGTCTAGGCATGAGTCTAGCGCTTCGCTATCAAGGTCGCGCGCAAACTGTAGCTTGCATCATCGGTGATGGCGCTATGACAGGCGGTATGGCATTTGAGGCTATGAACGATGCGGTGCAACAAAACGCTGACTTACTCGTTATTCTAAATGATAATGACATGTCGATATCATGCTCTATTGGTGGTTTTTCACGGCATTTAGCGATGTTATGGGAATCAGGTTATCAAGTCGATATTACAGAGACAGGTGATCCTGTCTTGTGTCATAGGCCTAATATGCGTGCCTTTGATCGGCGCAAACGCCACAAAGCTATGCGCGATGTGCCTAATTTAGAAGACAACTTATTCAAAGCCATAGGGTTTACCTACTTTGGCCCTTTTGATGGTCATAATATTCCTGAGTTACTGCGTGTATTATCAAAAGCCAAACAAGTCAAAGGGCCTGTTTTGGTGCATATTTATACCACCAAAGGTCGCGGCTTCGCTCCTGCTGAGGCGGACCCTGTAGGTTATCATGCGATTAGTAAGCTACCTGCCCACAGCGATAGTCAAAAAACCAAGAGCACAGTAACGAATGCCGCTCCAGCACTAAAGTTCTCGCAAGTATTTGGACAGTTTTTGTGCGAAAAAGCTATGCAAGACGACAAGATGCTAGCCATCACACCTGCGATGGAAGAAGGCTCAGGCATGATCGAGTTTGCTCGTCAGTACCCTGAGCGTTTCTTTGATGTGGCTATTGCTGAGCAGCACGCAGTCACTCTTGCAGGCGGTATGGCAACCCAAGGGGTCAAGCCTATCGTCGCTATTTACTCTACATTTTTGCAGCGCGGTTATGATCAGCTGATCCATGATATTGCTTTACAAGATCTAGATGTGATGTTTGCTATCGACCGTGCAGGCTTGGTAGGAGAAGATGGCGCTACGCATGCGGGTATATTTGATTTGGCCTTTATGCGCTGCGTGCCCAACATGATCATTGCCGCGCCAAAAGATGAAAACGAGTGCTATCATCTGCTTAATACCTGTTATGAATATCAAGGATGCACAGCAGTGCGTTACCCACGCGGCACAGGTACGGGTGCCTTGATTAATAAACCTGCTGAGCAGTACACGATAGGGCGGGCGACCCTAGAGTCAGCGATGGGGTCTAATAGCGCGCCTATCAAGCTTGTGCTACTAGCGTTCGGTACGATGGTTGCCGTAGCAGAGCAAGCGGCAAAGACGCTAAATGCTGAGCGAGAGGACTGTTATATTCAAACCGTTAATATGCGCTGGGTTAAGCCTCTAGATTGCGAACTTATAGAATCGCTAATTGAAAAAGGAGCGACTCACATTGCAACGTTAGAGGAGCATGTCATCATGGGCGGCGCTGGTAGTGCGGTCAATGAATACCTGCTTAATGAGTCAGCAGCTTATGGTGCTCAGCGTCCAGTAATACATAATATCGGCATCTCAGATCAGTTTGCAGCTCACGGCTCACAAGCGGAGCAATTAGCAGACTGCGCTTTAGATACGGTTGGCGTAGCGGCGCAGCTTAGAGCTTTGCTATCATAAGCACGTTTTATCACTACAAAAATGCGCAATTTTAAGTCTGAAAACTTTAAGTGTGACGCCTGCTAGCCGCAGGTGTAAACTATTTTACAGTCTGTATTTTATTTTTATTATTGTCTCTCATTTTATTCACTGATTAGGTAAAAAGGTTATTTATGGAACCCATGGTTGTCATCGCAGCACGCGCTGCTGAAAAAGTTGGAAAAGAGATTTTGCATGCACATCAAAATCGTCACAAAATTGAGTTTGATACCGAGTCCAAGGGCCTTGATGGTCTAGTCACACGCATTGATCGATTTAGCGAAGAGTTGACGATTGCTACGCTCAAAAGCAGCTATCCTACGCACTCATTTTTGGGTGAAGAGTTCGGCATGCAAGAAGGACGCGGCGAAGATGCAGACTGGTGCTGGATTATTGATCCGCTAGATGGTACCAAAAATTTCGTTCATGGGGTTCCGCAATTTTGTGTATCGATTGCAGTACAGCATAAAGGGGTTACCCAGCACGGCGTCATCTATGATCCTGTTCGCGATGAGATGTTCTCAGCTAGTCGCGGTAAAGGCGCGCGTCTCAATCAGCGCCGTATTAATGTCAGTGATCGCAAAACGCTAGAAGGCGCTCTGTTTACGACAGGTCATCCGCTAGAGCGAAAACGTAATGGTGAAGTTATCTCTTATGCTAAGGAGCATTTTGAGAGCTTGCAAAAGGTTTGCGAAGCGGGCGGTCAAATTCGCCGTTTAGGCTCAGCGGCGTTAGATCTATGCTACGTGGCGGCAGGTCGTTTCGATGGTTACTTTGAGATGTCCATCAAGCCTTGGGATATCGCTGCAGGTGAGCTCATTGTGACCGAAGCACGCGGCGTCGTCGTCGACCATACGGGCGCGCACAACTCTATGACCACAGGCTCTATCTTTGCCTGTAACGTTAAGTTGCTTAAGCCTTTGATGCAAATTGTCGTACCTGCATGGAACGAAGCTGTTTAAATTGAAAAGAGATTCAGAGTAAGAGGTAGGGGATTTCAATCATCTACTTTAGCACCTTCAAAAAAGCTGACTTCAAAAATGAGGTCAGCTTTTTTAGTTTCAGTAATTTGGTTTTTATCGCTCATATCTGATATACAGTATCAGCTTGAAGCGCTTAAACTGTGGACGCAGGCGCAATCAGACGCCTATCTTCACAAACTTGCTCTAAAGTTGTTATCTCCTTTTCAATCAGCGACAGCATATCTTGCACATGCGGCAAACGCTTACTACAAGCTGTGATACAGAACTCGATTCGATCAAGGTAGCTGGCAAGCGTAATATTAAGCGCTTGACCATTAACCAAAATAGACGCCGGATACAGAGCCTTTAGCAAAGCACCATTCCAATACAGCTCTTTTTTGGAGCCTGGGACGTTGGAGATAATTAGGTTAAAGGCTTGTTTTTTGGGAAATAAACCAGTCAGCACGTTTAGTCCCTGCCATGCATAAGCAATAGCACTGTAGTTAATAACTTGAGCTTTATTCATCCGGCGAAAGCGGCGCTTGCCACTATTCATACTGTCGTGAATCAGCTGTAAGCGTCTGGCAGGATCTGCTAAATGCGTACCTAAGTTTGCCATCAAAAATGAGATTTGATTACCAGAGGCACTTTCATCCCCGCGTAACGACATAGGCACAAAGGCAATAAGAGGCTTACTTGGCAGCGCATCCAAATCGAGCAAGTAGCGCCTAAGCGCGCCTGAACACACGGCGAGCACCACATCATTGATACTCATATCAAATTGCTCGGCTATCGTCTGAAACCGTTGCATATCATAAGACTGCGCTGCAATACGGCGCGAAGCTGAAATACGGTAATTAAGAATGCTCTTTGGCGCATCAAAGGTACCAACATAGTCCTCATCACCGCTGTGCTTAAAATTGTCCATCAGCTCAGTGAACACAGGCTTGATAGTCGATAGCTGCTCTTTTATCATACGTCGAGTGGACTGAACTTCGGGGATGAGCTTATCTTTGTCACTATGGCGAGTAACCATCGACCATATCGGTAGAGACACAGGATCGACTGGCGACTGAGATAAGGTTTTTTGGACAATACGCATGGCCGCAATGCCATCAACTAAAGAATGATGAATCTTGATATATAACGCAAAACGTCCAGGTTGTCCTTCTGACTCAGGCAAAATACCTTCGATCACATGGCATTCCCACAGCGGCATCGCGCGATCGAGCAGGCGACTGTGCTCTTTTGATATGTACATGAGTAGCTCGCGAACGCGGCCGGGACTCGGTAGTGCAACGTGGCGAAAATGATGCTCGACATCGAACTCATCATCTTCTTTCCAAAACAGTAGATTCTCTAACACTTGGTTAAAAGGAAAGCTTGGCGGTACTGTTGACGTTTGCATTTGCTGCACAAGATTGTATACAAAATCACTGTTCGGACCTTGCTCGTCCTCTGGCAGCTCAAACAAAAATAAGCCACCGACATGCATCGGCTGCCTGCGCGACTCCAAAAGTAAAAACAACTGGTCGACGGCTGTCATTAGTCGCATAATAAATCCTTTTATGGCGATAAGTAATAGGTTACAACTATAGCGTAAAAATAGTGGAACGGGTATAGAAAACGAGCGTTAAAAAGCAGTGCTGCGCCGCTATCCTCATACTAATATGATAGTGGCGATCAAAGCCTGCTTTGATTAAGCGCAGTTTATAACAAAATGCTATTATAACAAACTTGCAGGCGCTCACTGCTGGTAATTATCTACCTATGCGTTCTGTCTACATTTGAACAAGGGTTTGACCCACACTCTGACTATCAGGTCGCTTTTATGATGCCACTGCCGTACAGTTTTGCAAAACGCCATCAGCTTTTAGTCGTGCTCGCTATCGACCCTGAGGTGCCGCCAACCTTGGTACTAACCAAAGCAACGCCTTTGTCTGCTATTAATGAGGCGATGCGGTTTTTGCAGCAGCAAGGCGTGCGCAGTATACCCAATTATGAAAGTATTGACACAGATAACTTTGAAAAAAGGCTCAATGCGCTCTACGCCAATAATACGGGCGAATCTCAACATATCGCCGCCGGTTTAGAGGATCATCCTGATCTAGATAGCCTAGCCGATAGCGTTCCTGAAACTGAAGATCTCATGGATAGCCAAGACGACGCGCCCATCATTCGCCTGATCAATGCGCTACTGTCCGAAGCCATTCGCCTAAGTGCGTCAGACATTCATATCGAAACCTTTGAGAAGCGCTTGGTGGTTCGTTTTCGCGTCGATGGAGAGCTCAAAGAAATCATCACTCCAAAACGTCAACTAGCGCCGCTTTTGGTGTCACGAATAAAGGTCATGGCCAAGCTCGATATCGCCGAAAAGCGCGTACCGCAGGATGGACGTATTAGCTTGCGGCTAGCAGGGCGTGAGGTTGATGTGCGCGTATCAACGCTGCCATCAAGTTTCGGTGAGCGCGTGGTGATGCGTTTGCTTGATAAGCAAGCAGGCCGATTAAATATGACTTATTTAGGACTTGCAGATAACGATTATACCGAGCTCAAACGTCTGATTCATCGCCCGCACGGTATCATCTTGGTCACAGGGCCTACCGGTTCAGGCAAGACGACGACGCTATATTCAGCACTTACTGACCTCAATGATCAAACGCGTAACATCTTGACCGCAGAGGACCCGATTGAATTTCAGCTAGATGGCATTGGACAGACGCAGGTTAATAGCAAGGTCGATATGACCTTTGCTAAGAGCCTACGTGCGATGCTTCGTCAAGATCCTGATGTGGTGATGGTCGGTGAGATTCGTGATATCGAGACCGCTGAGATTGCAGTGCAAGCGTCACTAACGGGACATTTGGTGCTCTCAACGTTACACACTAATACCGCAATCGGTGCGGTTACGCGCTTGCAGGACATGGGTGTTGAACCATTTTTATTGTCTTCGTCCTTGATTGGTGTAGTGGCGCAGCGACTAGTACGTACGCTGTGTACTCATTGTCATACTTGGCAAATAGCGGATAGTGAACAGACCAAACTCTTTGATGAAATCAACTTAGATGTAAGCATGAACGAGGGTGTTATTAAGCTACCAAAACCTGTCGGCTGTGATAAGTGCAATCAGTCCGGATTTAAAGGACGTACGGCGATATATGAGGTCGTGCCCATCGATGATCCTTTGCGCCGAATGATACATAGCAATACCGCTGAGTACGAGCTTGAAGCCTATGCTCGCTTGCAAACGCCATCGATTCGCGCAGATGGCTTGCACAAAGTAATAGCAGGACGAACGACATTGGAAGAGGTGTTGCGAGTGACCAAAGAGAGCGCTACAACTGATGATATTGTTATCGGGTAGTAGGACTAAAGCCCAAACGTTTTATCGATTAGGCCTGTTTACTCTTATTATATACTTTATAGATTCTCGTCTTTCTTATCGTCATCTGCGTGATCGCTCTGCTCATTGTCACTCTGAGTATTAGCGTCAAGCGTTGTGTCTGAGGAGTTATCAGTCTTGCCTTGGCGCCGTGCTTCCAGCTCAGATTTAGGTATCCATGCCCATAGCATCTCGACGGTAATAGGGTCACGATCGCTATCAGACTCACGATCCTCAATAACACAAGGAATGACCATTTCGCCTTTTGGGGTATCCAAGATATGTTGGCGCTGCTCATCAGAGAGACTGGCTACCGCGGCGATTTGACCTTTTTTGATGGGTCGATAGAAATTTACTGAGTAAGATTTTATCAATAGCACTCGATCAGAGGGCAGATTCAAACCCAAAATAAACCCAGTCGCTGTCTCTGCTAGTAAAGTAATTGCCACCGCATGAATAGAGCCAATATGGTTTTGTACCGCTTTGTCATTGTCTAAGCTGACGATGACTTGGTTAGGATCAACGGTCTCATAGCAGATACCTGTCGTACCGACATAAGGCACCACTTTGCCAAAGGCTTTTGATAAAATCTTGGAGCGCGCCGCTGATGGTAAATACTTGGTGATAGATAACAGCTTGGTAAATTGATTATTAATAGGCTTTAAGCTGCTTTTTGGTTGATCCAATTGCATGCTAGTAGTATCAGATACTTTGACTGGTAGTTTTTTGGCCAGCTTTTTTGGTAACTTTTTAAATAATCCTGACATACAAGATCCCTCAAATTGAGCATAATGATAGATTGAATATACTGTAGCTTAGCGCGCTTAACTTAACGAGCTTGAATCTAGCAACTATAAACTTATCGACGCCAAAACTAGCCATTTTAAATCTAGAGCGCTTAACTTTAGCAAACTAAGCTGATAACAGTATTGATAAACATATTACCTCAATCGATATCGGTCTGTCATTTTTACCTTGAACTTAGGCGCTCATATAGTCGCCATCTATACCCCTTATCTCAATGAACCTACTGGAGCCTGATTTGCCAACTCTCCCTACCAATATTATTTATACTGGCGTCGCAGGTACCGGCAAAACTCACCGTTTACTACAAATAGCTCAGCAGTATACTGACTACCTACCGCACATAGATAGCGAGCATTTGCTTATGCAGCTATTACAAGAGCGCAGCTGGCGCGAGGTGATTTGTCTTGTTTTTTTGGAGAGGCAAATCCAAGGACAGGACTTGATCAAAGTGCCAGAGCTGATAGAGCATGAGTTTTTTTGGGCCAAAGCGGCGCAAAACGAGCGTGATAAACATTTAGGCAGCACCGCTTGGTCGGTGCTACAAATGCACAGCCCAGTAGAGTCAAAAACGGTCAGTATCGACAATAGAGCGGGGCAAGCTTACTTTGACAAAAGTGACAGCGGCGCTTGGTATTTATTGCCAGATATTGCGTCACTATCTGTGCTAAAACAGCAACTACAAGAGTATCAGCAAGCGTGCGCTGACACTACCTCAACGGCGTTATACCAACAGCGCTATAGCATGGTCAGCTTTCATCAAGCTTATGGTTACGAGGAGTTTGTAGAGGGGATAAGGCCTGTTGTTAGTGCAAACAAGCCATCGCAAGTGAGCTACGACATTCAGGACGGGGCATTCTTAAAACTATGCCAGCGTGCGCTACGTGACCCCGAACAGCGCTATGCTATCTTGATCGATGAGATCAACCGCGCCAATGTCTCACGTGTATTTGGTGAGCTGCTGAGTCTCATTGAACCTGATAAGCGCTTGGGTTTGCCTAATGCAATGACTGTCAATTTGGCTTATTCTGGGCGAGCCTTTGGTGTACCTGCCAATGTCGATATCTACGCCACGATGAACACTCAAGATCATTCGCTTGCGCCGCTAGATATGGCATTGCGTCGACGTTTTCGTTTTATCGATTGTCCGCCGCAGCCTGCATTGTTATCCATAATACAGGTGCCTGATACTACAAAAAGCGGCGCAGATGAGATCGATCTGAGCAAAATATTATCAGGTATAAATACTCGTGTCATACAGACGCTTGGGTCTGATGCGCAGCTGGGTCATGCGTTCTTATGGTCTGTGACGACCCTTGAGCAGTTACAAAGCGCACTGATCGAGCAAATCATTCCTCAGTTAGTGCAAGCGGCTGATGGGCAGCTCACTATTTTGCAGTATATCTTGAATGATGAGCAGCAGCCTACAAGCGCGCAGTTTATTCAAGATCACCATTCGTTATTAGAGACGAGCGATACTTCTTTAAGACAGCAAAGCCCTATGAACCAAAACGCGTTCTTAGGGCAGTCTATGAGCCTAAGTAGTTATACGATTAATGCTGAGCTTATCGCTAGGAGTGGCGAATTTGCCAAGCCGTTCGTTTATCAGCGCCTTTATTAATTCAGTGAATACGGCTCAAATATGAACAGCTTCTCAACGATCACAGTCTTTGAACATCAGTATTTAACAGAGCGAGATTTTGTATGGACGACAGATTTTGATTGGCTACTAAGCGAAGAATTAACAGTATTTACTATCAAGCGCAAACAAGGTCAATGGCAGCTCAAAGTAGGACATTATGTAGGCATTGTTTTGCTGCCAAGTGGTAGTATGCTTGAGATTTTGCCCAAACCTATCATAGAAGATGAAGGGGTAGATAAGACGAATAATAGCCTCGCACAGACGCGCCTATGGGTACAAGCTATGCTAATAGCGCTCACTGATTCCAACCAATTTTCACGTAGCACCAAGAATTTTGGGCACTTAAGCGCGCATTTAGCGCCCTTTGCTTCGAGAGCATCACCAACAGCGCCTCCGTTATCAGAATGGCTAGTTACCCAGTTCCTTCAGCACCTGTCTTATTATCGACCAAGTAGCCAGTATCAAACGCAGATCCGCAATGAGACACTTATGCAAGGTAAGCTGATGATTAAGGAGCAGCTCAAACGCAATAGCCATCAGCCGCACAAGTTTGTCTGTAACGTTAGTACGCTAGGCCAAGACGCTATCGCTAATCGTTTGATTAAGAGCGCGCTTGTGCTGCTTGAGCCTTTGCTAGATAAGTCTATGCCAATGACCGTATTGCGACCGTGGCGACAAATAGTAGCGCTTGATCGTCATGAGCGCTATCAGCTGGACAAGGTATACAAACAGGCAAAGTATCAACTCGTCAGTCAGTCGCTAGGGTTACCTCAGCGGCGCGGCGCGCAGCAGCTGTTAGATTTGGCTTACTGGTTACTCAAGCAATCGGATATGGAGGCAGGTAGCGGCCTTAATGGTCAAAGCAAGTTTGGCTCATCCAAAATGCGCTTGTGTATCCTTTTCAATATGAACCAAGCCTTTGAGCAGTGGGCAAGCCTGAGTATCGCAGCTAGGCTTAGGACTATTAATCCCAACTACGAGCCACTGTATCAAGCGCAGAGCCTATGGCTGAGTGATGAGGCAGGGCAGACTCGGTTGTCCATGCGACCTGATTTGTTGATCCGTCACAAAGATCTCAAATCTCAGCACCTGATAGCTAAAGCCGATACAAATCTAGAGAATCGTTGTAGCCACGTGATCGATATCAAATGGAAGGCTATAACCCAAGCGGGCGCAATAAAAACTGGCGATGCCTATCAGCTAACCAGCTACGCGCAGGCTTATCGAGCCAAACACATCTGGCTTGTATACCCCGTACTAGGTGATGGTAGGCAACCTATGGCGCTGCAGCAACGACACAACATAGAGTCAAGGCAACAAGACAAGACTCAAAACCCACCTTTTGTTAAGCTATGGCTTATGCCGTTCAATGTGCTAAAAGGTGAGCTCAATGGCGAATTTGTCAGTGACCATCCTTATAAGTAACACCGATAATCTTAAAAATAAGATATCAGCTGCTACCTTGAGCTATGAATATAAAGCATTTATAAAATACTTAAAAATAGGTGTTGACACTATCAGCCTTAGCCCTTAATATATGCACCTCGATAGCGATGATCGTTAGTCAGTTAGCAGCATTGCTGATAACGAGCTGAAGATTATCCTATAGTAGTAAAGATAGAGTACATCGGAGTGTGGCGCAGTTTGGTAGCGCATCTGGTTTGGGACCAGAGGGTCGTAGGTTCGAATCCTATCACTCCGACCATCTATTTTGAGAGCCTTACAGGCTTTTTTTTATGTATAATGGTTTTGTTATCTTTTTTTAAACCTACTATATAAAAAGCCCTTAAGAGCGCCTGTAGCTCAGCTGGATAGAGCATCTCCCTTCTAAGGAGGTGGCCGCAGGTTCGAATCCTGCCAGGCGCACCATTTAGCCTGCAAATTTTGCCTATCGTTGGCATCAGTTATGGCGGTTGTAGCTCAGTTGGTAGAGCCCCGGGTTGTGATCCTGGTGGTCGTGGGTTCGAGTCCCATCAGTCGCCCCAATTATTTTATTCCCCTGATTTTTTCTACAAAATTATTTTACAAAACGCTTGCCTTTATTGGCAATTTTTTGCGTCTGCGTTTTGCTGTTTTTTTAAATACATGCTTTATCTTTGAACGATGCGACCAATCCTTGTAGCCGAATCGAAACCAATAGTCATTCAACGTATTTATGTTTTTAGTCTCTGTCCACTAGAATGGATTTGTATGGTTTAATAGGAGCTCGTTAGTTATCTTGGCAAGCTTGCCTATTGATCATCGAACCACTAAGGGATAAATAAATGGACGCACTAAGTGTGTTGCTACAAAATGTGCATTTGTTTGAAACTAAGTATTACCGTCTAAATGGCACTGGTAATTGGTCTTTTTCTATTGATAGACAAGACTCCATCCTATTCTATGTTGTGCTATCTGGTAGTTTTTGCATCGATGTCGGCGATGAGATCCGCCAAGCAAAGGCTGGTGATACCATTATGCTATCGAGCTCTGCTCATCACAGAAGCTATGCGCTAAATCATAACGGTAACGAAGCAAAGTCGTTAGACGACAGGCTCGCCAACTGTATCAATAATACTTTAGAGCTCGATAGCGGCGGCGACGCCAATGTCTCTATGATTTTGATTGAATGTCAATATGACAAAGAGATGGTACGTCCACTACTCTCTGTATTACCTTCCATACTGCCTGAAGTCAATTCTGATTCTAACAGTCGATTTGAAGTCGTTGATGTCGAAATCAAACTACTAACCCTAGAATCACAGCGCGAGCGTATGGGCAAAACGGCGGTCATCAATCACTGGGCAAGCATTATGATGATTGAGAGCTTGCGGACTTATATAGAAAGCCTGCCTGAGGCTACAGACAACTGGCTTGGCGCTATGAAAGATCCGTTTTTGACCAAAGCCTTGGCGGTGATGCACGACGCACCAGAGCATAGTTGGACTATTCATGGATTAGCTGAAGTTGCGGGTATGTCGCGATCAAGCTTCGCTCAGCGCTTCAAAGACGTGGTAGGCATGCCGCCGTTGACTTATTTGACCGATTATCGCTTGCGTTTAGCGGCGCGCTATTTGCGTTTGCAACAAAACAGTATCAGCCGTATCGGTGAGCTGGTAGGGTATGCCTCTGATTCAACTTTTAGTCAAGCGTTCAAGCGGGTTCATGGCATATCACCAAAAGCGTATCGCCAGCGTTATCTCAGAAAGCTTGTGACTAGTGATTAATGTCTAAGCGTATTTAAATTAAAACGGTCATGTCAGGATTGTAGGTCTTGGCATGGCCGTTTTGGTTATTCTTATATCAACCTTAAATGACAAGCCTACGTCCTTAAACCGCTGATTTTAAATTACTAATCACATCTGACATAGCTGACAACTTACCTAGCTTCAGGTACTATAGAAGGGTGAGACGTCAAAACTAACTTGTATAAAAGCTATGTGATATTGACGTGACCTATTTATTTCGCTGCTAGTGGTGTGCTATGACTCAATCGACGTCCGAATCAAATAATGATAGTCAGCAAAGCGCCTTGGTCTCTCATACCTTGGTACATGACCGTCATAGTGCTACTCAGAATAGTTCAGTAGACAAGACGGCGCTGCTTGCTTTGTTTATCACTGATACAACTATAGATACTCAATTAAATGATTCAGAGCTGGCATCTAGTGTGGTGGATCAGCGCCTAGCGCTATATCATACTCAGCACCAGCGCACGCAGCAGCTTTATACGGTCGCCGCTAGCACGCGACCGACGTACTTGGTACAGACCCTAAAAACCCAATTCGCCGAGTACCAGCACTATCTACTGGCACAAAATCTCGATAAACGCGGCCTTATTGACACTCAGCCTTTAGAGCGACTTTGGCAACAATTA
Source organism: Psychrobacter sp. DM4 (assembly GCF_051307035.1). Taxonomy (GTDB): domain Bacteria; phylum Pseudomonadota; class Gammaproteobacteria; order Pseudomonadales; family Moraxellaceae; genus Psychrobacter. Next base: position 330,396 of record NZ_CP195536.1, read on the forward strand.
CACGTGGTTGATGATATCGTTGCCGATATCGTGCGCCATATGCCCGCCCAGCAGCCAGCAGGGTGGCAGCTTACCTCTCAAGACGGTCAAAACCCGCTACGCCTGCCAACTATCGGCAAGCTCAAAAGCTCTAAACCGATAGCAGACAAAGCCAGTTTGAATAACTATGTACTGAGTCACTTTGGCGTGAGTAGCTTCACTTATGATCGCGGCTATTATATCGGTCACGTGGTCGGCTATTTATTTAGCTGTTACTTTTGCGCGCATTTATCAGTCAGCTATAATGTCACCGCCCTTAGTGAACAAGCAGTGAGTGCCTACGAGTACGCTAGTCTTGAGACGCCCCATATGGTCAGACTATTACAAGGATTGGATGGCTACTGTAAAAAGCGAATTTATCAGCTGGCAGTCATCTGTGCGCGCTTGAGCGTTTATGCGACAGACAAACGCATCGAAAAAATGCTTATCGCAGAGGTCAATGACTTCGACAAAAAATTGCAACAGCAGCACTTGGATGTGTTGCTGCTTCAGGGCATGATGCCTGAGAGCAATGACTCAACGCCCTTATTCTAGATCATTTGTACTAATCCCATTCCACTGCCGCTCTTTTAGGATATTGCTGTTATGCCCGCTTATCATTATAAGGCGCTTGATGACCACGGCAGTATGAAGAAAGGACTGCTAGAGGGTGATTCTGCGCGGCAAGTCCGTCAGCAACTACGTGACAAAGCATGGACACCTGTCGAAGTCAACGCCGTCAATGATAGACAAAGTCAAAACAAAAGCCGCTACAAAAAACCTTCTGCTTATGAGCTTGCACTCCTTACCCGCCAGCTGTCAGTATTGCTTGCCGCTGGTATTCCGCTGGAAGAAACCCTAGCCGCTGTCGCAAAGCAATCGCCAAAAACTCATATCAAATCCTTGATGCTAGCCGTGCGCTCTCATGTCTTAGAAGGTCTGAGCCTTGCGCGTGCACTACAGCAAGCGGCCAGTTTTCCGCCTTTATATATTGCGACTATCGCAGCAGGCGAGAAGTCCGGTCATCTAGATCTTATTCTGAATCAGTTGGCGGATTACACCGAAAACCGCTTTGCTCTACAGAAGAAAATCCAAGGCGCTATGGTCTATCCTATCGTGCTGATGGTCATGGCGGTTGCCGTTATTATGGGACTTATGAGCTTTGTTGTGCCCAAAATTGTCAAGGTATTTGAGCAATCAGAGCAGGCACTGCCCCTTATTACTCAAGTCGTGCTGACGCTATCTAATGCTATTACCCAGTGGTGGTGGCTGATACTGCTAGTGATAGCGAGCGTGTCGTTTTTGTTTTACCGTTTTGCGCAGACGCAAGCGGGCAAACTGACTATAGATAGCGTAGTGCTCAGATTGCCAATTTTGGCGCGGTTATCTAAAGGGTTAAACGCGGCGCGATTTGCCAGCACTTTAGCGATACTGGTGCGCTCAGGGGTGCCGCTGATTGAGGCGCTACATATTGGCGCGGCGGTTGCCACCAACTTACATATCCAGCAAACCATTATCACGGCTGCCGATCGAGTAACAGAAGGCGCAAGCCTCTCAAGTCAGCTAGAAAAATCTGCGTATTTTCCACCCATGATGGTACAAATGATCAAAAGTGGAGAGAATTCAGGCGAGCTTGAAAACATGCTCAGCCGCGCGGCGAACATGCAAGAGGCGGAAGCAACCAATTTTATCAGCACTTTATTGTCGTTGCTCGAACCGTTGATGCTCGTTTTTATGGGTGTCATCGTGATGATTATCGTTATGGCGGTGATGTTACCCATCGTCAATATGAATGATTTAGCAGGCTAGGGTATGTTCTCATCTTGAATAAACGAACGGTATTGATATAAAAATGCCTCTAGTTTGCCTGTTAAGTTTTACCGTTAATATTGAATCTCCCACCTAATCCTATCCAAGGTTTCGCAAGTTTTGCTCGTTGTTGTCTATTGATAGTGACTGGTGCCGTAAGCGAGGTCGATGAGCTATAGTAGACGGCTGGCGCTGTTATATTTAAGAGAGTCGATAAGCGACAGTTTGTTAGGATAATTTGTTTGCCTAAATAAATAATTGTACTATAGTGACATTAATTTAAACCTAATATTTAAGATGCAAAGAATTAGAGTTAAAGGTCTAAACGCTATTTTACTTTTTTAGATCTAAAAATTAATAATTAAAAAATAATTAAGCAATGACTATAACTGAGAGCATATCAATGGAAGATACTTTACAAACGACTAAAACGCACAATACCGTTACAGAGCCGTTCAATAGCAGTAATTTTTATCAATCAAAAGTCAAGGCGGTAACCGCTCATCAATCAGGCTTTACCTTGATCGAAATTATGGTCGTCATCGTCATTCTTGCTATTTTGGCAGGCTTGGTCGTGCCACGGGTCGTTGGACAAAGCGATAAAGCTCGCGTTAAGACTACAGAAACGGCGCTGGCCACCGTGTCGAACGCTCTTGATATGTACAAGGTCGATAATTCTCGTTATCCGACTACGGCACAAGGCTTAGATGCGCTTACAACGCCGCCTGCCGACGCCAAAAACTATCCAGAAGGCGGCTACATAAAAGGCGGCTATCCAACCGATGGTTGGGAGAATGAGATGCAGTATGTTGCACCAGGTAGTGAGAGTCGACCCTATGATCTGTTCTCGTTAGGAGGCGATGGTCAACAAGGCGGTGAAGACTTGAATGCTGATATCTACGCGCAGCTATAGTGATAACCGTTCTACGAAGTTGGTGAAATAGACAAATCTGTCATACACACTATCGATATTTATAGCCATCACGTATCAATCAATAAGGTTTTATTGGTTGATATTTTTTATCTTTAAATCCTATTTATAACAACAATAAAAGTTCGGATGGTAAAGGTCTAATCAAAGGTCAATGTTTATGTCAGTAGAGATTAAAATGCTCAAAAAAATATCTGCTAAAAAGTCTTATGCATTTGCCATTGTCCTAGCCAGCAGCTCAATAATGGGCGGTATTGCTGTGACCTCAGTACCGACCCAAGCTGCAAGTTTAGGTGATCTATTCGGCAATAAGAGCGCCGCGCAAAGCAAATTTTTGCCAGTCAATGAGGCGTTTGAAGTCACTAGTAGTAGCAAGCCTATTGATAGTAAGGCGACTGGTACAGGTACTCGCTTAGCGATCAACTTTGATATTACCCCTGAGCACTATGTCTATAAAGACCAGATCAAGCTGACACTGCCTACAGGCGTAAAGGCTGCTCCTTTTACCTATAGCCAAGCGTCAAAATCTATCGACGATCCTACCTTTGGGCAAGTGCCGATATTTGATCAAAGCAATATGGTAGCGACAACGACGCTCACGAATACTACGGGTAATAGTATAGATGAGGCAAAAATAGTAATTGGCTGGCAAGGCTGCGCCAAAGCGGGTCTGTGCTATCCACCAGAAAAAATCAATACTACAGTGAGCATCGCTGCTACGCCGCAAAATTCGACGCCTAAGCCAGCAGCCAGTGCGGACACCAAAGCCACTACAGACAAAGAGGTAGCTACTAATACTGATACCAATGCCGCCGCTACGCCAGCCGTCAAAAACACACAAGCTAAGACTGTAGCAGCGCTAACTAATAATATCCAACAAAGCAATACGAGCACTAATGCGGCTATAGATAGGACTACAGCTGAAACAGGAGAGACTGCTAACGATGAAACGGTTTTTGCTGATGGGCAGGTAATTACAGACGAAAATGAATTATCAGACAGTACCGCAGAGCCGATTAACCCTAATGCTATGAGCACAACTTTAGTCTCAGATAGCAGTACTATCGGCGCTAGTTCAGAAAGTATAAATAATGCGGCTACTGATAATCTTGTCGATAGTGACCCATTTGGTCTAGCAACGCATCCTTGGTTAGCACTGTTGCTATTATTTTTGGCAGGACTCGGTCTAGCACTGACGCCTTGCGTATTGCCGATGTTACCTATCGTCGCTAACATCGTGGGTCGTCAAGAGAATCCAACGGTCAAAAAAGGTGTGGTTTTGACGACCAGCTATGCCATTGGGGTCGCGACCGCTTACGGAATACTCGGTGCTGTGATCGCCATCTTCGGTGAATCACTTGGCATCATAGGTTGGCTACAGAACCCTATTATTTTGATTGGCTTTGCTATCGTATTTATACTTCTAGCGCTCTATATGCTCGGCGTATTTACTACTCGTCTGCCGCAAGTTATCAGTAGTAAAATGCAAGGTTTAAGCCAAGCAGGTGATAGTAAACTGGGTAGCACAGGTGGCAGCTTGGTTGCAGGGTTCTTGTCCGCACTTGTGGTATCCCCTTGTGTGTCAGCGCCATTATTCGGCGCGCTCCTTGCCGTTTCTACGATTGGTAGTCCATGGCTTGGATTTGCAGCGTTATTTATGCTGGGTTTTGGTCTCTCAGCGCCGCTTATCCTTATTGGTGCCACCCAAGGCAAAATCATGCCAAAAGCAGGCGTGTGGATGGACTGGATCAAACAAGGTTTTGCGCTGCTCTTATTTGCGGTGGCATTACTTCTCATTGAGCGCGTGTTTGTCTCATCAGTGATGCTGCTGGTATGGGCACTGTGGTTTATGGTCGTTGCCATGTGGGCATGGCGCTGGATCGGCCGCGGACGTATGCTAACCCAAGCGCTCGCACTTATCGCAGGTATTTGGGCAGCTTGTTTGATTATCGGTGCTGCTTTGGGCAATGACGATAGCTTATATCCGCTGGCTTCTCTAAGCGCTACGTCCACAGTCAATACTAATATTAGTAACAGTAGCACTAACGATAGAACTATTACCACATTGGCTCAGTTGGAAGCTATTACTGCCGACAGCCCCAAAGTCATCGTTGATGTAACCGCTGACTGGTGTATTGAATGCCGAATCATGGACAAAAATTTATTTCAAAACCGTCCAGCACAGATGCAAGAGTGGCAACTGGTACGTCTAGATATTACGGACACAACAGAGGACTCTAAAGCTATCTTGGCGCGTTTCCAGCTCTTTGGCCCACCAGCGCTGCTGTATTATCAAGACGGGCAGCTCATCACTCAGCAAGTGGGTGAGATTGGACGCCAAGAGTTTGAGAAAACGCTGACAGCATTGAATCAGTAGTACTAACAAAAAGACCGCGATTATCTCTTAATCGCGGTCCTTTTCAATAAGCTTCAAAATAAATCATCGCCCAATAGCGACTACCACATGAGATCATCTGGAATCACATAAGCTGCATAGGGATCATCTTCGTCGAGCTCGGCATCAGACTTGTCATTTGAGACGACGATGAAGCCCTCGAGCTTTGCATTAATACGATCTGCAAGCGGCCGGGGTAGCAGCGCATAACGCTCCTCTAACCGGGCTATTACGACGTGACCTGCGACGATCTGCTCATAGAGTTTTTGGGTAATATGAATCTTTTTAATCTTAGAGTGGTCAACGAACTGATAATCGACTTCTCCTTGCGTATCCTCGATTTGATGCTGCTTAATCATCTGTATAATGTTTGCGTTTAGCATTTTATCTTCTAATGCTTTTTGCTTCTCTTGATTAAGTTTTTGATCTTTTTCTACCTTTTTGGCTTGCGCAGCAGCGAGCGCTTTTTTGGCTTCTATGTTTAAGTCGTCGCCCGTACGTTTGGCGTGATCAGACTGTTTACTTATTTTCTTAGCCTTTTTGCTATCGACTAATCCTGCTTTTAAGAGCTGCGCTTGAAGGGCGTTTTTGGCCATAATCTGCTCACCTAAATCATAAATGTTAAAGAGTGATAGTACCAAATTTTGCGACTACCTGTCATAAGTGACAGCAAATGGTAGCTGTTTTGTCCTTTTGATGAAGAAGATAAAGTGTCAACTCGTCGGTATTAGTGCTGGTATATCGGCAGCAATTTCATTACACTAAAGCAACAATATTAATGCATGACATTAACGCTATCTTGTATATAGTTTTTGTCGCTTGTTAGTAGCTCTAATTTAAGTACTATCTTTTTTCTTTATACCTTAATTATCATAACCTTCTAATGGTATTACCTTTTAGGTCATCGCCATAACCCAAGGACATCTATGCTTGCTCATTTATTCCCCCGTTATAAGCATACTGATCTAAGCGAGCACTATCACATGACACCACAGCGCAGCATACAAACACCGTTGAGTATAGCCATTACCCTAGCTTTGAGCGGCTTTGCTATCCAATCTCATGCACAAACTTATAACGAGCTGCCAGCTGCTAATTCGTCAGTTGAGGATCAAAATACGCGCACCTCTTTAGTAAGTGATGAGGTGTTAGACAGCTCAAATGCGCCTACTAGTCGTAAAGCACTGGTAGCGAATCAGGCCCAACTCTTCCTTGAGTGCCAAGATTTGGATCTGAGTGCCGCACGTTTGGCCTGTTATGACAAAGTCGCTTTGCAAGGCAAAACGCCTACTTATACGACGACCAAACAGCCTGTTGACATCGCAAAAACATTTAAATCAACACTGTCAGGCAATCCAAAAGTAGTGCTGGCAGAGGACAACGTCGCAAGTACGATTGATACCGACTCCTCAGTGTCTGATGAGTCTTTAGATACTGTTGGGCTGACCCAAAGTGAGGTTCAAGTATTAGAGGATGTAGGGGTTACCCAAAATGATATCGAAAAATACAGCCCGCTAAGCCTCGCTTATGATTTGGATCAAAATAGCGAGCGCGGTACTTGGACTGTACGACCTTATCGTCCTAATTATGTCTTGCCACTGTTTTATAGCTTTGATCCCAACCTGAATCCAACCTCTAGTAACCCAGATGAGCCAGGGCAAAAGTTCACCTCAAACGATACACGTAACACTGAGCTGAAGTTCCAGTTATCGCTCAAGAGTAAAGTAGGCGAGGATCTGTTCGATACCAATGCAGATCTATGGTTTGGTTACACGCAGCAAGCACATTGGCAGGTATATAACGAAGATAACTCTAGACCGTTTCGCGGTACTGACTATCAACCAGAGATTTTCTTGACTCAGCCTGTGACCGCTGATCTACCTTTTGGTGGACGTCTACGGATGCTAGGTACAGGAGTTGTACATCACTCAAATGGGCGCTCTGATCCGATCTCGCGCTCATGGAACCGCGCTTATCTTATGGCTGGTGCTGAATGGGGCAAGTTCTCTATCGTACCACGCGTCTGGGTACGTATAAATAATGAGGATGACTCAAGTGAAGATAATCCAGATATCGAAGACTATCTAGGTTATGGTGACATCAAATTCTTATATGATCTGCCAAAAGAGCAAAGCCTCAGCGGTACGTTACGCTACAACCCAAGTACCAACAAGGGCGCGGCGCAAATCGACTATATCTATCCGCTATCAGAGAACGTCAATGGTTATGTGCAGCTGTTCCAAGGGTATGGCGAATCGATTATCGACTATGACTACGAGAATACCGCAATTGGTTTTGGTATCGTACTCAATGATTGGAAAGGGTTCTAAAACGGGTGATTAAAGCAAAGAGCGTTCTATGCGCGCGTTAGCCCCTTATCAAAGTGGCTTGTGGCTGGCAGAGTATCTGAGTATACGCTGTCAGCTATGCCGTATATATCGTAGCTCCTCACAACACCATCTTACCAATAATATCCCAAATCTAAAAAAAGCCAGTAAGCGTCTTGGTAGGGGTCTACTATGCACGCACTGTCATCATAGTATCACTTGGCTACCAAACCCTTTTTTGGTAGATATCGCGCCCAATATTACGCTCCCTATTCAGGCGGCGACCTATTACGACTATCCTATTCGTCAAGCCATTCGTGCTTTTAAGCATCATGAGGACATGACGAAACTTGCTATTCTTGTCCATGCTTTACGTCAACTCCCACGCCCAAAAGGCTGTCACAATACCAATAGCGTCATCGTACCTATGCCGACCACGAATCCGCGGCTCGTCAAACGCGGTTTTGATCCTGTCAGTATCTTATCTACTCAATTGTCCAAGCACTGGAATATACCGTTATGGCAAGGCGTTGAGCGTATCGATGATACCAATACCCAGCAAGGACTCACGCGTAGCGAGCGTCTAAGTAATCTAGACAACGCTTTTGCATTAACTCAGATGCCGCCAGTCAAACGTCTAATACTATTCGATGATGTCGCAACGACAGGGGCAAGCTTACAGGCACTTGGGCGCACGATACATGAGCAAGTGTCTCATTTTTATACCTCAGCATTACCCTCTGCTAATAATTATGAGCTATCAGCCTATGCCTTAGCGCATGGCAGTCAATAAATTCTATCGATAGTAACACCTTTAAGCTTTTGCAACTCTTTTGTTGCTTATAGGTTACCTTGTCGTTATATTAAAAACAGTCTCTTTGTCTTTTTGTGTTACTAGTCAGAGTACTAGCTACAACAAGCTTGCAAGAGAGCATAAGTATGATTATAGACTGGAACAAAAATTGCATTGTTTACTTATAAATATAAATATAAACGTCTTAATGACAAGAACTGCAAAGTCGGTACTTTATTCATTAAAACGCTGATCAAGGATAGCAAGTCAGTGGTTATAAACAGGGATCAAGTGTGAGCACCTCTACAACACAGTTAGCACGTAAACAGTCAGGGTTCACCTTAGTTGAGATGATGGTGACTATTGCTGTTCTCGCTATTATCGTCAGTATCGCCGCGCCTAGTATCCGTACGCAATTAGCTGATCAGCGCGTTAAGTCGACAACGGCGACGCTTGAGAATGCGTTAAAAGAGGCAAAAGCTGAAAGTGTCATTCGTCGTCAGGATATCGTTTTGAGTTACAACAATACGAGCGACCCTAGAGTAATCACGCTGACAGGAGAAGACGCCAGCACTATTGCCAATTATAACTACAGTGATCAAAGTACCATTACGTCAGTGCCTTTGAACGTCACTTTCGAGCCAAGCAAACGCGTGACAGCTACTATCACCTACACGATTTGTGATAATAATAGAGATGTAAATTCACGACAAGTTACGGTGAGTAATATCGCCAATATTACCAGCCAATTAGGAGTAGCATGCTAATGAGTCGGTTAAACTCCCAGTACGGTGTAGGCTTAATTGAGGTTTTAGTAGCGGTACTACTATTATCGGTTGCTATATTAGGATTTAGTGCACTACAAGTACGAGCAGTAAGCGCTACTGATGAGAGCTTAGTTCGCACCAAATCGTTGACCTTAGTACGTAATCTTGCTGAGGTTATGCGTGCTTATCCTGACGCCTATGTTACTGGCAGCGGTACAACCTTTTCAACTGTTTTACCTAGGGATAATGGTGCGATACCAGTAGTACAGGCAGTTGCTAGTATTCCAGCTCTGGCTTCTAGCAGTACTGACAATTATATTGTTACCATTGATGGAACAGCAATCGCTATTAATGGCACTGACAACTGTCTCTCTACAGGTACGATAACGGTTGATAGCAGAATCGTCCCAGCGCAGTCCTGTAGTATCAATCAGCTTGCCACCCGCGATACGCTTTTAGTCAAACAGATAGCGCGCGAGGAAGATATTGATTTGGCAGTGGTCAGATGTCCAGCTGATGTTGGACAATCTGTTATTCAACAGCAGATGTGCGTGATCGCAGCTTGGAATGATACTGAAGCTATATTAGATGACACTGACGAAAATGCTTGCGCTGACTCCAATGGTGTCTATATAAACGGTAGTCGATGCCTGATTTCGGAGGCTTACTAATGAAGTATGTGCACAAAGTAGATCGTCGTGTTACTGGTGGCCATACTGTTCAGCATGATCATCTTTATGCAAAGGCTATGGCAGGCTTTACATTGATTGAGTTGATGATCTCATTAGTATTAGGATTACTCATATCAGCAGCCGTCATACAGGTATATGTTATTAACACACGTACTATCACTATTCAAAAAAGCGCCTCTGAAGTGCAAGACACTAGTATTTTTGCTATTCAATCGCTAGAAGATCATATACGTATTGCTAATCTGGGCAACCCTATTACTAATATTACCGATACAACAAACCATGGCGGAATTGTATTGACACCTACGAACCTAGGGGCGACCAATACGACTGCTACGACACTGCTTACCAACAGTATGGACTCAGCAGGGTGGACTGGGGTGTCTAATATCACAAACGTAGAGAGTGACCAACTTACGATTCAGTACAAAAACATCACTACCAATCCTTTATTTGATTGCGAAGGGGAGGAGATTGCTGATGGTACAGATTGGGTCGTTGAACGTTATTTTGTTCGTCTAAACACAAACGCAACGGCGAATATAGGCGGCGCTCAAGACTTGGTATTAGCTTGCAGCGCAGGACGAGTAGCCGATGATGGCACTGTACTGACAGCTTTTGCAGGTAATGGAGAGGTCATTGTACCTGCTGTTGATCAGTTTAAAATTTTACTAGGTATTAGGATGAATGCCAACGAGCTGACTTACATAGCACCTAGCACCTACGCACAACTAACAGAAAAGCCGCCTATTACCATAGTCAAACTAGGCGTTATTATACGTAGTAATACGCCTTTAATAACGGGTAATGATCAAGAGCGCTTTAGTGTTCTTGGAGATACTCAAAATTTAATCACGGACACCGCCCGCAGGAATTTTTATAGAAGAAGCTATGAATCAACAATACTACTACGAAATGCGCGGATAATGGGTATAACAGTCACGTCACCAACGATTGTAACGACGACACCGTAAAGGGAGGGTAGTATGACCGATCATAAAATGCTTTTGTACCCAAAAATACAGGCATCAAGTACTCAGCAAGGCGCGGTATTGATTGTGGTACTGCTATTTCTAGTATTGATTATATTAGGCGGTGTTATCGCCGTCAAAAACAGTACTACTGATTTAAGACTGGCAACTAGTGATCAGATAAATACGTTGCTTGTACAGTCAGCGGACAATGCCAATCAAAATATCGAACAAAGTATTAACGGTGGTAGTAGTGACCCTATGTATATCGCCATGACTTCAAGTGGCGGGCCATTTGGGCATTTTATGTCCAAAATTGGTAATATCGATGATGAGTATATCTTTTGTTTTCGTCCACGTGGAGAGTTTTTTAATATCAATAGAGCCACTATAAATGTGCCTGGCGGCGGCAATGTATCAGGTAGCGATAATGGATATTGTAATCCAGCGGTGCCAGATGATTACGTGAGTCAGCGTAATGCCAGTATGACACAGGTTAGCGTCTCTCTAACGCCGCCAAACCCTGACTATGAAGTATTCCGCAATTATACGATCGGTCAAGACGGTAGCAAAATATCTAGTCAAGCGTTCCTCTTCGATATCAATAGTACAGCAATCTTGCCATCATATGCTGGATCCTCTACTGCTGCTGCTGACTGTCTAGAACAGACCAGTAAGTACGAAAGCGTAGTAGATAAAGACGATACCATAGCAGGCTGTATGGCTCAGGCGGGCGTACCCAGTACTGCATTATATGAGATGGCAAATGTAGAGAACCAATCTCAACGCACCAAATGTGCCGATCTTGGCGTAGGTAATGGTAAGTCCACAGAACTGCTATGTGACCTTATACCTTAAATTAGAACCACAGAATGCTAATTGTAGTAATAGCATGAGGATAAAACCATGAAATACCCAAAAAATGTAAATATTGAGAGTCGTGCATGGCGTATGACGACACTGTCAGTAGCCGTCATGGTAGGTCTAGCTACAGTTAGTACTCCTGCATATAGTGCTACTGGTGGCAAAAAAATTGGCGACTTAGAGATATACGAAGCTGCTGAAGGCGGTAAAGTAAGCATTATGATGATGCTAGATACTTCGGGTAGTATGTCATCTGCCCAAACGGATGTTGGATCTAGTGCATGTGACTTACCTACAGGAATTAGTAGTAATAGAATTACTACTGAACCATCTGCAACAACCCCAAGCTATACTCGTAGATATTGTATAGCTGGTGGTGATAAGCAATACTATTACCGAAGGATTTTATCGTTCTTCAGCTCAACATGGTATCGCTGTGGTGGAAGCGCTGGTTTAGGAACACCAAATAAAAATTCTTGCAATGATATAATAAATCAACCCTCTACAAATGGATTTGAACCAGAGCCTAGTGGTTTCTTTGGGAGCACTATTCATTATTACAAATCTGAAGGAGGATCTAAATATTACGATCGCTTGACACGTCTCAAAGATGCAATCTTTACCTTGATGGATAATACTCAACTGGATCCCAAAAAAGTCGCTATTGGTATTGGTCAATTCTCAAGTCAAAGCGGAGCAGATAATAGTGTCTCTTTTAACGCATCTGATGGCACTGCCATCGCTGATGGAAAAAGCGGCAAGATACTGGTGCCTGCAGCCTTACTAGATGACAATCAGCGCGCTAAAATAAAAGCAGTAGTAGCAGCGGCTGGAGGCGGAAACGGCACGCCTACAGCGAACGCTTATGCGGAGGCTGGCGCCTATATGTTAGGTACCAATACACCATCTGGCTCTGAGTATAGTGGCTTTAATAAGTCAGTCTCAGCATCTAAACGCAGCGGTAACTATATCAGTCCTCTTGTATCAACTACCTCACAATCCACAGCAATATGTGATGGTCAGGGTATCTATTTCTTGACTGATGGCAAACCAAACGGGGCTCCTGATCCTGCAGCACTGATGCGATCTGCTCTAGGATCCAAAGGCGGCGGCTTTAGCGTACCCTCTATCGGAACATTACCAAGTGGTAGTGATAATAACAGTGGTATGCCAGCTGTAGGCGCCTTTGCTAAAGCACTACGCAATTCGTCGTTAAATCCATTGGGCGAAAATAGAAATATCTTGACCGCTGTAGTCGGTTTTGGTTCGGATTTTACGGTGAATAGAGCTGCTGATGCCTCTTTGCCCGAAGCTAATAGAGTGATCCGTAACTTACCTGTTGTCAATTCAAAAGGCGAAGAGGAGTATAGTGACTTTTATAATTGTAATAACATTACTGACTTAGACGCTAAGAACGCCTGTAATTGGGGTGCCAAATCGCATCCTGAATTACCAAGCAACGTTGGTGGATTCGGTGAGGGCGGGTTTTACTCAGCACAGTCTACTGATGATATTGTCAAAAGTATTACAACCTTTGTTGAGGATTTAGATCAAACGTTACCTTCTGCACCGTCAGGGACAATTACCGTTCCAGATGACCCTTATCAAGCGTCTAATCAGTTGGCTTATGCGTATCTGCCCATGCTTGCGCCTGATGTCAGCTCAAGAGATAGTATTTGGGAAGGCAACCTAAAAAAGTATAAGTTAAATAGAGGTACTCTGTTTGGTAAAAACAATAACCGACTGTATACAAACTCTGCAGGCAACATAAGTAAAACGACGCAAGATGTATGGCAAACGGCTGATTATAAGAACTCAAAGGGAGAAACCGTAAACAATGAGATCAACGCAGGCGGTGTTTATGCACAGTTACGAACACCCAAGTCAGATCGCGCCAGTGTACGCAAGATATACGTTGAAGACTATGAGAGTGTGTCTAACAAAAAACCAGTACTGAGAGAGTTGAGCGTCGATACTACGGGCAAGCCTATAGGGTTTAATCTACTAGTAGATACCGCTATTTATACTCAACAAAATAAGCGCCGCTTACTGAACTTCTTAGGGTTTGAAAAAGCGATCAAAGCAGATGGTCAAGAGTTAGATTTAGTTCTTAGTAGTGAGCTACCATTGAACGACGTTATCACTAGCGAACTAACTTTAGTGAAGCCCTCTAGAGATATAAAAGTCTTGGGCGGCGTGGTACATTCGTCACCTACAGCCCTCTCCTATAGCGCAGTATTGGATGATAATGGTCGCATTACCGACTCTCGTGACGATTACGTACTATTTGGCTCGATGGATGGCGCTCTACATCTAGTGGATGCTGATGAAGGCAAAGAGATGGCTGCTATTATTCCAAGATCTATGCTCATAGCTCAACCAAGCACACTAGTGGATAGATCAACCAAGACGGAGATTGGTCAGCCCTACTTTGGTATTGATGCACCGTGGCTTGTGACTACTGATTATAAATATGATTTGCCTGCCAAAAGAGTAAAGGTAGATAGTGCTGGTAGCAAAGGCATGTTTGCATATGGTGGTCTGCGTATGGGCGGCGAGGCGCTATACGGTATGGATATTACTGACAAATCTGCGCCTAAGATGAAATTTACTATCACTCCAGAGGGACTCAATTATACCGCTTCTAATGATTTTAAACGCTTAGGACAAATTTGGAACAAACCCATAGCGACAAAGGTACGTCTAAAAGCAGACGACGCTAAGCCCACGAATGTACTCATCTTTGGTGGTGGCTACGATATGGGTTACGAGAGCGAAACCTATGTACCGACAGCGGCAGCTCCTGCCAAAGGCAATGCTATTTATATGGTTAATGCTCAAAATGGCGAGTTGATATGGTCAACCAGTGGTCAACTGGTCTCTAGTACAAGCTCAATCAAGAATGTCGTCAAGTCTGAGATGATTCATAGCATCGTTGGTGAAATTACTGTGCTCGATAGAGACAGTGATGGGCTCACCGATCATATCTATGCCGCAGATTTGGGTGGACAAGTCTTTCGTGTTGATTTACAGAATGCGCGTCCTAAAAAGTATGGCTTCACGCGAGTAGGAAGCTTTAGCGCCAAGCCCGCTGTGCGTATACTCAACACGAAACCAAATGCCGATGGCAAGTTTGCATACCGATTCTATGAGCGTCCAATCGTCAGCTTTTACCGTAGAGAGAGCGGTCCTGACAACGGTCAGATCTTTGGACTTATCAATGTCGTCTCAGGTAATCGTAGTGCGCCTTTATCCAAGATACGCGATAATAATACTTACGCCAATCGTGTCTACGGTATCATTGATAGCGATTTGACTAGGCGCGACTTGTTCACTACTAGTACCCTTAATATCCAAAACTTGACAGAAGCCAATTTGACCAATTTAGCGTCCACACTTGGCAATACACCAACGGATACAGCCAAAAACAACGCCAAAGCAACTATGATCACAGGGACAAAAAAAGGCTGGTATTACCCATTGATTCGTTTTGATGGTGAGAATAATGTCAAGTACAACAAAGGGTTTGGCGATAGTGCGGTCATCAACAGCTTACTGTTTACGACAGTCTATAACCCTGATAAACAGTATGGTACTGTCAATAATTGTACGGCCAAAATCAGAGGCGGCTCCGAGCGCCAGCTTTACTGCTTGCCTTATGGTATCTGTGCAGAGAGCACATCAATCACAGGCACTGGCGGGTTTATACCAGCGGGTCAAGGTATTCAGGAGCTAGTCATAGGTCCTTACAATAAGGACAATACCAATCTTAAAGTATTGGTTGGAGTCGACCCAATTGATGAGCGCATAAAACCCACAAATAGAAAAGACTTTAATGATGGTGGTGATGGTAGTGCATCAGAGTACATTTTTAATGAGCGTTATACCGTCCAGCCTAGAGTCTGGTACAAGCGTACTCAATAATGGATCACAATGATAATAAGGTGCCGACTATGCACACATCAGATATGTATCCTATATGTGTATCCAAGAGTAGTAGCCGCGGCTTTACTCTCATTGAGCTCATGGTCGTCGTCTTCATCATCGCCATACTAGCGGCTATTGCTATTCCCAGCTATCGGCGTTATGCGGTGATTAATGCTGAGCGCGAAGCGCAGGCCAAAATGCTACAGCTGCAAGTCCAGTTAGAGCGTTGGCGTGCGCGGGCGTTGAGTTATCAAGGGTTCTTACCAGAAGTCATCGATAGCAATACGGACGATGTAACCTATAGCTATGATGAGAACAATAACCAGACCATCTATGTCCCTGATGGTAGTAATGCCACCAACCACCGCTATGCCATCACTCTGGTCGATGGGGTCAATACAGGCAGCTCGCTGGTCTCAACAGGGATCGTCACAGGTCGCACTTGGAAGATGCTAGCGACGCCTAATATTACGGGTATTACTACCAACGCAAGGCACATCGTACTCACCAGCACGGGTTTGAGTTGTAGTAACAGCATTGCTATTGCTATCGCCGCTGCTGATTGCGGCGCAGGTCAGGAGGACTGGTAATGCGTATACTATCTAACAAAGGCTTTACCTTAATTGAGATGATGATCGCCGTTGCTATCATCGGCGTACTCGCAGCGATTGCTTATCCAAGCTATCAAAACTATGTCATTGAGTCCAGACGCGCGGACATGATGAGTGAGATGCACAATATCGCCTCTGAGGTTCAAGCGCGTAAACTGGCACTAGGTAATTACGCAGATATGGACGTCACTGATTTGACGGTCGGCTATCCAAGGCAAGGCGACGCGCTATACAATATTACTATCGCTCCTGTACCACTGACCCCGCCTTTGAATACACTAACTGCTAGATGGCTGATCACCGCTACCCCTATCGGTGGGGCACAAATGGCGAATGATGGCAATCTAACCCTTAATTTTCAAGGGGTAAAATGCCGTGTCATCAGGGGCACACGCACCTGTGGTACTGGTGATGAGTGGAATGACTGATAACAATCACTGACAAAAAATGTCAGCTATTGCTAGCTTATAAATATCCAAGCTGACAATTTTTGGTAACCTTGTCGTAACATTTCCGAGTATACGAGTTTAATAGAGCTAAATAAGCTGTTTATGAAATGTGTTAATCAGTCAAAATCAAACATATGTCAAAATAAGACAGTTATCGATAAAAACTTGGCATGCAATATGCAACCATTATAATAAGACCGCACTACTCCTATAACTGAAGACTAATAACTAATCGTCTTCGCTCTATCCCTAAAGGACATTCTTATGAACACAGCACAAAAAGGTTTTACTCTAATCGAACTCATGATCGTTATCGCTATTATCGGTATCTTAGCCGCGATCGCTCTGCCGGCTTATCAGACGTATACCAAAAAAGCGCGTTTTGCTGAAGTGGTATTAGCCGCATCATCAGTGAAAGGCAAAGTTGATGTTTGCTATCAGACTCGTGGTCAATCTGAAGCTGCAGCTATTACAGCAACTGGTGCTTGTGCTACTGCAGATAACGTTGGTGCAGATTTGACTGGTGCAGCTGCAGGCGCTCAAGTAGATAATGTTGCATATGCGAATGGTGTTGTTACGGCTACTGGTGCAGATAGTGTAGATGACGCAACTTACATTCTTACAGCAGCTGACTCTAGTGGTTCTTTAACTTGGGCAGAAAGTGGCACTTGTATCGCTGCTGGTCTTTGCTAGTATTGATCCCAACTCTAGTTTAGTCTTAATTTAGCTGTAAATGGATTCAAAAAACAGCCCTGCATGCTGAGCCATAGCAGGGCTATTTTGTGCCCAGAATATTCTGATAAGTTTGCATATAACCACAAAGGAAGCGTTATGAATACTCAAAGAGGGTTTACGCTCATAGAGCTGATGATCGTCATTGCTATTATTGGTATCTTAGCGGCGATCGCGCTACCGGCTTATCAGACTTATACCAAAAAAGCACGTTTTACTGAAGTAGTACTCGCTGCCGCTACAGTCAGAGCCAATATCGACAGCTGCTTTCAAGGTAGAGGCAACTATCTACTCGCTAATTGCGATACTATTGCTAAAGTCAGTATCAACGCTTCAGGCGTTACCAATGCCAATAATGTCAATGCTATTAGCATCGCACCGACAACGGCTCTAGTGACCGCAACAGGTGAGCCTAGCGTCGATGGTGCGACTTTTACTTTGCAGCCCGCTGCTAGCAACGATACCTTGGTATGGACAGCAGGCGGTACCTGCATTGCTGCTGGTCTATGTTAATCATCATTGTTCATAGGAACTATCCTTAAATGACGCCACAACCTACTCGCATTTGGGCGGACTCTTTTAAAGCCGCCGCTATTCATTTGTCTATCAGTTTATTAGTCGCTGGAGCCTTAGCAGTTTTGCTGTTCAAGGTTTGGTATCCGATGCCACTCGCTACTGCTACAGGTGTCTTTGTTATATTTGCCATGGTATTTATTATTGACCTAATCATTGGCCCTTTGTTAACGCTTATTGTGTATAAAAAAAATAAAAAATCATTAGTATTTGATCTAAGTGTAATTGTCATTATCCAGATTGCAGCACTGGCTTACGGCGTGTACAGTCTCTCACAAGCGCGACCGGTGTGGTTAGCCTTTTACGATAATCGATTTGAGATTGTCAGGCTGAATGATATAGAAGATAGTTATTTAGAGAATGCGCCTGAACAATATTCGCATTTTTCTTTAACAGGACCTAAATGGGTCGCCGCCAAGCCTATAGGTAATGAGCAACAGATCGAAGAGTTGAAGTTTGGCAGTCGATTGGGCGCAAAGATCGCACATCAGCCTGCTTTATATTATCCGATAGAGCAAGCTTATCCTGCTATAAAAATCAAAGCCTATGAGCTGTCTAAATTAGAAGCGGCTAATGATAAAATAGATATTGGCAAATATATCACTGCCTATCCAAATGCAGTTGGTTGGTTACCGCTATGGGGTCAGGAGCAACATATGGTGGTATTGATCGATAAAAATGGCGCGCCACTCAAAATTGTTGATTTGCGTCCTTGGACAAAAGCTCAAATGAGTACGACTATCGTTTCTTATACGTAAGGCGAGTCCTTACAAGTCAAAGTAACGTCATAAAGTATTTAGAGATAAAAGCCAAACTTCATGTTTGGTTTTTTTATTTTAGGCTATCAAAACACACCCACCATCACGCCCCACCCAGAATAGTGTAAAATCATCACAAAATATTGTGCTGATGAGTCGTGCTATGCAAAAGAAAGTCTTGGGTATCTGTCTCGTCATCGCGTTACTTGAGGGCTTTGCAGGTTTGGGTATCGAGATCTATGCCATTCGCATATCTGCGACGTATATCGGCGCGTCTATCTCGATCACAGGCGTGATTCTCGCGATGGTGCTGATCGCGATAGCTGTGGGCTACTGGTATGGTGGACGCCTGTCACAAGATATCCATACGCCAAGACAAGCGCTATTAAAGGCAGGTCACGTTTTGTCCTTGTCTGCTATCTCTCACGCGATTGCCTGTATTATCCAATTACCGTTACTTGCTGCTATGACTATGAGTACCAGTAGTCCGATTATTGCGGCTATCGGTGTGGGGCTACTATTCGGTGTGGGTTTGACCTTTGGCTCAACGGCTATTCCGCTAATTACCCAGTTTTTGACCCTAAAATATCCTAATAGCGACGGTGTCGATGCAGGCAAGAACGCGGGGATGATGGTCGCTATAACCACCATCGGTAGTGTCCTTGGCTCGACGCTGACGCCGATTATCTTATTGCCCTATATTGGTTTGATGAGTAGCTTGGCGCTATTTATCGCCGCATTAGCGATCAGTAGCTATCTGTGTACCAAGCTTGCGATGCAGCTGTATAGTGATGACTATGTTAGTCAGCTGTCTCCGCGCCAAAACTACATGCTCGCCATATCAGCCGTTATCGTAACCGCCGCCTTTATCGGATTAAATAAAGTCGATACGGGTTATCAAACGGCGACAGGGGCGTGGTTCATCAAGCAAACCGTCTCCGACAATCAACTAGCCGTTACCATCACGGACAAGCCTGGACTCTCAACGAGTAGCTGCTGGATATACCTCTCCAAAAAGAACTGTCATTGGTATGGCAAAATCACCGTAGAGGCTATCGATGAGATTGCACCTGAGACATTAGTGTTCCTTGGCGGTGCAGGTATGGGGACACCAAGTGAGGTGGCATATCACAATCCTACTATGGCGTTGACCGTTATCGATATCGACAAAGGCCTGCCAAAGATTATCGAGGCGCACTTTTTAAAAGCCCCGATTGCGCCTAATATTGAGTTCATCGGTGATGATGCGCGCGGTTATTTGACGCGTAATAGTGATGCACGTTTCGACTTTATGCTCATTGACGCTTTTCAGGGGCGCTTTGTCGCCAGTAACTTATATACGCTAGAGGCGCTGACTCAGTTTAAAGCCAATAGCCAATACATAATGGCCAATGTCATCGGTATGCCGAATATCAATCATGGCTATACGCAAACGATCTTAAAGAACTGGTTTGAGGTATTTGGCGACTCTGCTTATGTACTGACTCAAAATGATAGCCCCGCAGTACAAAATAAAGTTCAAAACATTATGCTGTGTAATTTTGCCTGTCCCGGTAGCCAGTTACTTGCGCAAGCTGACTTTTTGAACAAGGAGCAGCACGTACATACTGATGATGTACCGAGGCTCGATAGATATCTATATCGCTCTATTGAAAGTCTGTAAGATATTTGATTGAAAAAATGTGTAGTGTGGGTTACGCTCAACTAACCCGCCCTACAACACTACAATATGGCTCATAAAAATTTCTCAATAAAAAAGGCTGTAGCAAAAGCCACAGCCTCATTGGTATCGAATAGATTATTTATAACATCACACGCTACTTTTCAAGATACTGAATCTTACCTTCGACGCCATCCCATTTCTCAGCATCTACCATTGGAGATTTTATCTCAGTGATATTGGGCCACTTTTGTGCCAGCTCTGCGTTCAATTCGATAAATTCTTCTTGTCCCTTGGGCACCTCATCTTCTGAGAAGATCGCATTGGCTGGGCACTCAGGCTCGCATAGCGCGCAGTCGATGCACTCGTCAGGATCGATAACTAAAAAGTTAGGCCCTTCATAAAAGCAGTCGACAGGACAGACTTCTACACAGTCCGTATGTTTACAAAGGATACAATTATCTGCAACGACAAAGGTCATAGGAAATCCTGTTTTTAATTCGGCTTGTATAAGTAAAATAAAATAGATCGTATTTTAGCGCTTTTATGCTCATTTAACAATTGCCTTTAACGACTACTGCGTTGTTTGAGTACATAGAGCAAGTCATGCGCTTGTTTTGGTGTAAGGTTATCAGGATTGATAGCATCTAGCTCATTATAAAGGCTAAATAACTGATTTTGTTGTTGATTGTTGTTTACAGGTATTTCTTGTTCACTATTACTGCTAGTCGAAACACCGTCGTTGTTGGAATAGTTGTGCGCGCGTTCGTCCTTTACTGACTTAGCTAAGTCGTTTTTGTCATCAGAATTTTGAGCATTCCCTTTAATATTGTCAGTCAGGTTTTGTGTAGAGGTTTTGCTTATTGCTAAGCTATCAACCAAATAACGCTTGGCGTCCTCTAGTACCGCTGCTGGAATACCTGCCATCTTTGCAACATGTAACCCAAAGCTGGAGCTGGCAGCACCTGCGCGGATCTGATGCAATAGCAATAACTGCCCATCGACTTCGCTGGCGGCGACATGGACATTACGGATGCCATTGCTTTTTTTATGACTGTTAGCACTGCTATTACGGTTACTTTTACGAGTTTCTCGGCTGACATCATTCTCTTTTGTCAATTGCGTCAGCTCAAAATAATGCGTGGCAAACAAGGTCAAACAACCAATCTCTAGCAGTTTATTGACGCAAGCATGAGCAATCGCTAGACCGTCAGTGGTCGCCGTACCGCGTCCGACTTCATCCATGAGTACCAGTGATTTATGAGTGGCTTGATTGAGAATATTGGCGGTCTCTATCATCTCTACCATAAAGGTCGATTTGCCACCTGCCAGATCATCAGCGGAGCCAATACGGGTAAAGATGCGATCGATATCACCAATGCGAGCACTCGCCGCGGGTACAAAGCTGCCGCAATGAGCGAGTAGGACAATCAGCGCAGTCTGGCGCATGTAGGTAGATTTGCCACCCATATTGGGTCCAGTAATCAGTAGTAATCGCTCAGGATTATCAAAAGTGCCAAGGGTACAGTCATTCGCGACAAAATAGCTGGCTTGTTCAGCGCTTGCCCTATTTTTCTGACTCAATGCAGCTTCGACGACGACATGACGACCTTGGGTGATCTCGATGCTGGTTTGAGTGTTATCCAGTGGCGTTTGTTCTGACTCTCTCGTATCTTGCGTGACACTATTCATAATCGGGCGTTGCCACTGATAAGTCGTCGCCAAATGCGCCCAATTACTCAGCACATCGAGCTGAGCAACAGCCGCGCTTAGCTGTTGTAACTCTGGTAGATGCGTACTTAATGTCGTAAGCAGCGCTTGATAGAGTTGTTTTTCGCGTGTTAGTGCCAATGTTTGCGCGCTCAAGTATTCGGTCTCGACGTCTTTTAGCTCATCAGTGATAAAGCGTTCGCTGTTTTTGAGCGTTTGCCTGCGAATAAAGTGCGCAGGCGCTTGCTGTGCTTGCATTTTTGGCAACTCAAAATAAAAGCCGCTGACTTTGTTATAGCCGACTTTTAGGCTGGGTAATTTATTTTCTTGGCGGGCGCGCGTCACCATGTCATCAAGTGTGGTTTGAATATTGTCATGGAGATGAGTAAGCCTATCGAACTCATCGTCAAAGCCAGCTGCAAGCATACCGCCATCACGAATATGGGCGGGTGGCTCTATAATGACGGCGCGTTCAATCAGGCTTGCGGCCTCCTGTACGCTTGAGAGATGCGTAGGTAATTGTAGCATCAGCATAGCGAGCAGGCCTGCATCTTCATGAGAGATACTGGCATCATTAAGTAGGCTAGTCAGCTGAATACTACTATTGATACCGTCTACCAATTTACGCAAATCACGCGGTTTGGCGCTCATCAGTCCAATACGGCTACTGATACGCTCGATATCACCGATGCTATTTAAGGTCTCACGTAGACTAACAACGAGTGATTTCTCAAACCGTGAATGCTTGGTTGATCGATCATTATTAGTTAACAGTGTCTCTATCGCCTCCAGACGTAGGTTGATACGCGCGTGCTGACGTAGCGGCCGCTTCATTTGTTGCACCAGCAATCGGCGTCCCATTGGCGTTCGGCAGTGATTGAGTACAGATATCAAAGAGGTACCGTTACTACTGACAGGAGCAAACAGCTCAAGGTTTTGCTGACTGTTCGTATCGATAATCAGATAATCATCATGATACTCAACGATGAGCTGATTGACCTGCGGTATATGACGCTGCTGCGTTTGCCGGGCATAATGAATGAGCGCCGCACAACTGGACTGGGCGAGTGGGGCGTCACCTATTCCTAAGCCGTCCAAACGCTGAACCCCAAACTGCTGACACAAGGTCGCAGCGGCATGGTCGCGATGAAAGTCAGCGGCGGCGACTTCTATGATCGGGCAATCGAGATGAGTACGTAGCCATGCCAGCCACGTCTCATCGATAGTCTCACTAACAATGCATTCGCTAGGTGCAAAACGCGCCAATACCGTCAGCATTTGCGTTTGTAACTCATCGATATTGTATCCGGTGGCATTTGCTTGCGTGGCAGAGGTTAGCGTTTGGGTAATCAAAGTACCCGCAGCTAAATCCAGCTGGCTGATTGCAGCTTGCATAGGTTGAGTATTATTTTTGGCTTTTGATACTGACACATCGATGGCGACCACGGTTGGCGTGTGATTAGGGGCGATAAGGGCGTCATCAGTAATGGTACCTGCGGTCAGGGTTTTGACGACTTCGCGGCGCATGATACCGCCAGCTTTGCTCTTATCTTTCTTGCCCTTTTCGCCCACACTTGGCAAATTTGAGACGCTATTAGAATTCGAGATGCTACTATTTAGAGCGCTACTCGTTGCGGCGTCATCAATTTGCTCGCAGACTACAACCGTTTGACCTGCTGCAATCAGACGCGCCATATAGCTATCCGCTGCATGAAAAGGCACGCCTGCCATGGCAATCGTGTTACCTGCTTTGTCGGTGCCGCGACGCGTAAGAGTAATGTCTAATATCTGCGCAGCACGTTTGGCATCGTCGAAGAATAGCTCATAAAAGTCGCCCATGCGATAGAGCAGTAGCGCGTGCGGATACTGAGCTTTCATCGTTAGATACTGAACCATCATTGGTGTATGGTGCGCCAAATCAAAGACAGTATCGCCTACGATAAGCGGTTCGGAAGGGCTTGGATTTGAATCAATAGTGCTATTAGATGGCGTAGCGGACATAAAAGGTCTCTTAGTTGCATAGTATTTATCACCAATTAAGCGCCATTTTACCACGACTGACTAGGCGCTAGCGTCGCCGAATATCTACCGACTACCCTTGTATCCATCGTTAGCATAACCATATATAATGACGGCACACTTAGTTAGGTAGTACTTAGTCAGGTGGCGATAGGGTATCTACTCGTTTGCACTGATTATCGAATATTTCCATAGGTCAAAAATTATGTTATCAAAGATTGTAGGCAGTGTGGTTGGCACCAAAAATGATCGTGAGCTCAAGCGTATGCGCCGAGTGGTCACCAAAATAAACGCGCAAGAGGCAAGTATTCAAGCCTTGTCTGATGAAGAGCTACAACAAAAAACAGAAGAATTCAAAGCGCGATTTTTGAAGGGCGAGAGCCTGGATGCACTGCTACCTGAAGCGTTTGCGGTCTGCCGTGAGGCATCCTTACGTATCACAGGCATGCGCCACTACGATGTGCAGCTGATTGGTGGTATCACCTTGCACGAAGGCAAAATCGCCGAGATGAAAACGGGCGAAGGTAAAACCTTGATGGCAACCTTGGCCATTTATCTCAATGGTATTAGTGGCAAAGGCGTGCACGTAGTTACCGTCAACGACTATCTAGCCGCGCGTGATGCCGACTTGAACCGTCCTTTATTTAACTTTTTGGGACTTAAAGTTGGGGTCATCTATTCGCAGCAGCCGCCAATGGATAAGGTTGACGCGTATCAAGCTGACATCACTTATGGTACTAATAACGAATATGGCTTTGATTATCTGCGCGACAATATGGTCTTTAGCTTAGGCGAGAAAAAACAGCGTCCACTAAACTTCTGTATCATTGATGAGATTGATTCTATCTTGATCGATGAGGCTCGTACGCCGCTGATTATATCGGGTCAGGCCGAAGATTCCTCTAGAATGTACGCGCTGATTAATACCATTATTCCGGTACTGATTCGCTCAAAGGATGAAGAAGCTAATAAGAATAACGAAGAAGAAGACTTTTGGATTGACGAAAAGAACCGTCAAATTGAGATCAGCGAAAAAGGCTATGAGAAGATTGAGAGCTTCTTGATAGATGTGGGCGAACTTGGACCTGAAGAGAGTCTGTACAGCCCAAGCCGTCTGCCACTTCTCGCACACGTACAAGCCGCCATTCGCGCGCATCATATCTTTGTCAAAAACGTCCATTACATTGTTGATGAAGGCGAAGTAGTCATCGTCGATGAAAACACGGGTCGTACGATGCCAGGTCGTCGTTGGTCAGAGGGTTTGCATCAAGCGGTCGAAGCCAAAGAGAACACTGAGATTCAAGCAGAGAACCAAACACTGGCGACCACGACCTTCCAGAACTTTTTCCGTCTTTATGACAAATTATCTGGTATGACGGGCACAGCTGATACCGAAGCGGCTGAATTCAAATCTACTTATGATTTAGATGTTATCGTCATTCCGACCCATATGCCGATTGCGCGGGTCGATATGGATGACCAAATCTTTTTGACCAAACTAGGCAAGTACCAAGGCATCATCCGCGAGATCAAAGAGATTCAAGAAAAAGGCGCGCCGGTACTAGTAGGTACAGCGACTATTGAGGCCAGTGAAGAATTGTCTTATTTGCTGGATCAAGAAGGCGTCAAACACAATGTCTTGAATGCCAAGCAGCATGAGCGCGAAGCTGAAATCATTGCGCAGGCAGGTAGTCCTAAGTCTGTCACCATTGCCACCAACATGGCAGGTCGTGGTACTGATATTATCTTGGGCGGCAACTGGCAGTCATTTATCGAAGACATAGAAAACGTCAGCCCTGATGAAATGAAGCGACTAAAGGCAGAGTGGCAAGTCAAGCATGATCAAGTGGTTGCCGCAGGTGGCTTACATATCGTGGGCTCAGAGCGTCACGAGTCTCGCCGTATCGATAATCAGCTGCGTGGTCGTGCTGGTCGTCAGGGCGATCCAGGCATGTCGCGCTTTTTCTTATCGCTAGAGGACGATCTCATGCGTATATTCGCAGGCGATCGCGTGGTCAATATGATGAAGGCTATGGGTCTCAAAGAAGATGAGGCTATCGAGCACAAAATGGTCTCAAAATCTATCGAAAACGCCCAAGGCAAGGTTGAGAGCCGAGATTTTGATGCGCGCAAAAACCTACTTAAGTATGATGATGTCGCCAATGAACAACGTAAAGTTATTTATAGCCAGCGTGATGATTTATTGGCAGAGATGGATCTATTAGAAGCCATCGAGTCGATGAACTACGACGTCTACAATGCGATGATCAATCAATTTATCCCGCCAGGCTCTATCGATGATCAATGGAATATCGATGGTTTAGAGGATGAGCTTGAAGACGAGTTTAAACTCTATATGCCTATTAACGACTGGCTCGATGCTGATCGCCGCCTCGATGAAGAGGCGCTACGAGCTAAGATTATTCAAACCGCGCTCGATCATTACCACGGTCGCCGCGAGCAAATGGGCGAGCAAAGTGCTGCTCAGCTAGAGCGTCACTTTATGCTCCAAAGCTTAGATAAGCATTGGAAAGAGCATTTGACGCAAATGGATCAGCTGCGCAAGGGTATCCATCTGCGTGGTTATGCGCAAAAAAACCCAGAGCAAGAGTACAAGCGTGAATCATTTGAGCTGTTTCAGATGATGCTTGGAGCGATCAAGTCTGAGACCGTACAAGACTTATCACGCGTACATATCCCAACCAAAGAAGAGCTTGAGGCATTAGAGGCGCAAAAGCGGGCGGACGCTGAGCGTATGCAAATGCAATTTGAGCATGATGATGCAGGTGGTCTGGGCGGTGAGCGCAAGCCTGAAAATGAGCAAAACCAAGTCAATCAAGGTGCGCGTGCCAACGGTCAAGTGCGATTAAACTTAGGCGGCGCAGTAGCGGCAGCTGGGGCCAGTAGTGGCGGCGCAAGTAATGGCGCAAGCGCCCCTGACATGGAGCCAAACCCCTATGCAGGTATGAATGTCAGCCGCAACGCGCCTTGTCCTTGTGGCTCAGGTCTCAAATACAAGCAATGTCACGGCAAAATCTAGTCGCTCATATCCTGATGGTTGTCTAGATCACTTATGCCTATAGCTTAATTGCTATGGGCGTTTTTGTGGTGTCAAGAATAAAGGTGATAGGTTTAAGTTTATCTCTTTGAGATATCCATAATAGAAACCTAAAAACTTAAGCTTCGTATTTATTGCTTACAAATTGCGCATAGGCGTAGATATGCGGACAGGCTATAGTATTTAGCATATAAAATTAGGAGCAAATAATGAAGTTAAAATCACTGAAAAAAAGCCGTACCTCGTTGCTTATGACAGGTGTATTGGCTGCTATGCTCAGTATGAGTGCTTGTCAGCAAGACCCTGAGCCTAGTGTAGAAGATAATATTAGCGAAGAGCAAGCGGCTCCTATGTCAGCGGAACCCGCTGAGCCAAGCAGTGCGGTCGTAGCAGATGCCACTATAAATGAAGTCGAAAGTGATACAGTAGCAACTATCAATGATGATGTGATGCAAAGAATCTATCTGTGCTCTCCAACCTTGAAAGTTGAAGCCACGTATTTAGAAGACGATAATCAAGTGGTCCTAGGGACAGATAAAGGTACCGTAACTCTGACTCAAACCAATGAAGGCACCAATCCTGAAGCCTATGAAGTCAGCACAAATCTCAGCGGCGGCGAGGGCTATACTCAGTGGCGTACTGCGCATCAAGAGCGTGAGACTGGCGTACTACGTACCGCAAACGCTGATGAGTCCAATATTAATACTTACGAATGTAATGACTCACAATAAAATGTAATATTTTTGCCAATAAAAAAAGCAACACATCGTTGCTTTTTTTATTGGTACTATTTTAAATAAGCTACTTGTGACTACTACTTATTATTGACGTGTGAACCTTCATGCGCCAAAAACCCTTCTTCAGTGACATCAAGCTCTTCATGCTTAAGCTCTACCTGAATGCTATCCGTATGAGTATGAATGGTTTTTTTGACGTCAACTTCTTGAATAGCGTAAGTGTCTTTGGTAATGGTCGCCACTTGACGAGAGATAACGATCTCAATGGGCGCATCATCGATCTCAACTTGCGTGCCATTGATGTTAATGACCGCTTTGCTATCTAGTGAAGGTTCGACGTGACGCAATATATCTTTGTCATTGTAGTTACCAGACAACAGATCCTGACTCTTAGCATCACGATATTGAGTTTGAATGGTAATATACTCTTCAACCAACTCGATAGGAACGTCGATAGTCTTGGTACGAGTATGCTTAGTAATGGTAACTTTGCCTACATCAAGACGCTCTTTATTCACGACTGGACGCTCTTCTAGTAGCTCTAAATGACCAACGCCTTGTTTGATAACAGCATCGTTTTGGGTATCCAAAACACTGTTATGATCGGCAGATTGACTATTTACATCATGGTCAGTCATATCATTTGTATTTTCATTCTTACTATCATTGTGATCCATGATTACAATCCTTTTGTAGACAATCATTTACAGCGTTAGTGGTAGTTAATGACTGTTGTTGTATTGATAATTATATTACCTAACACAAAAAGGCCAGAGACGAGCTCTGACCTTAAAGTACTAAGCAAAAATACTTAGCTGCTTGTTATTACGGCTTACATTGTCTATAAATATAATGCCATAATAGTATTGCGTATTACATACCACGAGCGCGGCGTACATCATCGGCAGTAACATCGTTGCCTTCGTATAATTTGCCTTTACCATCTACAACGTTGCCATCACGGTCAATATCAAGCTCTTCGCGCTGAATGGTCTCAACAATAGTCTCAGTATGACGCTCGGTAGTTTTACCAACATTCACTTCTTCAGTGACATAAGTCTCTTTACCGACGCGAGCACGTTCAGCTTCTAGCTCCACAGCGATAGTTTCTGTCGTACCAGTTTCACCAATACGGCGATCTGTCGGACGATCTACATTAGTACGTTCGATATGAGCGTGTTCTTCTTCTAACTCTACATCAACGTTACGCTCTTCAGTAACTACGTGCTTACCTACTTTTACTAGACCTGCTACGATACGGTCTTTATTTACTGTCAAACGCTCTTCCAACAACTCTAGAGTATCTGGAGCATTGTAAGACGTCTCATTTAACTCCATACGCTCTTCAGTAGGAATAGTGTCTGCAACGAATGCTTTACGATCTTTTTCGTTCTGCTCTTTATAGCTATATTGGTAGTCATGGTCATAAACTTCCATAGCTTCTACTTGAGACTTGGTTAAACTATCAAAAAATACATCATCACCAACAATACGAGCTAAACCTGCTGGAATTAATACCTCTTTTGAGCTGAACCAACCGCCAACATCGGCGATTAAATAGCGAATACGACCTGTAGTATCTTCTACTAATGCACCATCAATTTTGCCAATTTTTTCTTCATTGACACCGTAGGCAGTTTTGCCTGTTGGATCATAATAGTCATCGCCGATTACATCACGATGAGTAGCTTGAATATCTTGTAAACGAATTAGTTGGCTCATTATTGTCTTCCTTAATTATAAATAGATTTTAACTGATACATAAATAGTCAACGACTAAAGATATCAGATGTATGTCTGCCGTTAATGCTTATCGAATTTTAAAACTATAAAAAAAGATAATAGCAGTCTGTTTTTTTTATCTTTATAGCTAATCAGCTAATCATTTGTGCGGTACGTATCGAAGTACGATCTTCTGTACTAAAGATAAGCTAGCCTTTGCATTAACCTGTAAATAGAGTAACACTCAAATATATTATACGATAGAGGGCTGAAGTAGCAAAGTGTGCATAGAAAGTAAGCGCATGTAATAGGCTGTAAAGGGCATAACATGGAATGGGTATAAGTTAACGATTTTTTACAACTGTAGACGCATGACCCTATTTTTGAGACGACAAAAAACCGCATAGCTACTAGCTATGCGGTAATCGAAAAAAACATATCATTAGACTAGCTGCACTTTAATTATGGCAACTCAATAGCTACTGCAACAGCCTCGCCGCCACCGATACATAGGGTCGCAATGCCCTTTTTGCCACCAGTACGCTTTAGTGAATTGATTAGCGTAATTAATATACGTGCGCCAGAACATCCTACTGGGTGACCAAGAGCGCAAGCACCGCCTTCAATATTGACTTTGGCATGATCAAGTTTAAACTCATCGATAGCAGCCATGGTGACCATGGCAAAAGCTTCGTTGATTTCCCAAAGATCAACGTCACTAGCTGACCAACCAGCATTGGCTAATACCTTTTCGATAGCACCAACAGGGGCGATCGTAAATTCACTTGGGTGACGTGAGTTTGAGGCCGTAGCGACAATACGTGCTTGATACTCTAAGCCGTCAGAATCTGCTTGTGATTCTTTCATGATCACGACAGCTGCCGCGCCATCTGATATAGAGCTGGCATTAGCAGCGGTAATCGTACCGTCTTTGGCAAAGGCTGGGCGCAGTGTTGGAATGCGTTCAGCGTTGGCAAGCCCTGGCTCTTCGTCAGTATCTACCGTTTGCTCACCTTTACGCGTCTTAAAGGTCACTGGAGTAATTTCGTCTTTGAAATGATCTTCTTTGATAGCCGTCAGTGCACGATTGAGAGACTCAATAGCGAAATCATCCATTTGCTCACGTGTATAGCCTTTCTCATCAGCCATCTCTTGCGCAAACTGCCCCATTAGTTTGGCTGTTTCGGCATCTTCTAAGCCGTCCAAGAACATATGATCTTTGACTTCTTGATGCCCCATACGATAGCCGCTACGTGCGCCTAACATAAGATAGGGTGCATTGGTCATTGATTCCATACCACCTGCGACCGCAATATCAAAACTACCTGCTTTGATACCGTCATGCGCTTGCATAACCGCTTTGAGACCAGAGCCGCACAACTTGTTGATAGTCACAGCGCCAGTGGCATCAGGCAAACCTGCTTTGCGCATGGCCTGACGAGCAGGACCTTGACCTAAACCTGCGGTCAAAATACAGCCCATAACCACTTCATCAATTTTATCAGCACTAATACCGGCACGCTCAACAGCAGCCTTTATAGCAGCAGCCCCTAAATCTGTGGCGCTGACGTCTTTTAGTACGCCTTGAAAACCGCCCATTGGTGTACGAGCACCATTAACAATTACAATCGAGTCATTTGACATCTTACTTATCCTTTATTGAGAAATATAATAAAAAACGTACCATTATAATGTATACCACTCGACTATAAATCAAGTAAGCTGACTATTAAGTAGGCTAAATAGTGGAGCGTAATGAAGTTTAATAACTGCGTTCAATAAAAAACATCCGCTATAGAGCCAATACAAATGTTTATGCCAGCTCATCTAAACGAATACGAACGACTTTGTCCGTGATCGATTCAAGCTTTTCTATTTTTTGAATGGCGACATTCATTTGGCTCTCAACAACAGGTAGCGTTAAGATAATGACAGGCACTTGCCCAAGCTTGTGCGCAGGCTTTTGTAATATGGCATCAATGTTGATACCTGCATCGCTCAATATACGAGTAATATCTGCCAATACCCCTGGGTGATCAAAAGCATGAACGCGCAGATAATAGCCGGTGGTCATTTGCTCAGCGCGCAATATAGGCGTATCAGAGAGCTGCTCCGGAATAAAAGCTAAATGTGGGACATACTGGCTGCTAGTACTAACATTATCAGAGCTGTCATTACTGCCTAAAACACGAACCAAATCCATAACATCAGCCATAACCGCAGAAGCGGTAGCTCCGGCACCAGCACCATCGCCGCAGTACAAGGTTTGGCCTAGCGGATGTGAGTTGACTAGCACCGCGTTTTTGACGCCATTGACGTTAGCGAGCAGGGCGTCTTGTGGAATAAGTGTTGGATGTACGCGCAGCTCAATACCAGCGTTATTGTCGTCGCCATCGCGGCGTACCGCAAAGCCTAAATGCTTGATACGGTAACCGAGCTCTTCAGCGTAATTGACGTCTTGTAAGGTAATACCTGTGATACCCTCGCAGTACACTTTGTCAAACTGTAGCGGAACGCCAAAGGCAATAGAGGCAAGTAGCGCTAGTTTGTGCGCTGCATCGATACCCTCAACATCAAAGGTTGGATCGGCCTCAGCGTAGCCTAATTCTTGCGCTTCTACCAAAACATCATCGAAAGGGCGACCTTTATCACGCATCTCAGTCATAATAAAATTGCCAGTACCGTTGATGATGCCAGCCAGCCAATCAATTCTATTCGCGGCAAGCGCTTCACGCATGACCTTAATAATAGGGATACCGCCCGCTACCGCAGCTTCATAAGCCACATGTACATTATTAGCGTCTGCCAAAGCAAAGATCTCGTTACCATGTTCTGCAAGCAAGGCTTTATTAGCTGTGACGACATGCTTACCTTGTTTGATGGCGTGAATGATGACGTCTTTGGCAAGGGTCGTACCGCCAATCAACTCTATAACAATATCAACATTGTCGCTACTAGCGACCGCCATCAAATCATCATTTTGAATGATACTAGTATCAATATCATCGCGCTGACGACGTGTACCAACCTCGGTAATAATAATATCACGTCCACTACGGCGCTTAAGCTCGCTTAGGTTGTCATTGATTAAGTGGACTACGCCAGTGCCTACAGTTCCTAGGCCAAGTATCGCTAATTTGATGGAATTACTCACAGTATCCTCAAGAGGTTAGATTAATAAATAAGAAATCAATTTAAGTTATAAGATATAAAGAACATAGCGTCTACTCTATGTATCGTACGATTATCTAGCTGCAGCAACGGCTTGCGCTAACTGGTCGGCTGGCAGGTAGCCACCAACTTGCTGACCTGATTCGGTAAATATAGCGGGTGTCCCGCGTACACCAAGTCTCGCTCCTAATGCCATTTGATCAGCGACAGGGTTGCTACAGCTTGGTGCTTGCACATTGGCGCCCATTTTTGCCTGGTTCATAGCTGCTTTGCGATCTTGGCTACACCAGATAGATTCCATCTTGGGGACGGACTCTTGGCTACGCGGCCATGCTAGATAGCGCACTTCGATACCGCGAGCATTGATGTCTGCCATTTCTTCATGAAGCTTACGGCAGTAGCCACAATCAGCATCAGTAAAAGCATAGACGATGGACTTGGTCTCGCCCGTAGCAGAGTAGATTACCATATCTTTCTTGTTAACTGCTTGTAGCGCCTCTTTTGCTGAATTGGCAATCAGCGCACCACTGATATCGACAGGCTCTACGCCGCCTACGGCAACGATCTGTCCTTGAATAATATGTTTGCCAGATTTATCCGTAAAAAAGGAAGGCAAACCCTCTGCGGTAACCCAGTAGATATCATCCATATCTGTAGGGATTGCAGACAAAATTGTACCTTCGATACCAGAGGTTTGAATATTCTTCTGTAAGGCTTGTACCACTGAGGCATCGCTCTCGGTAGAGAGAGGCGTTTGACTTTCCTTTGCCTGAGCACTACTAATGATACTGGTATTGTTAGTTGTATCGGTCGTATTGTTTGAACAGCCTGCTACCGCTACCGTTAAAATGCTCGTCAGCACAGCAGCAGGTAATTTACGCTGAGCAAACAATTTTTGAGTATACGATGGAGCAGCTTTAGTGGGTAGGGCCGGTAAGGAAAATAAGCTCATATGAGATGTCCTGTAGGTCTATAGACCTAGACGGTTGACTATAAAAAGTCGTCGATAGTTGTAAAAACAAGCGACAGCAGTAACAATAGCAGCCTTATGCCTGCAAAAAACATAATAGAGGGATATATTGCGCTCTATATTAGCATATTTTAATTCGTTGAAACTAAAGGCTATAGTAAGTTATTTGCAAGTATCATACCCAGTAACTCTAAATGAGTTTGCCAAGCAATTAATATTAGATACATTTGTACTATGTCATATCGTTTTATGCCTAGGTAATCTGTTGCAAACAGTTCTGCTATTATATAATACAACCAGCTGTAGCTCCAATAAGCATAGCACTGATCATAATAGATAGTGACAAAAGTGCTGTTCTTAATTCTTATAAAAGACTACAACGCTTTCGCTTTTTAATTAACCCTCATATTTTAAGGAATCTCCATGGCAGGTGCCAGTTTATTAACTCTTCTTGATGATATTAGCGTGATATTGGACGATGTATCAGTAATGACTAAAGTTGCCGCCAAAAAAACTGCTGGCGTGTTGGGTGATGACTTGGCACTTAACGCAGAACAGGTGAGTGGCGTTAAAGCGAATCGCGAGTTGCCTGTTGTGTGGGCTGTCGCAAAAGGCTCATTTATCAATAAGTTGATTTTGGTGCCAGCTGCACTATTAATCAGTGCGATTTATCCGCCGCTTGTGACCTTTTTGCTGATGTGCGGTGGGTTATTTTTGGTTTATGAAGGCGCTGAAAAGGTCATTCATAGGTTTTGGCCACATGTACTGCCGCATGATGAAGAACAAAACGCACGGCTGCAGGCCAACGCTGACGAGACTGTCGACTTGGTCGCCTTTGAGAAGCAAAAGATAAAAGGGGCTATACGTACCGATTTTATTTTATCTGCTGAGATTATTGTCATCGCTTTAGGTTCAACCGCGAGTGCTACCCTGTTGGAGCGCAGCTTAGTATTATCGATCTTAGCCATTGCCATTACTGTTGGTATATACGGTTTGGTGGCAGGCATCGTCAAGATTGACGATGCTGGTTTGCACTTGATGGAGCAAGAAGGCCAGATTAAACAAAAAGTAGGTAAGGTAATGTTCGCAGCAGCGCCGAAACTTATGAAGTTCCTATCAATTGCGGGTACGTTAGCTATGTTCTTGGTCGGCGGTGGTATTTTAGTTCATGGTATTGATTTTTTATATCATGGCGTGGAGGATTTAGCGCACCTTACTGGTATATTTGAAAGTGTGACGACCGCACTACTAAATGGTGTTATCGGTTTTGTTATCGGAGCTATCATCGTTGCTATATTCACAATAGTGGGTAAAATGCGAGGCGATAAGTCAGCTGCACATTAATTTTATCGAAGCTATGTATGAGTCTCTGTCTCTTTTTACAGAGCATAAAAAAGCCCCAAAGCTCGTTTGAGCTTTGGGGCTTTTTTATGAATGACGACCTAGTCTGTACTATCGCTATCATTCAGCTGCTCATTGTCTGAGCTATTGGCATCTGCTTGTTCGACTTGCGTTGGCTTCTTATGATCTGTCTTAGGCTTACGACTACGAGCCTTTGGCACTTTGGGCGTAGTTAGGTTGAACATGCCCGACTGCGGTAACAATTGTTCTGCCACGTTCTCAATCATGTTCTTGTAACTGGCAATCGTCGTTTTTGATTTACTTGTCTGAGCGTCATCTCGAACTGCTTTACTACCTTCAGCCACGTTTTGCGCTTCGTCAGTTTCAGCACTGTTATCAGCGATTAGCAGTTTTTCGCTATCCTCTGTCACATCATCTGCCTGTGCTTGACTACTCAAAGCTGTAGCAGCAATATCATCCGCTGCTACATTGCGTTTACTAGTTTTCACCTCTTCGATATCCATCTCAGGCTTATCTACCGGTGCGCTGCTAGCTGCCGTGTTTGTCTGATACTCAGGATGCTGACCACGCGGATCATTGCTCGCACGCTGACCGATAGCCTTAGGTGTTGCTTCAGTCTTGCCTTGTGCTGCTGCGAACTGACTGACAGCTTGGATCATCGTATCGAAACGTGTCAAGTAATCAGCGCTCAGAGGGTCATAACCATAGTTACTAAAGTCAAAGTTAGTAGAACTAGGCTCACTATGGTCAGACTCGCTAGCATCAACGCTTTGCTCGTCAGTTGTCGGTTGTGCTTTTGCTTTATGTATAGCGATAGCCTCAATAAAGCAGTTAATCACACCATCTTCTGCCAAACGCGCTTCTGCCTTTGGTAGTAGCGCATGGATGAACCTGCCGACGGTACCACTTATAGTTGGCATGGCAGTAGAGGTATCTGCAACCTGCGTATCTGCTGGCATGACGGGCTGCGCCTGCTGACGACGCACGACACGTGGATCGTTACTGGCTTGACCGAACTTATTGGCAGTCACGTAACGGGCAGCAAAAAGCTCATCACGACCAAAGTCAAGCGTACTAGTTGCTGTATCGGCTTGATCATTGATTAGGATGCTCTCATCAGTCTGCGATGTTTCTGATATTTTTGGTGCGACCACGGTTGTTGAATTTTCAGCAGCATTGGACTCTGCTGACGCTTGGGTTTTTGCCTTTGACTGATCCTGAGCACTCTCATCAGACAGTGTGTCAGTCACTTGCTCGTTTTGAGTGGAACTGGTATCTGAAGGTAGTTTCTCAGTTTTGACAGTAGACGACTCATCTTGATTGTCTTTTGTGCGACTTTCTGTTGCTACAGTGCTTGATGTTTTGTTTTCGATTTGGTCTTCAGTTTGATCTTCAACCCGACCCTTAACTTGGTTGGAGTTCGACGAGTCATTGTCTGTAGCTGTTTGTTTGTCTGCCGACTTTGTCTTACTGTCATCCAAGGAGAGATGAACCACCTCTGGCGTCTTTAATTTGACTGGCGATTCGTTCACTTGCAAGGTGACTTCATTGGGATCTTGGTTGCGCCGCGCCTGACTGGACGTTTTGCTATTCTCAGATCTTTTAGAGTTATTATCTTGCTTAGTCTCATTAGACGTTAGCGTTTCAGCGCGCTCAAGGGTGCCACGTGAACCGCGCTGACTATGGGACTTGCGTTTGCTACGAGTTTGCTCATTAGACGTATCAGCGTTTTTTTGCTCCGTATCGGGGCGCTCGCTTTGGTCTTGTCGAGTGTTTTGAGAGTGACGGCTATTGCGATTGCTACCACGTCGATTATCTTGACGTTTATTTTGAGCATTGTTCTGAGCGTTATCGTCGCTAGTGCTATCAGCCTGATTGGTATCACTATCAGCGACGTCAATAGTCTCATCGCGCGTCTCTTTTCTCTGACGCGGTTTTGAGGATCTTGATTTACGCGTTTTGCGAC
Source organism: Psychrobacter sp. DM4 (assembly GCF_051307035.1). GTDB lineage: Bacteria > Pseudomonadota > Gammaproteobacteria > Pseudomonadales > Moraxellaceae > Psychrobacter. The sequence continues at coordinate 367,388 of NZ_CP195536.1, forward strand.
GACGTCTATCGTCACTGCTTTCATCGTCATGATCATTGTCCGAGCGGCGCGTTTGCTGAGGCTTGTTTTGACTGTCAGCTTGTAAGTTGGAGGTATCTTGACTACCGCTCAAGGCTTGGTCATTCACTTGACCGAAAGTACCTCGGCTCTGAGCACCCGTATTGACAATAGCTTCAATGGCTTCAGCTGCATCATGGCTACTGACGCTGCGCGTGGTCTGCGCTTGCGGTGCTTGTGAGAACAGGTTCGATAACCAAGCGACCGCTTGCGGCTGAGCGGCGGCAGTGTTGTCAGGTTGCTGACTAGGTGCTACTTGGACACTAGCTTGCTGGTTCGCTACGGTACTGTTTTTGCTACGGTGATCATTGCTACGCTCAGTAGAGTTGTCCTGAGTCGTACTCTGACTATTGTGATGCGGGTTTGCTGATTGACCAGTTTGCTTATTGCTCTGCGCGGATGGTTTTTGAGTATTTGATGCGCTATTTTGAGCGCTTGATGACGCTCGCGGTTGACGAGTAGGCTGCTGCTCTGGACGCACCGAATCAGCGGTTTGCCAGTCGACATCATAGCCCAAATCACTATGCTCTTGCTGCTGCGTATCAGTGATGCGCTCATAACTTGAAGGCGCAAAACCATCACGGTTAAAGTGCAATTTGAAGTTCGGTGATTCCAGATGCGCATGTGGCAAAATAGTAATACGGGTACCGCTATCTTGCTCCAGATATACTAAGGCATCGCGTTTTTCGTTAAGCAAAAAAGCTGCGATATCAGTCGGTACTTCGGCTTGCACCTCACCTTGGCGCTCTTTTAGTGCAATCTGCTCAATTTGACGCATAATCGATAGCGACAAAGAACGCAGGTCACGAATCATACCGTTGCCATGACAGCGCGGACAGATATAGCCTGTTGATTCTTCTAGCGACGGACGCAGGCGCTGACGGCTCATCTCCATGAGCCCAAACTTAGAGATCTCACCAAATTGAACACGCGCGCGATCGTATTTTGTCGCATCAATCAGACGTTTTTCGACCTCTTTTTGGTTCTTATTGTCATTCATATCAATGAAATCAATGACAATAAGACCACCCATATCGCGCAGACGCAATTGACGAGCAATCTCATCGGCGGCTTCTAAGTTGGTATGATAAGCCGTCTCAGCGACATCTGAGCCTTTGGTCGACTTAGCGGAGTTGATATCGATAGAGACCAAGGCTTCAGTTTGGTCGATAACGATTGAGCCGCCTGATGGCAGGCGCACTTCACGCTGATAGGCAGTCTCGATTTGTTTTTCGATATTAAAGCGTGAGAACATCGGCTCATAATCGGTATACTTGCGCAGTTTTTCAGCTTGTTTTGGCATGACCGCATCGATGAAGCCTGCCGCTTCAATATAAGCGTTTTCGTTATCGATCCAAATCTCAGTGATGTCATCACGCAAATAGTCTCGAACCGCACGCGTAACGACGCCAGCCTCTTGATGCACAAGACGCGGTGAAGGATATTTTTGGTTTTGTTCCTGAATGGCTTGCCAGATATTGAGCAGATGATTTAGATCGTGTTGCAAGTCCTCTTGTGTCTTACCAATACCTGCTGTACGGATAATAACGCTCATGCCCTTTGGCAGATCGAGGTTGCTCAGCATACGCTTCATGTCTTCACGCAGTTTGCCTGAGATTTGACGAGAGATTCCGCCGCCGCGAGGGTTGTTTGGCATTAGTACCAAGTAGCGACCCGCTAATGACACATAAGTCGAAAGGGCAGCGCCTTTGTTACCGCGCTCTTCTTTTTCAACTTGTACGATCAGCTCATCGCCTTCTTTGATGAGTTTTTTGATATTTTCATCACGCGGATTGCCGCTCAGATACTCGCTTGATATTTCACGAATAGGCAGGAACCCTTGGCGCTGTGAGCCATATTCAACGAACACCGCTTCTAATGAAGGCTCAACACGAGTCACATGGCCTTTATATATGTTGGATTTTTTTTGTTCACGAGTACGGTTTTCTAAATCAAAATCGTATAGATGATTGCCTTTACAGAGGGCAACACGAATCTCTTCGTTTTGAGTGGCGTTAATTAAAATGCGTTTCATATTTATATCCTATGAGGACGCACAGTAACGACGGTATACAGGTAAGCTCAGTGGCAAGTGCGATGACTAATTATCGCGATCGTAGACGTTTTATCGTAAGATAATAACGAGGCCTATTTGACAGTTTATGCTTATGCTTTTTGAGTTAAGACTCAGATGCTAGGCATAATGTTATTGATTGGCACAGAAGATATAGATCGTAACTCTATAAATTGTCTGTTTTTATACTTTCTTTATAAGCTAGCTATTTATGGGCTTGATACAACAATGTAGCGATAAATAGAGTGCTCATTTGAGCTGTATAATTCAGTCGTACATGACGAGTAGTGATTCACTATTTCTAGTTTTTTGTATCCGTTGTTAGCAGATGCATTATGCATTGGGTGTTAGGCAGTACATAAATAATCAAATCTGATCGAGCAGCTTGGTATTATTACTCAAACGGCGCTATTAAAAGGGTTGTCAGATGGCGTCATGCCAGTACCAGTAATCAATAATTTTTAGTTGTCTTATCGCACTAAGCGATAGTCTGATAATAAGGGTTGTAAATCCTTGATGCTCAGTTCAGACTTTTATAGGGTTATCTATTATTTTGACGAATAAAACGTCTATCAAAAACAGTAAAATTACTCTTTATAGCTTTGCTTATTATCAGCGGGGCGTACTTGGCAAACAAAATAAAAGTCCGGCTTGTAAGGCTAAGACTAGGCTTTAAGATAGCTTTGAGACTTGAGGGTAGGGTTATTGTCACTATCCAATGGTCACAATCTATCAGTAAGCTGCTATCGATTATGTTTGACCGCCAACACGTAGGCAGCTAAAAGTAACTTATCTGCTTAAACTTGCTCAACTGCGCCGTCTAAATGATCACAATAAATGGCTTGTAAGGCCATAAAACAAATCAAAGTGTCGTTGTGCGCGTGTTAAGTAAAAAAAGGGTTTAATGGGGTGTCACAGTTATACTTTAAAATCGGATGAGACGCGTAACGTTACCGCCACCCGTGCTCAACATGCTAAACTATAGCAAATCTTTGTGTAAATACCTAACTAAAAATGACAAATCAAGTAACGACAAACAACGAAAGCCTTCATCAAGCCCCTGCTATCTTCAATAGTAAGACTCGCCCCCAAAGCGCAGATGATGAGATCGGAAACTTTGAAAAAGTAAATTATCTTGAGGTTACCCGCCATCAGCACGATCAGCGCTTGGATAACTTTTTGCTTAACCGCCTCAAAGGTCTGCCAAAATCGCACATCTACAAGATGATTCGCTCCGATGAGATTCGAGTGAATAATAAGCGCTGTAAAGCGCATGATAGATTACAGCGTGAAGATGTGGTGCGTATCGCGCCTGTACAGCTAGCAACCCGAGAAAAACCGATTATCAGCGCTGAATTTGCCAAAAGCTTGCTGGCACGTGTGGTGTATGAAGATGAGGGTCTGATAGTGCTCAATAAACCCTCAGGGATCGCTGTACATGGTGGTAGTGGCCTCAATTTTGGAGTTATTGAGGCGATGCGCGAAGTCACAGGCAAAAAGTACCTAGAGTTGATACATCGTATCGATAAAGACACCTCAGGGCTGCTTATGATTTCTAAGAAGCGCTCAACGCTCAAAGCCTTGCAACAGCATCTAGTCGACAAAACCATTCAAAAGCATTATTTGTGTCTAGCCAAAGGTCAGCCTGCGCTAGGTGAGCTGCGTATCGATGCGCCATTATTGCGCTATACGGTGGCAAGTGGTGAGCGCCGAGTCAAGGTTGATGCCAAAGATGAGCAAGCCAAAGAGAGCCAAACGGATATCAGCGTTCACGCGCGTTTTACCTTGAACAATCAGCCAGTAAGCCTAATAGAAGCCAAGCCACTGACCGGACGCACCCATCAGATACGCGTACATCTAGCGCATATTGGCCATGCGATTTTGGGCGATGACAAATACCATGTCCATGACAAATCAGGTGTACATCGCTTGTGCTTGCATGCTTGGCGCTTAGACATCCCAGGTTATGATCCGATTACCGCGCCGCTGCCTGAAGAGCTCCTCGCGCTAATACCCAATGACCAAACGTTGCCACAATAACTTGCCGCAATAACTAGGCAAGCAAGACTACTCAAACTAACACAGATACAACATCGATAATGGCTTGCTCACTATACTGGCAAGCCATTTTTATATGCTATAAAGGTTAGCTATGAATAAAAATAATAACGCAAATAACACTATGCTCTCTATTCAAGATTCACCACTAATAAGTCGTCCATCCGATAAATCTTTAATGATCTTTGATTGGGACGGCACCTTAATGGATTCTATAGGGCTTATCGTTGAGTCTATGCATATCGCAGGAGAGGCGCATGGTTTTGATACGACAGATGACGCTGTAAAAGTCATCATTGGACTTAGTTTGATGAAGGGTATCGATATCTTGTACCCCAAAGCATCTGATACTCAAAAACAGGATATTCAACACAGTTATGTCGCGCATTATGTCGCTAACAGTCATTGCACGCCTTTTTTTGACTCAATAGAGCACATGCTAAAAACGCTACAGCAGCGCGGCAAAATCCTTGCTGTAGCAACAGGAAAAAAGCGTCAAGGACTTGATAGAGTTTTGGATGCGTCAAACAGCCATCATTACTTTGCGATTACGCGCAGCACAGATGAGTCAGGCTCTAAACCTGATCCGCAGATGCTCAGTGATATTTTAAATCATACGCGGCAGCACGTATCTGATGCCGTATTTATCGGTGATAGTATCTACGATATTCAAATGGCAAATGCGCTTGGTATGATGAGTATCGCGGTCAATTATGGTGCGGCGTCTAGCAGTACTCTTGCAGAGCAAAACCCCACTTATCAGGTTGACTCACCGCAAGAGTTAGCTGAGATTTTGTCTGGTTAAGTGTGTTTTTTAGGTAAAAAAAAGGGTTATCGTTAATAGCGATAACCCTTTTTTAAAATTAATCAGCAACAAATAACTTATTTTGCTGGCTGATCCTGTTCAGCAGTTTCTTCTACGTCTAAAATCTGCGCATCATTTGCATGAATAGGGTATTCAAGGGCATTATCCTTATTGAGCTTGTATTCATACCAATGACCCATCACCCCAGCCAATTCATCAAGACCTTCTTTTCTGAGGGCGGAGAATAGCTGAATAGTACAGTCAAGACTCAGCTCTTTTAGTCTTTTGCGAGTATTCAGTAAGGCGTTTTTGGAAGCGCCATATTTGAGCTTATCCGCTTTGGTCAACAAGATGTGAACCGGTAACTCTCCGTCTTTGGCCCAATGTAGCATTTGCTCATCAAAAAATTTGAGCGGATGACGGATGTCGCTCATGAGCACTAGACCCGCCAAACTTGAACGGGATACTAAGTACTCTTCAAGCTCGACCTGCCACTCTTTTTTCATCTCAAGCGGAACGGCTGCGTAGCCATAACCTGGCAAATCAACCAGACGAGTATCAGTATCACCAATACTAAAAAAGTTAATCATCTGCGTGCGCCCAGGCGTTTTTGATGAGCGCGCTAGCTGACGCTGATTGGTAAGCGCGTTGATCGCTGAAGACTTACCTGCATTTGAGCGTCCAGCAAAAGCAACTTCGAAGCCCACATCAGGAGGACAAAGTCGAAAAGTAGGTGCTGAGGTCATAAACTCAGTTTGCTGTATACGCTGACGAGACTTGGTATTAAAAACCGCATCTTCAGCAGCAACATCGTTGAACGGGGTACTCATAAGTGACTCGTTATTGTAAAAATAAAATTTGGCTTGAATAGGTAATGAGGTATAGATGCAGCATAACATTAAAAAAGATAGCGGCTTAGCAAAATTATTAAAGGCGGCGTGACGAGCCTGCGTAATCCGTCTATTTGCGACTTACCAAAGCCAAACTTGATAAGTCTACCTTATGTTGACATATTTGGTTACAATGATAATTGAACGATAATTGAACAAGGAAGGAGGTGTTCCATGAATATTGTCACCACACTTTTGATCAAATCATCATCGATAGGCTTATATAGAGCCAAACGTCTATTAGTCAGTAGCAGTATTATAGGGATCATGAGCTTAGCGATGACAACAGGCGTTTATGCAGCTGACATAGAGGCTATCTATGATGACTCTTGCGCCGCTTGTCATAACAGTGGCGCTCTGAAGGCTATCAAAAAAGGCGATAGCGCTAAATGGCAAAAACTCATACAGCAAAAGGGCATGCCTACGCTTATCGATTCTGTCAAAAACGGTATGACCCAAATGCCAGCAGGCGGCTTGTGCGAGACTTGTAGCGACGAGGATTACCGCCAGTTAATAAAGCATATGGCCAAATAATCAAAGCCACTTAAGTGAAACTATCCGATAGAGTCTACCAAGATCAATTGGTAGAAAAACCATAGGGTGCTAGGATTAAGTAGGCAAATACTACAAAGTCTTGCTATAATATTTATAAATAAACCCTGATATCAGTAAGTTATTTTGAATAGTAGACAATCAAAATTTTATAGTCAAAAACTAGTGATTTTACACCTTTAGTTAGTAGACATAAAACATCATTTCAACTTACCCTGTTGAGCTGATGCACTAAACGGTCACTGTCTATCTCAAATTACGCTTATGCCGAGCCAGTAGGATTTTTATCAATGAAAAAGTTAATTGCTGCCGCCAGCTTATGTGTTGCAAGTTTCAGCGCCCACGCTGCTATTATTGTCCCTGAACACGATATCAATGCGGGTAAACAGATCGCGGAAACTGTATGTGCCGCTTGCCACGGCGTTGACGGCGTTAGCCCGATTCCAACACAGCCAAATCTTGGCGGACAAAACGTCAAGTATTTATACAAGCAGCTGGTCAACTTTAAGTCAGGCTATCGTGTCAACGGTATTATGCAATCACAAGTTGCCAACTTATCACAGCAAGATATGGCAAACGTCGCAGCTTACTACTCTTCACAAGCGCCATGGAGCGTAGGTTTTGGTAATCCTGCCACTCATCAAGAAGCGACCAAACTGTTCCTTGGCGGCGCTAAATCACGTAATGTCATCGGCTGCGCTGGCTGTCATGGGCCTGATGCTGCTGGCAATGCATGGGCTGCATTTCCGCGCTTAGGTGGACAGCATGCTGAATACATCTCAACACAGCTCAAGCTTTTCCGCGCTGCAGGCCGTGAAGACGATGTCGATGGCGATGCTCAGATGCGTTACAATGATGCCGCAAAAAAGGGCGAGAAAGGCATGATGCAAACGGTTGCTTCAAGATTGTCAGATCGCGATATTCGTATCTTGTCAGATTATATTAGCGCGGTTCACTAAGACTTTTAGCGCCTTTTTTTACTGAATTATAAAGCCCCGTTATCGGGGTTTTTTTATCATTATAGCTTTACTATTCTTATTTGCTCCTTTTGGTTGAGATTATCATGATTCGCTACGCTTCTTATTTTGTTGCCGCTCTTTTGCCACTGCTACTCTTTCGTTGGTTTGCACCTACTGCTATTGGTGAGATTGATTTTTGGCTGCTATGGCTACTAGCTATGATACTAGTGTCATTGCCTGTAGTGTATGCTGAGATTGCCTTGGCTTATCGTAGTATTGATGCGCCGATAGCTGGTATGCAAAAACTGACGAGAGAGGCAGATGCTAGTCCATTATGGCGTAGTTTTGGTTGGTTGGCAGCCCTTGTCTCTATCGTAATCGCAGCACTAGTCATATCAGGATCAGCTGATGGCATTATGACAGGCCTTAATGCACTTGATAGTGCTCCTGCTATTCCAAGCTTTGCAATTGCTGCAGGTCTAATGGTAGTAGCAGTACTGTTAAGTTTACTGGGCGTAGCACCTCTACCTATAGGTCTTGGTCTTATGGTACTAGGTCTGTTACTTGGAGTGGTCAACGGTCTACCTCAGATTGAGTTTGCGATGACCAATGTCAGTTTAAGAGAGTGGGCTCGTGCAGTGGCTTTGGCGTTAGTCAGCGTTGGCGCAGGTACTGGACTCTATTGGTTCGCTCAGAACTTAGTCGCCAAGCAAGTGGTCAGTGCAGTAGCATCACAGAATGATAGTGGTGATAACACTCCAACAGCCCATGCTTCAAACCGCTCTACTGTCTATCGTGCGACCAAACTAGTATTACCGATTTGGATGCTGCAGCTTATCGTTGGGGTTATAGCGCTATTTATCAGCGGACTGAGCCTGCCACCGATAGCTAAATTGCTGTATGGAGTAGGGGTGATCTTTGTCGCCAGTTATTTATTGCATTACGCCGCTCAGCAACTGAGCCACAAATTTGGTGTTATTGCCAGCTTACTGATAACACTTGTACTAGGAGTGCTACTGACGGTAGTCGTGCCATCGACTTGGTTGGTTGGACTGCTGGTTATTGTTAGCACTATTGCTGTCTTATTATTGTCCGTATTTGCAGGATGGCAGATGAAAATCAGTCACTTACGCAAATCACTAAATTTTAGTAATGAAGCATTTTATAACTTATGGCGTGTGGCTATACGCTTAATCGTTCCTCTAGCCCTGATATTGGCTCTAGTAGGATGGATGATGCAATGGTTGAGCTGATAGCAAGTCAGATCAAAAACTTAGAGACGATAACCGTATATTTAGCTTATGCTGAAGACGAGCAGCACCAGCACTATACTACGCTTGAGGTTGTAGAGGGAACGGTGCTGTATGAAGCATTAGCACAATCAGGATGGCTGACAAAGTTTGCAGCGTTGGCCTCTTGGTGTGAGCAGGTAGCAGAGACAACAGTGCCAGCGGCGAAGCGCTGGCACGTTGGTATTTATTCGCAAAAGCAGCCACTGAGCTATCTATTACAGCCCTTTGATCGTATCGAGATATATCGGAGTTTAAGCGCTGACCCAATGTCTCAGCGCAAAAATAAATCTGATCGTTAAGTCGCTATAACTACCAAAAAGTATCTATGGCTATCCAATCCTAAACGGTTCTAAGATACGGGAAGGGTCTCTATACCCTCAATACGAGTAACAATACCCCTATCATCAAAATAAACAATCAGGTGCTGACTGGCGTTTTTGACATCGGCTATACCTTTTCTTTCGCCTTCAGTACCTGCCTTGTAGTCATAAATATAATCCCAACGATCGGGCGCTAAAGTATCTTTGATAGCGGGGCTACCCAAGGCATATAGTACCTGGTTTTGATTCATACCTACTTGAATCTTTTGCGCTTGTACTTGAGTGATAGGAGTCCCTTGCGGCAAGTCTATCTTGTATACGCTGAGCAAAGAGCAGCCAGACATAGCAACTGATGCGCTCAGTAGGCTGATAGTAGCCGCTTTGCGTAACACGCTTAGTGGCAGAGCATAAAACAATCGAGAGGTTGATGACTTTATCATGATAAGATGACTCATTAAAGATGGATTAGGCGCGATAGGTGACACTCTACCGACAATCTTGGACAAATGATACGTCATTTACAGGATATTGCCTACTACTTACGTCATTATTTACCAAATACTCTATAAGATGATAAGCTGTTTTTATATTAGATTCATGGACTTGCGCTTTGGTAGCTATAATGCCCGTCATAAAATAATATGCTCATTATGAGTGATTTTACCGTAATAAAAGTACCCAATCCGTTGCTAAAACTTCGACCGTTAGAAGGAGTACTATGTCTTTTACCAATCAAGATCTACGTAAAGCGGGTTTAAAAGTTACATTACCGCGTATCAAAATATTAGAGCTGCTTGAGCGAGCAGAGATGCATCATATGAGTGCAGAAGAAGTATACAAAGCGCTAATAGGGCAAGGCGAAGATGTGGGCTTGGCTACCGTATACCGCGTATTAACTCAGTTTGAACAAGCAGGAATCGTTGAGCGCCATAATTTTGAAAATAACCTATCCGTCTTTGAGATCACGCAAGAGGAGCATCATGACCACCTAGTTTGTGATGTTTGCGGCAAGATCGTTGAGTTTCATAATGAAACTATTGAAGAGGAGCAGCTCAAAGTTGCCAAAGAGCATGGTTTTAAATTGTCAGGTCATTCGTTGGTGCTTTACGGTATTTGTGGCAATAAAGAATGCCAAGACAACGCAAGATAGCAGATTTTGATTCAATAAAAACAGCGCTCACTTCGAGCGCTGTTTTTTTAGTACTAATGAAGAATTTAATTGACGACCAATGACAATCCATCAGAATCTTCATCCGTTTTTTCGCCGCGATTTTTGCCACTTAGCTTGATTTTTAGGCGTAGGTCGTTAGCAGAGTCCGCATGCATGATCGCATCTTCGTAAGTGATCTCACCCTCTTCATACAAGTCGAGCAGTGCCTGATCAAAGGTTTGCATATTGCTATCACGTGAGCGCGTCATCACTTCTTTGATTTCGTGGATATCACCTTTACGAATACAGCTACTAATCAGTTTTGAATTGAGCAAAATCTCAACCGCAGCGCGGCAGCTTTCGCCATCAGGCGTTGGAATAAGCTGCTGGGCTACGATTGCTTGCAAGTTCAATGATAGATCCATAAGCAGCTGACTGTGCCGCTCAGCTTCAAAAAAATGAATAATACGATCAATTGCTTGGTTGGCATTATTGGCATGCAAGGTTGCAAACACTAAGTGTCCCGTTTCAGCATACTGGATGGCATAACTCATGACTTCAGGGTTACGAATCTCACCAATCAAGATGACATCTGGTGCTTGACGCAAAGTATTTTTGAGACCTGCTTCAAAGGAGAGCGTATCGATACCCACCTCGCGCTGGGTAATAATACAACCGCGATGCTCATGAATAAATTCGATAGGGTCTTCGATAGTAATGATATGACCGTGAGAGTTTTGATTACGATGACCTATCATAGCCGCAAGGGTAGAGGATTTGCCTGTTCCTGTCGCACCAACCAGTAGAATAATACCGCGCTTTTTCATTGCCAGCTCTTTTAGCGAGGGCGGTAAGCACAGTTCTTCAACCGTTGGAATCTTATTCTCGATTTTACGTAAAATCATACCTGCCATATCACGCTGAACAAAAGCACTGACCCGAAAACGAGCATGCTGCGCTTTATCAGTGATAGCAAATTGACACTCGTTCGTCGTCTCAAACTCTTTAACTTGACTTGGTGTCATCACGCTTTTGACCCATGTCATAGATTGCTCGGCGGTGAGCGGTGTCTTGCCAATCGCTAGTATCTGACCATTGATCTTCATAGAAGGTGGGACATCAGCGGTTATAAAAAGGTCTGAACCGTTTTTTTTAACCATAAGCTGTAATAATTTATCAAAATCCATAGTTATCCTCTTTATCTATCCCTGTCCCTGTTATTTTATCTTAATGCTTGGGGTCAATCCTTTGATACCAATCACTCAGTGCAAAAGCCGTTTTACTCTACATAAACGCGTCTGGTTGTTTAGCATAAGGGCGAGCAACATCTTTACTAATAATGCCTTGCGCTACTAAGTTTTTAAGGGTTTGATCCAAAGTAATCATACCGTCGCTGGCTCCTGTTTGAATGGAGGAATACATCTGCGCAATTTTATTTTCGCGAATAAGGTTACGAATAGCAGGCGTGCCGAGCATAATCTCATGAGCAGCAATACGCCCGCCTGTTTGACGCTTAAGTAAGGTCTGTGAGATGACGGCTTGTAGAGATTCAGATAACATCGCTCGAATCATGTCTTTTTCGGCGGCAGGGAACACGTCAATCACACGGTCAATGGTTTTGGCCGCAGAGCTCGTATGCAAAGTGCCAAAGACTAAGTGTCCTGTTTCAGCAGCGGTCAGAGCCAAGCGTATGGTCTCAAGATCTCGCAGCTCACCAACCAAAATAATGTCAGGATCTTCACGTAGTGCTGATCGCAAAGCCGGCTCAAAACCTAAAGTATCTCTATGCACTTCACGCTGGTTGACTAGGCTTTTTTTGGACTCGTGTACAAACTCTATTGGATCTTCAATGGTCAAGATATGCTCTTTACGACTCTCGTTAATATAATCGATCATAGCGGCAAGGGTAGTTGACTTACCTGAACCGGTAGGCCCTGTCACCAAGACTACGCCGCGCTTAAAGTCAGAGACACGCTTGAACACCTCGCCCATGCCCAAATCCTCCATTGTCAATACTTTAGAGGGAATCGTACGAAATACCGCGCCTGCGCCGCGATTTTGATTGAACGCATTCACACGAAAACGTGCCAAATCTGGAATCTCAAAAGAAAAATCGGTCTCAAAGAATTCTTCAAAATCTGCACGCTGCTTGTCATTCATAATGTCATAAATAAGCTGATGCACCACTTGATGCGTCATCACAGGCATATTGATACGAGTCATCTCACCATCGACGCGAATCATCGCTTGCATGCCCGCTGATATATGTAGATCTGATGCATTGTGCTTGACCGCAAACCGCAATAAATCTTCAATGTTCAAGGTATTCTTTTCAGCCATAATTGAGCAATCCTATTAGTAACAATGAATCAGTAGCATTAAATCATGAATAAAAACATACAGTGCAAAATCAATAAGTACTCAAATGTGAAATACTGTAGATGAGCTAAGATAACAATATCATAACCACTCAGACAATATTTAAATATCTAAGAAAAATTTAAAAAGTAAAATATATGCCATATTAAGATAAAATCTGAAAACAATATCATCATAGATAAAGGCGATAGCCTGAGTATCGCAAACGACTAAAAGAGAGACTTATGGACGCTAAGCACGTAGATAAAAATGAGAGCTCCACAAAAGTAAGCTTCGATAGCAAAGGTTTGATTGAGCGCTGGCAGCAAACGCTTGGACAAATCAAAGACGCCTGTGAGTCATCGCAAACAGATAACGTTACTTTGCTTGCGGTTTCAAAAACCAAACCAGTATCAATGATCGCCGCTTTAGCTGAGCAAGGGCAGCAACATTTTGGGGAAAATTACTTGCAAGAAGCGCTTGAAAAGATAGAAGTGCTAAAAAACGACACAAAAGCGAGTGAGGTCGTTTGGCATTACATCGGCAGTATTCAGCGCAACAAGACGCGAGATATTGCTGAAAATTTCGATTGGGTACAGACCCTTGAGCGCGATATTATCGCTAAGCGGCTGAACGAGCAAAGACCAGAGAGTATGACGCCACTCAACGTTTTGATCCAGCTTAATATTGACAATGAAGACAGTAAATCAGGATGTTTACCAAGCGAGCTGCCTAAGTTGATAGCGTCCATAAAAGACTATAAGCGTCTGTGTTTGCGCGGTTTGATGATCATCCCATCCAAAGCAGATACAGATGCTTTTGTGCGTACCCAGAAACTGTTTAACGAGATTAAAGACGCGCACTCAGAGCTTATCGCTTGGGATACTTTGAGTATGGGCATGAGTGGCGATATGGCGGAGGCTATCGCAGGCGGCTCTACTACGGTACGTGTCGGTACAGCAATCTTTGGCGCGCGCGATTAACTTCAAAAAGTAATCTATAAGTTATCTTCAAGTTTGGTGACTAAGAGTTGATTGATTTTGAGACGATCCGTTGCCAGAATCTCAAATTGAGAATGAGCATAGTCAATGGGCGTCATGTCACTAAAAAAGCTGAGCAAGTGCTCAGCTTATAATAAATCGTTGATGCAGAGCTTTATAAATTAACCTTTTATAGACCACTTATTCATTAAAGGATAGCGGCGCTCACGACCAAAAGCTTTGTGACTAATTTTGGTGCCAAGTGGCGCCTGAGCACGTTTAAACTCGCTACGATCGACTAGGCCGATGACTCGGGCGACGACATCAGCATCAAACCCTTTATCGATGATGTCTTGATAACCCATATCTTCATCAATATACATCGTCAAGATACCATCCAATACATCATAGCCAGGCAAGCTGTCTTGGTCTTTTTGATCAGGACGTAGTTCCGCTGATGGTGGACGAGTAATCACCCGCTCAGGAATAACGGGCGTATCCTCCAAGCGATTACGGTAATTTGCCAAGTCATACACTTGCGTTTTATAGACGTCTTTTAGCACATCAAAACCGCCTGCCATATCACCATATAGGGTTGAGTAACCCACCGCCAGCTCAGACTTATTACCGGTTGTGATGACCAGATGACCAAATTTATTGGACAATGCCATAAGTACTACGCCGCGCGCGCGGGCTTGAATGTTCTCTTCGGTAGTATCGGCAGGCGACTTGTTGAATAAAGGCGCTAGCGTATGGCGAATGCCTTCAACCGCATCAAAGATAGGACAGACGGTATAAGAGACATTGAGACGGCGCGCTTGTGCTTGCGCGTCCTCTAGACTGATCTGCGAGGTGTACTCATACGGCATCATCACCGCATAGACTTTGTCAGCGCCTAACGCATCTACCGCGATGCAAAGCGTTAATGCCGAATCAATACCACCCGATAGACCGACGATGATACCAGAGAACCCTGATAAATTGACGTAATCTCGCAGACCAACAACCAAGGCCTGATACATCTCAGACTCACGGCTCAATGACAGCGGCGCTTTGTTTTGAGTATTAAATGAGTTGCTCTTGATATCTAAAGTGGCGAGCAATAACTGATTCATAAAGCGCGGGGCTTCATGAGCGATGTTACCATCCGCTTGCATGATCATAGAGCCGCCATCGAATACCAAATCATCTTGTCCGCCAACCGCATTGACATAAACGATAGGTAGGTTATGCTCGCGGCTACGTTTGATGAGCATGTCTTTACGCTGGTCTTGTTTACTACTCTCAAATGGCGAGGCATTTAGGCTGACGATAAGATCAGCACCTTGCTCTTTGAGATCGGCAATAGGTCCTTTTTCCCACAAGTCTTCACAGATGAGCAGACCGATAGTAATACCTTTGTAGTCGAACAACACCTGATTGCGACCTTTATCGAAGTAGCGACGCTCATCAAAAACGCCGTAATTTGGCAATATTTGCTTGTGATAAAAGCCTTTTTGATGACCATTATGTAAGATCGCGGCTGAATTAAAGGTACCGTGATGGTCGACATGAGGGTAGCCGACAATCATGACGATATCGTCGATATCACTCAGGCTTGATAAGGCGCTTTTGATACGACCAGATAAGCTTGGACGTAGTAATAAATCTTGCGGCGGATAGCCTAATAATGCCAGCTCAGGAAAGACGATGACATCAGCGCCTTGCTCGCGTGCTTGTAGTGCTAAGGTACGCATTTTTTCAGCGTTAGTGATGATATCACCGACCAAAAACTGCGCTTGCGCTAATGCAAAGGTGACAGTGTTTACAGGCTTGTCGCTTGGGTTATTTGTAGAGTTTGGATTATCAGTGTCTTTTGACATTGTTATTGTTCCTATTTATGTTATGCAAATGGTTTTATATAAAATTATTATTAATTAGAATCTAAGCTCAAATCTTGAGCTTAGAATAACGTCTACATCAGTAGGGCTTAGGCATTAATACAACGCCTGACTATCAGCTCTAACGAATGCTCTATATTTGATTCAAAGTGTCTTAATTATTAACGACTAATACAATTTATAGTGCACTTTAATTTCAACAAAACAGCCTAGTTATAATCACTTATAGATGACGCAAAAGTGGTCTGAATCTAGCAGACAACCGCTCTAGTATAGCATTAATTAAAGACCCTTATAGAACGCGCCGGTGATTTAGCACGGCTATTAACTCAGTAAGACGCCTATACAAAGTGACGCAAAATAACAAAGCCATTTTATCACTTAGCCGAGATTGCTATTGCTTAGAATCACAGTTGTAAGTAAAAGTTACAACACAGTATTATATATTCGTTATATTCTAATGCATAATGATAACTATTGACTGATATGGCTTTTTGACTTGAGCTGATTTCAAGTTTTTGGCTAATACTGATATTCTTAATTTGCCATCAAATACAGCTTATAGCTTTTGTCTATAAGCTGATTTTTATTTATCTATTACTTTATAGCAAAACTCTTGCTCACTGATTTTGGTTACACCGCTATGATTGAACACTGGACAAAAGAGTTTATTATTCAGCGCTTGCTGGCTATTACGTTGCTGGCAGTACTGTTTATATTATGCTTTCAGGTAATACAGTTCTTTATAGTACCTGCACTTTGGGCGGCGATTTTGGCTTATGTCACTTTTCCTGTTTATCAGTTTTTTAATGAGAAAGCTCGGTTTAGCTCTGGGGTTAGTGCTGGGGTTATGACTGTGAGCATTACTCTTATCATCGGGATACCGCTTGTCTTTGGTCTCTTTATTTTGCAACAAGAAGCGGTGAGTTTGATTAGTAATTTGATCTATCGTATTCGAGTCGGCTATTTAGATGTGCCTGAATCTATCAAAGACTTGCCTATCATAGGTCAACAGGTCAAAGACGTGTTATGGAGAATCAATAAAAACCCAGAAGAGACACTTGAGGCCTTTCGGGTTTGGGTACAGTCGCATTTATATTATGGCAAAGTTGCTCTTGATGTTGTGCTCAGTAGTCTGGCCAAACTTGGTATGGCACTGATGACACTTTTTTTCTTTTACCGCGATGGTACTAGCTTGATCCGCCAAATTCGTCAAGCACTACGCAATATTATTGGCAATCGTATCGATGGTTATATTGACTCTGTAGGTACAACCACACGTGCTGTCGTCTACGGTATTGGCCTGACGGCGCTTGCGCAAGCCCTGCTTGCTGGTATCGGCTATTACTTCGCTGGTGCGCCCAGTCCTATTTTATTGACTATTGTTACCTTCATCATTGCGCTGATTCCTTTTGGCACGCCATTTGTTTGGGGTGGGGTGTCGATCTGGTTACTTAGTCAAGGCTATACCGCTGAGGGTATTGGTCTGGCATTATGGGGCACGTTAGTGATTAGCTGGGTGGATAATTTGATTCGTCCTATCGTCATTAGCGGTGCGACCAAGATTCCGTTTATTATCATTTTTATCGGGGTGCTCGGCGGTTTGACGGCTTTTGGTTTTGTGGGCTTATTTATTGGACCTGTCGTACTCGCCATCGGTCTTGCGGTTTGGCGTGAGTGGATATCCAATCACAAAAATGAAGTGTTTGCGCCAAAAGAAACGATTTTGGATGATGGTAAGCTACTAGCGTCTGCTAATGAAGCCACCGTTGATAAAGGCAACACAGACACTTGATGCTTATAATAGAATATAACTGACTACGACCTACTAATGACTTTATGATAAATAACGCCAAAAATCTTACTATCGTTGCAGATAACAACATTGCCAGTCTCGCTGAATTTTTTACTACCGCAAATTTGAGTCAAACGAGTGATCAAATGATTAACGTCGTTAGCGTCGCTGGACGTGATATTGACGCCTCGTTATTGAGTAGCTTGCAGCCCGATGTTCTTTTGATACGCTCAGTGACTCAGGTCGATGAGATGTTGCTCAAAGATAATAACAGTGTGAATTTTGTTGGTTCTGCCACAATAGGAACTGATCATGTCGATCAGCAGTATCTAAAATCTCGCAATATTACTTTTGCCAATGCAGCGGGGTGTAGCAAGCACTCGGTGGCGCAATACGTATTGACAGCTATATTGACGCTGCGTCCCCAGTATTGGCAAAAGCCAATGACACTTGGCATTATCGGACTGGGCAATATCGGTAGTACACTGGCTCAGTACGCCACCGATCTAGATTGGCGAGTGCTCGGTTATGATCCGCTATTACCTGCATCGACCATTAATAATGCCAGCTTTGAGCAAGTGCTTACACAGAGTGATGTGGTCAGCTTGCATGTACCTCTGACTTATAAATATACTGCCGTAAATACGAATGGCAGCAGCGCTTATCCAACGCATCATCTTATCGATAGTGATGCTTTGGCGAAGATGCCAGCAGATACACTACTTATCAATAGTGCTCGCGGGCCTGTCATTGATGGCTCTGCGCTCGAAGCAGATATGGGATGTACGAGTAGGCAGGTAGTGCTTGATGTGTTTGAGAACGAGCCGCAAGTGGCTGAGAGTCTACTATTTAAACTCGCTATCGCCACCCCGCATATTGCAGGTTATACCTTGGAGGGTAAGCTACGCGGCACGCAAATCATCTATGATGCACTCTGTATCAAGCTAGCAGTGATACCTACCCAATCTATGAATACTCTGCTACCTATCAATATGTTTTTGTGGTCTGAGCTCAGAGATGATCCAAATCAGCTTGTCAAGTTCTACGACATAATGCAAGATGATGCGGCTTTGAGACACAAAATTGCTGATGGAGAAGTAAGCGGGGCAGATTTTGATCAGCTGCGCCGTGAGTATCATCTACGTCGCGAATGGCAGGCTTGATATGACAAAACTGATAATAGTCCATCATAGTAGACCCTTATGACCTCACTGAACCATGCACCTAATAATAAGCCTGGCTATGCAGCCAGCTACATGCCAACGATGACGCTGGCAATGGCACAAAAACGTGCGCAGATGCTTGCTGATATCAGGCAGTTTTTTGCAACGCGTCAAGTATTAGAAGTGCAAACACCGCTATTGTCGCAAGCGGGTAATACTGACACCTTTTTGCAATCGGTAGCGGCTCAAGTCACGTATCAAGACCGACCGCATACTTACTATTTACATACCTCGCCTGAATTTGCGATGAAACGTGTGCTTGCCAGTTGGCGCGTACCCATTTATCAGATATGCACTGTATTTCGGGATAATGAGATTGGCTCACGGCACAATATAGAATTCACCATGCTCGAATGGTATCAGCTGAATTATACTTTGGCTGATTTGGCAGATGAGCTTGGGCAGATGTTAGAGGTGCTCTACGGTTATCCTGTGGTGATGAATCACTATCGTTATGTCGATGCTTTTATGGATTTTGTTGGTATTCATCCGTTGACGGCTAGTATCTCAGCACTACAGGCAGTAGCAGAGGATAGAGGATTACTTACTTTTAATTCTCAGAATAACCTGGGTATCAAGAAACAAAACACTGATAAAGAAGTACGACAAGAGTGGCTAGACTTGCTATTTAGTCACGAGGTAGAGCCATATTTAGGTCATGAGTTGCCAACGCTAATTATTGAGTATCCACCAGCGACTGCTGCGCTAGCAAAAACAGCTTTGGACAAAGACGGTAACGAGATTGCCAAGCGTTTTGAGCTATATATTAACGGTATCGAGATTGCAAATGCCTATGACGAGCTAGCAGACGGACGGGCACTAAGAGTGCGTTTTGAGCAGGACAATCAATTGCGCCGCCATCATAATTTGCCGTCAATGCCTATTGATGAGCATCTACTCGCTGCTTGTGATGACTTGCCGCCTTGTAGCGGGATTGCGCTCGGTTTAGATCGTTTGCTGATGGTGGTAACTGACGCGAAAAATATACAAGACGTCATTACTTTTCGGAGTGGTCAAGCATAAATTTTAGTACTCTAAGAAACTATATGGTCAGTAGGTCTGAGCATAAAAAAGCAGGCTGCCTTTTCTGGTAGTCTGCTTTTTTATTAAAACCACTGTATTAAAATAAAAATAAAAATATAATTATATTTTAGTAATCGCATCGGTAATAGCTGTCTCGCCATTGTGCATACTAAAGACTTGCTTGATTGTGTTATCAGCATGTAATACCGCAGCCAAAGTACTTGCTACGTCTTTGATTGAATTCTCACCTGAATCGTTATCATCGATAGTAATTTTGCCTGTTGCTTCTCGCTCTTTGAGTGCGCCCGCTTGTACAACGGTATAGTCAAGGGTGCTGTTATTGACGAGCCACTGATCTGCATAATGCTTACAGATGTAATAGTCTTTCAAATCTTTGATGCCAGGGCTATCCCATTGACTGGTATCTAGAGAGAACACCGTACTGAGCATGATGTAACGCTTGATACCTTTGTCTTGAGTGGCCTGCATAGTCTTAACCGCACCATGTAGATCCACTTCTAATACGTTTTTGCCCCCTGAACCTGCGACGAAATACACCGCATCAATATTTCCATCAATTTGGTTTTGAATATCATCTTTGTGAGCGGTAATATCTAAATCAAGTTGAGTGTAGTTGTCGTTGCCGAATAGTTTTTCATTTTGTCTGGTCGTACCGATAACTTGATGATCGTCATTTAATAATTGTTCGACCAAATCACTACCGACACGGCCACTGGCCCCTATTACTAAAATTTTCATATTTACTCCTATCTTTTTTAAATAGTGTTTGAATGATGGTTTATCTAAAACCTACCACTAATATAACAAAAAAATCGGCACACATCGTTATGATGCGTGCCGATTGCATAGTGTTTGGTTATAGCGTGTATAGCCTTTGCAAGGAATAAATAAGTAAGGGTTGAAGTCGTACTTTTGACAACCTCTAGCGCACTAATTTGTTTAGACCGTCGGCAAAGGCTTTTTTGTCACGGTCACCATATGGCTTTTGTCCGCTCATCTCTTGCAATTCCAGCACGCCCGTACCGCGCATGGTATCCATAAAGTCACGCATGTTGAGCTTTTGCTTGATGTTGTTTTTGTCATAGATGACGCCGCGCGTGGTTAGCACCATACCGCCTTTATCCAAGATATCATTAGCTAGAGGAATATCGCTGGTAATCGCCAAATCGCCTGCCTGAATTTTTTCGACGATATAATCATCAGCCTTATCGAACCCTTGTGGTACTACCGTCATCACTAACAGCGGAGATTTACGTAGCTTAATAGGTTGATTGGCGACAAAAATTGCCATCGTCTGCGTGCGCTCTGCGGTTTTGATGATTAAGTCTTTGGCTATGAGAGGCACTGAGTCAGCGTCAATCCAAATTTGCATTACTTTTTTGCCTTGTCATTTGATTTAGTTTTACTTGTACTTAGATCTAAGTCTTTAGCCGTCTCGCTTACTTCAATACTGGCATGAGCGTCTAGTTGACTCAACTCTGGCTCTGCTGATTTGTTTGCTATATCTGAGTGTTTTTTATCTAAACCCACTTTATTGGGTAGTACGGCGATTAGCCTGCTCAAACTAGGTTCAAGGTTAGCGACGTCATTTGGCATCAAAGTAATATGAGCGATTTTGCGATTGTCACGCTCAGATTTATGATAACTGTGATAATGAGCGCCATCGATTTCGAGCACTTTACTGATGTCTGGGTACTGACCGAGTACATTGAGCATAATAGCAGGATGAATATTACCGGTATCACCCAAGGGTAGACCAACTACCGCGCGAATATGGTTCTCAAACTGACTGGTGACTGCGCCCTCAATGCTCCAATGTCCAGAGTTGTGTACGCGCGGGGCAATCTCGTTGGCAAGCAGACAGTCATGACCACGCGTATCTTTGGTCACAAACAATTCAAGCGCCATCGTACCGACATAATCAAGATGATTCATGACGGTGGTAATAGCGTCTTTTGCCCGCTCAAATAAGTGACTCGTCCCGACAGCAGGCGCTTGAGTCTTGGCTAGTATACCTTGATAGTGATGGTTTTCGACCAAATCGTAGCAGCGCACTTGACCATCTACGGCACGGGTCGCGATAATAGAGAGCTCACGACTAAAATCAATAAACCCTTCGGCGATTAAGGGGGCAGGGGTTGGTGTCAAGCTACCTTGTCCGCTCACCGCGTCTTTGAGCGCATGCCAAGCCGCTTTTATATCATTGTCTGTTCTAATAACAAACTGACCTTTGCCATCGTAGCCGCCGCGACTGGTTTTGAGTACGATAGGGAGACCTAAAGATTCGCAGGCTTGGGTGAGTTCAGCTTGAGTGTTGACAGCGACAAAGGGCACCGTTGCAATATTAAGAGTATTGAACATCTGCTTTTCTTTTAGGCGATCTTGCGCTACATCAAGGGCAATAGGCGGTGGATACATACCTTGTTTTTGCCCTGATTTTGCTAGATCTGCTAGCTGCTCGACAATCGCTGTGGGTGTGTTCTCAAACTCTAAGGTAAACACGTCCGCTACAGCGATAAATTCCTCTAATTGCTCACCACTAAAGACGCGCCCGTATAGGCTTGCTGGGCACGCCGCGTTGTCCTCCAAAAACACACAGCGATAGCCAAGTGGCATGGCGGCCTCAGCGAGCATCATACCGAGCTGACCGCCCCCTAATATGCCTATAGTACGAATCGTTTGGGTGGTAGGATAAGCATTGTCTGTCGTCATAGCAGGCTCTTTTGAGTCATCAGAAAGGGTGATATCAACATATAAAAGTATAGAGGGTACATTAAAATAGGAAAAGGTGCACTAGAGGCACCTTGTCTTTGATAAATTCTATTCAAAATTTTTATACTGTTTTAACGATTAATAATACCGGGAATGGGGCTGGCAAGAATCGTCTCGGTTTGCGTGTGACGCAAGTCTTGTAGCTTAGTCGCAATCAGATTATCATGCAATGCCAAGACTTGAATGGCTAATAATGCTGCATTATAGGCACCAGCGCTACCGATTGCCAGAGTACCAACCGCAACCCCTTTTGGCATTTGTACAATAGAGAGCAAGCTGTCCCAGCCGCTAAGCATCGAGGATTTTACGGGAACACCAAAGACGGGTAGCGGTGTTTGACTGGCACACATACCCGGCAGATGCGCCGCCCCGCCCGCACCAGCGATAATGACTTGTAAACCCTTGTCTTTTGCGCCTTTGGCATAGTCAAACAATCTGTCAGGAGTACGGTGCGCAGAGACCACTTCGCATTCAAAAGCAATACCAAAATCCGCTAACAACTGCGCCGCCGCGCTCATTGTTGCCCAATCTGATTGTGAACCCATGATAATGCCTACTTTAGGCTGACCTGCTGGGGAGACGATAGCGTTATTTTGGTCAGTAGCGTGATCAGGGGTGCTCATAGGGCAATGTCCTCAAAAAGACCATCATACAAAATTTTTGCTCGTGCCGTAAAGACAAGATTGCCTTTGTCCGCCAAATTTAACATATGACTTCGTTTCGGTGATGGGTTATAGGTATTCTATGTATGGCGGTATTGTACAAAGTTATTTGGGCTAAGGGGCAGTGGGCACTCAGTATCAAGCTGATAACAAGTCAAATAACCACTGTCAACCGCCGCTGAATAATCGGTACAGACCACCTGCGTACTGAGCGGCGTAGGTGTCCCTGTCAGCCAGTAGTGACCGACAAATATAGGTTTGTCCGTCTTGAGAGTAAAATCAATAGGCTCAGCCTTGGTATCGAGAGGAATCTGCGCTATCGCTGAATGAGGCGCACGCGCAATCTCACGAATCGGACGATTATCAAGATCATCTAGCCACCACCGTACTCGTACTCGCGAACGTGTGGTACCTTCTTTATCTACCATCACGATACCTTTAGGTAACGGCGTCTCCACACCTTTTAATACACGCTCTAGTGCATCAAACATTGGTGTATGCTTTTTTGAGGTGAGCGTTAAGGCTTGAGGGGTTAGACAGTTATCTCGAGTTAATAGCGGTTTGAGTATGGCCATGCTATCGACATCCCAGCAGGCATGAACGAAACAAGCCGAGTCAGTCTCAAGCCACAATGGAATCTCACAAAAGCGTTTAAGCCAATAATGATGTCGCTCTGAGCCAAAAGGTACCTCAGCTAAAAACGCTTCGTGCTGGCGTGTATGTGTCTCATTATGCTCACGTAAATAGTTCTCAGCATGTTCAGGGTCTAGAGTGGCGAATGCCAACGCATTATATTCATGATTGCCCATCACCGCGTCAGCGACATCAGCATCGAGCATCGCAAAGACGATGTCGAGCGTCTTGATTTGCTGAGGACCACGATCAATCAAGTCGCCTATAAATAAAGCGCGGTGACCTTTGGGCGGCATAAAACACTGACCGTTATGCTGATAACCGAGCTGAGTGAGCAGTCCTATAAGCTTGTCCGCATAACCGTGAATATCGCCAATAATATCTATAATCATAAAGTATGATAGAACCTAAAAGTTTAAAGAAAAAGTTTAAAGAATAGGAGAGAGTAACTCACTGATAAAGTGCGGAATAACTTGTGGCTCTAGAATTATTGTCGCTATAACACCAAAGGCGCCGCCCCACAAATGAGCCATATGGTTGATATTGGAGCCGCCGCGTCTATCGGCATAAATGCTATAAGCTACATAGGCTACAGCAAATAGTATCGCTGGGATAGGCACGATAGCAAATAGATATAGAGTATCCCATGGCGCAAGCAATATAAAAGCGAACAGAACCGCTGATACACCGCCTGAGGCACCGAGACTAAGATAACTGGCATTGTTTCTGTTTTTGATATAACTTGGAATCATTGCCACAATGATAGCAAGCACATAAAATACAACAAAGCCATAACCCCAGAGATAAGGTTGATATAGTCCTTCAATAGCGCGGCCAAAAAAGTATAAAGTAAACATATTAAAGAGCAGATGCATACTATCGGCGTGAATAAAACCATGAGTAACAAATCGATCCCATTGTCCCTGCTCTACCGCTGGCGGGTAAAAAATCAGTCGATTAAATAGCGCTTTGTTTTGCCAAGCAAGCAGACTGATAATGACCGTCACAATAATAATAAGTGTAGTATGATTAAGCAAAAAAGTAATCCTTAGGCCAAGCCTATTATATGACACGCTCTAAGTTTCAAGCCTTTTGATCAAAATAAAACTACGAATATTTGATCTAGGATGACGATGAGTAGAACAGACTAGAGATCTAGTAGCTTACATCAATATAAAGCAATCAAGATGATATCGAGTGATGATGAGTAAGGCTTCGTATTACGAGCGTAACGATGCTTGCAAGAGAGGATACTCAACGCACAAACCTTGTAAATGAATAGACCTTGTGATTGACGGATAAGTTGAGGAAAGCGGTATATTATGAACATCATTGAACATCTAGAACAGACGGTCAGCACTGTCGTCTTAGGCAATAGCATGGATGCTGCGCAGCTTAGTCTACTTGAGCAGTTTTACGCGATTTTGGCAACGCGTCTGTCCATGCCAAAAGTCTACTCAATGCTACTTCGCAGTGACCAAATTAATGTACCTGTTCATGAGGCTATTCATGACTCTTTGTTTGAGCAGGTATGGCAAGACCCTCATGCCCGTCAAATTATTATCAAAGAATTGTCAGCCGCGCATCATATCAATGAGATAGTCACCACGCAACTGCTGATCAACGCGGCACCTATCGCTTATCAAGCGCTTAATGATCATGCTAGTGGTCAGTTTTTGCCCGCCTATTTGCAAACGCAACAACCAGTGTTACGCCAATATCTACCAGTATGGTCAGCACCAGTTATCGCTGATCATCTTATAGGTGCGACTCCTGAGATTATAGTCTTACCCTCTTCGTCAGAGGTCTTAAATCCTGATACATCCTCAGTAGTTGGCCAATCAACAGTAGCTGACCAATCAGATTTTGATAATACAAAGAAAGATAAGAGCGTATTGCCTTTAGCAACCGGTGTTGAGCAAGAGGCGTTCGTTGATACGGACGCCATCCATGCCAATCCCTCCAAGCATCATTATTCTGAGTATTGTGATTCTGAGCAAAATAAATCTGATTCTGTTCGTATAGCAAACAACCCTGAGCTCTTGACTACTCGACCCTTTAGAAAGGTACGCGCTCACAATATAAGCGTTCGAAAAATATCTTGGCTTATATTTGCCTTAGCGGTATTAGCAGGAATAGGACTGACTTGGGCGCTAGTTATTAAGCCCAAGCAAGTCGTAGTAGATACTCCTGCGCCGCCCACTATG
Organism: Psychrobacter sp. DM4; assembly: GCF_051307035.1. Lineage (GTDB taxonomy): Bacteria > Pseudomonadota > Gammaproteobacteria > Pseudomonadales > Moraxellaceae > Psychrobacter. The sequence continues at coordinate 393,099 of NZ_CP195536.1, forward strand.
GTCACACCGACAGAAGAACCAGCGGCGATACCCTTAACGCCTATATCGATGATCGTAGGTGTTGATGATAGCGGTCAGCTATACACGTGTAACGCAACTGTAGGCAACATCACTATGCAAAATGCACTCATACAGGCGTTTAATGTTAGCTTCGGTGAGCAAGCTAGCACTTGTGAGGTTACCATTGCCGAGGGAGTCGCCACTGGTTTATCTAATATGACGGTACAAAGGTTACCGGATATGTTGACTTTGCTTAGAGCAGTACCGTTTGCACGTTTACAATTACAGGATGAGCGCATTATATTAGAAGCGCCTGATGATATGCTGCTCCAGCAGCTCCTCGGTGATATGCGAATTATTGTCCCGACTATGCAGATCAATAGCGCCGTTCCCATACCTTTACCTGACAGCACCGCTATAAATAATGAGAACACTATTATTGGTGTGGATAATGCTACTGGTATGAATAATTCGCTTGAAAATGAAGCTTTGACTAATCAGAGCAATAATGAGACGTCTAGTATAAATAATTATCAGCCTAATGATGATACTGGAGATAGAATTATCTCTGATCCATTGGGCAACAATATAGGTAATGATATAGGAAGCAGTGCACAAAACCGTTCTCAAAATACCAATCGAGGCATAAGTCCTCTACCTACTGTACCAGCAGGTCCGATATCTGTGTCTGAAGTAGATGAGATGGCAAGTAGAGAGATTAGAGTCGATCCGGTGAGAGCCAACTAGATATAAGCAACTGTTAAAAATACTGACTATTGACAGCTCATCATATACAAGATAAACCGCATATAAGATAAGTACAGCAACTGAGACTAATAGAGCGCACTTTTGTAAGAGAAGACACCTATCAAGCTCAGACGTCTTTATGATAAACGTAATGTTAATATGTTAACAGATATTACATTTAGTTATTCTTAGTTACGTGTAACATCTTTAATATTACCTAAAGTAGCATTTGTACAACATCACATTAGTTGTGAGTGACGGGTTAATGATTATACTAAGACAATAGTGAAGTAAATCAATAAGTAATACAAAATGACGACGACAATTATGAAGAATTAAACGTAAAATCTTGTTTTTTTACTCCATTTGTCGTCTATTTACTTATTACACGTAGTAAAGCTATTTGACACGTACGACAAGATACACCTGCTAACTTCCCAAGTGGCGGTTCGTAAGAGTACAAGTTTTGGTGCAACTTTTAAATGTTTGCGATTCTAAAAACCATTATATAAACATTAATTATTAGAGGATATGAGATATGGATATTATCAGTCATTTGACACGAACGGTCAGCCCAGCTGTATTAGGCGATGACCATAGCCCAGCTAAAAAGAGTTTGCTTGAGCAGTTCTACGCGATATTCGCAGCGCGTTTAGCTGACAATGAGACTTATGGACGTTTCTCTAACGAAAACATCGCCCGTGATGATCAAGGCTTTTATGATCGAGTATGGACAGATGGCGCACATCGTGATCGCATATCACGTGAGCTTGCAGGCGCACACAACGTCGATGCCACAGCTTCTCGTGGGTTGATTGCTATGGCAGCACCACTTGCTTACCATGAAATAAAGAGCTTGGCAGGTACGACGCCAGTGCCACAGTTTTTGAATGATAATTTATCCAGCTATCAGCAACATATTCCAGCATGGGCGAGTGCGGTTATTCCTGCGGGCATGCTAGCTGCAGCTCCTGTTGTAGGTCACCGTATCTCGGATACGACAAGCACAGCGCCGCTAGTACGTGAAGAGGAGAAAGACGGTAGCTTTATGAAAGCGCTGTTACCTATTATTGGTTTAATTATTTTAGGTGCACTTGCTTGGGCACTCCTAAGAGGTTGCCAAGATGATCCAACACCTGTTGCCACGCCTGTAGTCGCTGAAGAAGTTGTGGAAGATGAGCAGACTATGGTTGCCTCTGCCATTGAACCTGCTTCATTAGCGCTTGCTACTGGCGAAGGAAATACTTTGTTTGCTTGCCGTATGAATGTTGGTGATGAGGCATTACAAACGACCCTTATGAATGCATTATCAACTACTTTCGGTGGAGAATCGGATAAGTGCCGTGCCGATGTCGATGATAGCTTCGCAGCCGACATGCCAGCGAGTGCTGTCCTAGCCGCTATTTTACCTATTTTTCAAAGCTCTCCAAACGCTACTATGATCATTAAAGGTGATCGTATTCTGGTTAATTCACCAGATGCTGCTGGACTTGAGCAGCTAGTTGCTGACATTCAAGCTGCTGCTCCAGGATTTATGGTATCAGCAGAAGGGCCGCTTGATATTCAAGGTGAGATCGATAACAGTCTAGTTGCTGCTGATACTGCCTTAAATAACATTGGTGAAAACCCAGATCCACGTGATGTCGCTCGCGCATTGAGCCTACAAGTCATCAACTTCACTCTCGATGATGCCTTTATTCCAGATGCTAACAAGCCTTTCTTAGATCGTGCTGCCAAAATTATTACAGAAGTGCCTAATATGGAACTGGTCATTATTGGTCATACGGATGCACAAGCTTCGAATGCATATAATATGGAATTATCACAAGAGCGTGCTGATTCAGTGAGAGACTATTTAGTATCGCAGGGTGTTGATGCTAGTAAATTGACCACTAAAGGTATGGGTGAAACAGATCCAATTGCTACTAATGCGACTGAACAAGGTCGTTTCCGTAACCGTCGTATTGAGTTTACTTTGTACGATAGTAGTATGGTAGATGGTAATGGTATTGCTATTACTGCTGGTGACGGTGGTGATATGGGTACCAATATAACGCCTGATAATAATATGTCAGATCCAGATTTGAATCCTTTGGATGGAACGATGCCAGACCCAGATTTAAACCCTCTCGATAGCAATAATGATGATTTGCTACCAGATGGTGATGATCCAACTCAAGGCACAGTAGTGGACCCAACTAACTAATCTATAGAATTAGATAGTTAATACTATATAACTAATAATTTTTACCAAAACTGCATCTTTCAAGGATGCAGTTTTTTTATGTCTAAATTATTTATAATTGGTCGGATCTATTGAATCATTCAGACTTTCACTGGGCTTAAAGTAGCTGTTATTGGCTAAGTTAGTTTTTGAATCGAAAAAAGTTCGTATGACGTTTTGTTTGGCTTGATGCCAGTGCTCAAATTGTCTACAAGTAGACTCCAGATCCTCTTGCCATACTGGAATTTGTCCGCGCATAGTTTTGATACGACTTTGATTGGGATAAGGCAGCTCTTGTGCAGTCTTTGCAGCATCGTGGGCGGCTATCCTATCGTTACAGACCAAGGCGACATCACAGCCCGCTTTTATCGCTGATTTGACGCGAGTGCTGACATCGCCAACAGAATTAGCCCCCGCCATTGACAAATCATCAGAGAATATCACACCGTCATACTTGAGCTGACCGCGCAAAATATCTTTTAACCAAATTTTTGAAAATCCTGCAGGCTTGTCGTCCACTTGAGAGAATATAACGTGAGCGGGCATGACCGCATCTAGCCAAGGTAGTGTCTGAGTAAAGGGTTGCATATCACTTGCCATAATTTCATCTAAGCTGCGCGTATCAACAGCTTGTACAACATGTGAGTCAGGGGCAATGGCGCCATGACCTGGGAAATGTTTGCCCGTGGTAGCCATACCAGCGTCTTTCATCCCGCGCATGAACTGTGTTGACAAGGCGATGATCGCTTGCGGCTCTTGATGAAAGCTACGATCACCGATAACTTGACTGATACCGCCTCTATCGAGTACAGGCGCAAAACTCAGATCGATACCTACCGCTAGTACCTCTGCTGCCATCAGGTAGCCGCAGTCATAAGCACAGCTTAGCGCCGAAGTCGGATCTTTATCGAACAAATCACCTAGTTTGCCCATAGCCGGCAGTGGGGTAAAGCCCTCACGTAATCGTGCCACGCGTCCGCCTTCTTGATCCACACCGATCAAAATATCAGCGTTATGGTAGCGAATGTCATCACACAAAGCTCGCACTTGAGGTGCATCAATGACGTTGCGCGCAAACAGTATAATACCGCCAACCTGAGCTTGCTTGATTAAGCTGACGTCTTCTGCGGTCAATGCGGTATTGTCTATATCTATCATTAGTACGCCGTACATGGCAGCATCCTTTTTGGGTTTCTTTTGTATTATTTATTAGTGCTAATCTCAATCATTAGCGCTAAGTATTAAGCGCTCTTATATTATCGGATTTTGCGTTTGTCATCTGTCTATTATGTCAGTCATTATATAGACGGATAGTAACTTATTAACCTATCAAACGTGAAGCGTAAATGCTTGGCGTTTAAAGATTAGGAAAAGGTAACAGATGAGATGAGGTGTAAGATTATTTATACAGTTTGAGACAGTCAGCAAGTATAGTGCATGCTAGTATTTATTGTATTTTGGCTATACAGTGTCCGTATTAGATGCTATTTTTGTTAAGGTTTTTGCTTTAAGTTGTCACCTTTATACCGTTTAAGATAAGCCTTGGACTACCAGCTGATAATAGATAAATTGTCAAAGTTGCAAGCGAACTGACATCACATCTTAGAGTCATACGTAAAATATAGCTGTACTCTTAACCGCACTCTGTTAATCGCTATCATTGTAAAGTTAGCACTGTAGTCATTCATACTATGAGTCACAGTTGCCAGCATTAGAATAAAAAAGACTATTTTCTTTAGAGCATGATATTCAATTTAAAATAACTAGGTAGAAAAAATGAAAAAACAACCCGCACAGTGGTTACTCAGTGCAGCCTCAGTAGGTATTGCAGGTATTATTCTAACTCAAAGCTACGGCACCGCAGTCGCTAATACTGAGACTGACGGGTTTGAGCCAACACCTGAACAAAAGATTACAACACGTCAAGTTGCCGCTTTGCTTGACCGCAGTCACTATCTAAATCAGCCCCTTGATGCCGGGATGGGTAGTGAAATACTCGCCATGTACATTGACAGTTTAGATCCGAACCATACTCTGTTTTTGCAGTCTGATGTTGATGAGTTCACCAAAAAATACGCTGACGATTTTGGTGATCGTCTTAAGCGTGGTGATTTGTCAGCAGGCGTCGATGTCTTTGAGCGCTACCGCAAGCGCTCAGATGAGTACTTTGAGATGGCTACCAAAATGCTCAAAAGTGATATCAAATTAACAGGTGATGAGACAATTGTACTGGATCGAGAAAAGCTGGGTCATTTTAAGACCAAAAAAGAGCAGCGTGATTATTGGACGCGCCAGTTAAAGTTTCAACTGTTAAGTATCACTTTGGGTCAAGAGGACGAAAAAGCCAAGGAAAAGGTATTCTTAGATAATCCTGATATCACTCGTGGACAAGATCTGGTGCGTGACGATCAGCGTACGCCCAATGAGATACTACTCAACCGCTTGACGCGTCAGCAAGGACAGTTCGGCCGTCTCAAAAACGATGAGGTGATGGAGACTGTCCTTAATACGGCTATGCTGACCTATGACCCGCACAGTAACTATTATGCACCGATACAAGCGACCGAGTTACAGATTCAGTCAAGCTTGCAACTAGAGGGTATCGGCGTCTCCATCCGTCCTGATCGCAAAAACCCAGACTATACTCGAATTGTCACTTTAGTTGATGGTGGTCCTGCGGAAAAAACAGGCCAAATAAAACCGAATGATCTTATCGTCGGCATCGCAAAAGACGGCAAAACGATGACGGATGTGGTCGGCTGGTCGACGCGAGAAGTCGTGGGTCTTATCCGCGGCAAACGCGGCACTTCGGTGACCCTTAAGCTGCGTCAACCGAACACGCCAGATGCTAGCGCGCGTACCGTTACAGTAGTGCGCGATATTATTCAACAAGAAGAATCAGGCGTGCGTCAGCGCGTGGTAGAAGTCAAATCACCCACTGACCAATCCCTAAAACGTATTGGTGTGCTTGAGATTCCAAGCTTTTATTTGAACTATCGCGCGCGCCGTAATGGTGAAGATTATCGCAGCGTCAGCATAGATACCGAGCGTGCGCTAAAAGAGCTAAACGAAGAAAATATCGATGGCCTCGTGGTAGATCTACGCAACAATCCAGGAGGCTCATTGGATGAAGTAGCCAAAATGCTTGGATTGTTCATTAAAGGTGGCCCTCTAGTACAAATTCGTGATAATCGTGGCAACATTCAGGTGTACCGTGATGACGACGGCGGCGAGCAGCTCTATAATGGCAAAATGGCTGTTATTACTAACTTAGCTTCAGCTTCAGCCAGTGAGATATTTGCAGCTGCCATTCAAGACTATGGTCGCGGCTTGGTGGTCGGTAGCACCACAACGGGCAAAGGCTCTGCACAGATTCAGCTGGACAATATAGCACTAGGATCAGCGACCCTTACCCAGCGTAAGTTCTATCGTATTACGGGAGGTAGTACACAAAACAAAGGCGTAGTACCAGATGTAGATTTAGTCGATATCTATGATGATGCAACCTTTGGCGAGCGCGCTCAGAAAAAAGCGCTACCTTGGGATACCATAAAGACAGCGGCATACAAGCCTGAGGGTAAGTTTACCTCTAATACGCTTGCCACGCTCAATCAGCAGTCAAAGATTCGTCAAGAGCAAAATCCGCAGTTTGTTTATCTATCGACGCTCAATGATATCCGTAATATGGAGGATGAGAAAAAACCTATCGAGATCGATATCAATAAGCGCCGCGCTAAGATGCAATTAATAGAGAAGCGCTCATTGGAGGCTGAGAATAAGCGTCTGATAGCAACTGGTGAAAAACCTTATGCCAACTGGAACGTTTATCAAGCGGCTATGGATGCCAAGTTTGAAGAGCGCAGTCAAATGAAGGCAGACGTACGTCCAGAGCTACCAGAAAGCGAAGCTTACATTAACGAAGCCGCTTATCTATTGTTGAGCGCAGAGCCGCAAATGCTTAGTAGTCCTAGTGAAAAACTATCCGCCGAAAAAAGAGGCATGTAAGCATATACTTACATGCAATGAGTCTTTAGCGTCTTACTATCCATGGGCAGTTCTGCGATTATAGTCCTACAGCACAATTAAGTAATACTAGGGATTGGTATTCAAAGATTGTATCAGGGATGGTTTGCTGGTTAGGGATGGCAGGGCTAGATGCCCGATAACTACAGATAACCTCGGGATTAGGTTATCTGTAGTGTCAACAAGGATGGTTAGTAATAAAAACCGTGTAACGCTAGTCGTTATACGGTTTTGTTACGTTTGGTGAGCTGGTTTTGTTACAAAATCTTCTGCTGTTCATATTTTCTTACTAGTATTGAATTTATTTGTGTTCGTACACAAAGAAGCCAGTCGCTTATTTGAGCGACTGGCTTCTTTGTATTACTTATAGTGCTAAATTAGCTTACTGTTTGCATGGATCTATTGTAACGCAAGGATCAATGCTCAACGCCACCAGCACCGTGGACATGGCCATGGCTTAGCTCATCTTCAGTTGCTGCGCGTACTTCTTGAATCTCAACGTCAAAGGTCAAACGCTTACCTGCCAAAGGATGGTTTGCATCAACAGTGACTTCTTCATCAGTCACATCAGTGACAGTTACGAGCATAACTTGCTCGCCTGCTTGTGATTGGAACTGCATGCCTGGTTGAATATCTTCAACGCCTTGAAAATTGTCACGAGGCACTTTTTGTACCGCTTGGTCTTGATATTCGCCATAGCCATCAGCAGGCTCTACGACAGCGTTTACTTTTTCGCCAGCAGATTTGCCTTCTAGTTGTTTCTCTAGGCCTGGAATGATGTTTTGATGACCATGCAAATAAGCTAGTGGCTGACCGTCTTGAGACTGGTCTAAAACGTTGCCTTCGTCATCTTTTAGCGTGTAGTTAAATTTTACGGCAGTATCTTTTGTAATAGTCGTCATAAATTATCCTCGTCTTTAACACAAATTAAATATAGTAGTAATGAACCTATAAAAGCCAATCAGCCAAATGTAGAGCTAAACTATCAGTTCATTACCTCAGTTTATTAGGGCAACTGTAGCAGTTAGAGTCTTTAATTGAGATGGTTATAATAACTTTCAAGGTGAAATAATAAAAAAGGTACTCAATCGAGTAAATCTATAGTTTCAAGCAGATTTATAGTTGACGATTTAACAGTATCGGACCACAACCTATACTTTTTGCCAGTTGCGTTTTTGTACAATGACTTTTACCATAAAGGTATCCTTTGTAATAAGAACAGACTATGACGACTCTTCAAACCTTTCCTGTGCACTACAAATTTGACTTTGTCCGCTTTCATGAGCACCTCGTAGATGTGAGCTTGACCTTTGAGAGCGATAGCGATGCGCCAAGCTTGTGGATGCCGGCTTGGATTCCGGGTAGTTATTTGATTCGTGAATTTGCTCGCCATATTACCGCCGTTCATTATCAGGTAATAGATAGTCAAGACGGCGAAACCTCTAGCCTTATTCGCGCAAAAAAGACAGACAAACATACTTGGCAGCTGCTTAAAGTAAGGGCTACCCAAACTGTGAGCGTCCACTATGAGGTGTACTGCTACGATCTATCGGTGCGGACTGCTTACGTCGACAATCAACGTCTATATGGTAATTTTACCTCGTTAGCACTAGCGATTGAAGGGCAGGAGACATCAGCAATACAAGTAAGCTTAGTGGTACCCGAAGCATTTTTGGCAGATAAGCAATCGGATAAAGTAGTTATTGCTTGCGGGCTTGACGCCACCTTACTAGTAAGTAGTAGTCAGTCTGCTGGCGATTCGCTGAATACCGACTTGCTAGGTACTAGCCATGTTTATGGGTTACAAGCGGATAGCTACCATCACTTGATAGATTATCCTTTTGAGATTGCTGAACAGGACAAGTTTGATTTTATAATTCAAGACCAGAATCATGAGGCTCTGGCCCATCAGTTTTACTTATCAGGCAGACACAGTGCAAACTTGGGTCGACTTCAGCAGGATCTCACTCAAATTTGTCAGAGCTATGTGAACTGGTTGGGGGATGCGCCCTTTAGCGCTTACACCTTTATGACTTACGCTAGCGGTCAGGATTACGGTGGTCTTGAACACATCAGTTCGACCAGTCTCATTACGCCGCGTCGTGATTTGCCAAACGATGATGAGTTGACGTTACCTAGTGCGGACTATCAACGGTTTTTGGGATTGTGTAGTCATGAGTATTTTCATGCCTGGTGGGTCAAGACGGTGCAGCCTGATGTTATGTTCGATGTTGACTTGCGTCATGAGGCTTTTACACCGCTGCTTTGGGTATTTGAGGGCTTTACCTCTTATGTCGATGATTTTATGCTACAAGCATCAGGCGTTATTGATAGAGCCAGCTACCTCAAACTATTAGCCGAGCAAATTAATCGCTATTATCAAACCTATGGCCGGGCTAATCAAAGCGTGGCTGAGTCAAGTTATGATGCGTGGATTAAGCTTTATCGTAGCGATGAGAATACGGGCAACGCGGGCATTAGCTATTACAATAAAGGCGCGCTGGTAGCCTTGTGTTTGGATTTGACTTTACTCAAGCAAAGCGATGGTCGTTATCGCTTGTTCGATGTGATCAAAGCCTTTTACGAGCAGGCAAAAATGTCTGATAAACAAAGAATTGGTATCACTAGTGCCGATATGAGCCGCGTTATTAGTCAGTTCATGCCAGTAGTAGAGTGGCAGATATTCGAGCAACGATACATCGATGGTGTCGATGAGCTACCGCTGGATGAGCTGCTCGCAGTGCACGGTATTAGCATAAACCCTGACAGTAAAGACACTGCGGACAAGCAAGTGCCTTGGGGTATGCGCTGCACGGACACGCCAGCAGGTCTAAAAGTTAATCGCGTGCAGCGTGGTAGCCGTGCGGCCATTGCTGGGATATCCGCACATGATGTGATTATCGCTATTGAGGATATTAAAGCGGATAGTAAACAGCTAGCTACAGTCAAGAATGCTCAGCATAAGGTTGACTGTCATCTGTTTCGCCGTGACGAGCTCAGGCGTATCACTGTATTACCTAATGTAGCTCAAAGTGAGAATGATATGAGCGAGCAAAGCGTGTTCCCTCATAAAGTACATTTACAGATCTCGAGTACAGAGGCGTTAACCAAAGGTCACAAGCCATCTAAACCAGATGAACAACCTGCATGGCAGGAATGGTTAGAAGTAATGAACAAGTAGAGTAAAGCTTTACCGAAGTATCTTTTTATTGAGAAAAATAAACCCCGTATTGAATGTTACCAATATGGGGTTTTTATGGCTTTAAGTATACTCTACTGTTTAGGTCATAGACTCGTTAGTAAGTTCTTCAGTAGATTCAATATTTTTGTCAGGGTCTTCAACTTTTTTTTGTGTCTCTATCCAATCTTGCATCAGCTCAACCTCCACTTGCTGAGCGCTAATGATATTTCTAGCCAGCAAACGCATCTCTTCCTCCTCGCCGTATTTTAGCTGTGTTCTTGCCATCTTTACTGCGCCGATATGGTGGGCGAGCATAGCGCGGGCAAAGGCCATATCGGCTACTGGATCTGCGATACCAGCTGACATATCATTATGCATACTCTTTGCACTACTCTTGTAAGCGCGTTGCATAGCGCTAGTGACCAGTTCTGGCTCAGGAATATCAGGATGGCTGGCGAGCCATTTTCTTAAAATATCAACCTCACCTTGCTGCACCTCGATGACTTCTTGTGCCAGCTTACGCATATAAGGGTCGCTACCATACTTCAGCTCAATGGTAGCCATATCGATCGCGCCGCGATGATGACCGAGCATACCCTTTGCAAAGGCGGTGTCAGGATCGTTGTAACCCATACCGATCATCATCTCATCATGCATAGCCGTCATGGATTTCGCATAGTCTTGATACCTAGCGCTCATTCTGACTTCATTTGATACTACCGTGTCATCTACCATACCGTGCTCACTATGCGCGCTCATGTCCTCTGTCATCTTAGTGCTACTGGCATCAGACGGCAGGTCAACTACTAAACTGTCATCGTTGTCACCAGTCATTGTCTCCTCTGGCACTGCAATACTTGTATCTTGCGGCGCAGGTTGGCAAGCACTCAACATGAAAGTCATCAGTACACTGGCAAAGAGGGGCATAAAAAGACGAGCATTGATCATGACGAGTCCTTGTCAAAGGCAGGTAGACGGTAAGTAATAACAGACTTATAAATAACCCTTAGAATAGTAGCAGACAAACCTTACCCTTTCGAGTCACTAAGTTAAAAATGTAGGCATTTTTTTGTCTACAAAGCCTTAAATTCCTAACCGTTGGCGTTGCTCACCATCGAGAGAAACCTGAACAAACTCTCCAACTGCCAAATCTCCAAGCTCAAATCCAGCAACCGACCAGCGAATTAGGCGCAAGCAAGGCAGGCCCACATGCGCGGTCATACGCCGCACTTGACGGTTTTTACCCTCAAAGATAGTTAGTATTAGCCATGAGTCAGGGATGTTTTTGCGCTCGCGAATAGGCGGATTGCGTGGCCATAGAGTTATAGGTAGATCCTCTGTGCTCGCTAGCTGAACCTGAGCAGGTAAAGTTTTACCGTCTTTTAGCATGACGCCATGACTCAATTGTTTTAATTGCTGAAGAGTAGGGATACCTTCTACCTGCACCAAATATGTCTTGCCTTGTTTGCGCCCGTTATTGGCTTTTGGCGGATGAGTGATGGTTTTGTTGAGTTTGCCATCAGCGGTCAATAACAGCAGTCCTTCGCTAGTAGCATCCAAGCGTCCTGCAACGCGCAAGGATTTGTCATCAAAAAACTCTGCAAGCGATGCAAATTTATTATTGTCGTCATTACTGAACTGGCTTTGTACGCCGTAGGGCTTGTTAAATAAAATAAGTGAGGTCATAAGGGGTATCGTATATAAAAGTTATCTCTGATTTTATCATGACGCGGCGCAAAGATTTATAGCCAATAAAAAACACCTCAAAAAATGAATATCTTTGAGGTGTCCGTGTCTAACGTGAGCCTGTCAAAAAAGAATCCTTACATTATAACGAGGCTATAGCATCGTTAAAGGTATGGCTTGGGCGCATAATTTGTTCGGCAAGCGCTTCATCTGCCAAATAATACCCATCAATATCGACAGATTTACCTTGAGCGTCATTGAGCTCTTTAATGATAGTCTCTTCGCTATTCTCAAGCGTCTTAGCAAGCTCAGAAAATTGCGCTCTAAGATCACAGTCTTTATCTTGAGCGGCAAGCTCTTCGGCCCAGTACATCGCCAAGTAAAAATGACTACCGCGATTATCAAGCTCGCCGGTTTTGCGTGACGGTGATTTATCATTTAAGAGTAGTTTTTCAGTCGCCTTATCGAGCGTATCTGCCAATATCTGTGCTTTGGTATTGTCATCATTTTTGGCGAGATGCTCTAAAGACTCAGTCAAGGCCAAAAACTCACCTAATGAATCCCAACGTAGATGATTCTCCTCGACAAGCTGCTGAACATGCTTGGGCGCAGAACCGCCAGCACCCGTCTCGAATAAACCACCACCTTTCATGAGCGGCACAACCGACAGCATTTTGGCACTGGTGCCAAGCTCTAAGATAGGGAACAGGTCAGTCAGATAATCTCTCAAAATATTACCAGTAGCCGAGATAGTATCCAGACCACGAGCAACACGCTCTAGGGTATAACGCATCGCACGAACTTGTGACATAATCTCGATGTGCAGTCCATCAGTATCATGATCTTTTAGATACATATTGACTTTTTTGATGAGCTCATTCTCATGCGGACGATAAGGGTCCAACCAAAAAATAACGGGTGTATCTGATTCGCGCGCGCGGCGTACAGCAAGCTTGACCCAATCTTGGATAGGCTCATCCTTTACCTGACACATGCGCCAAATATCACCTTTTTCGACGCGCTGTTCCATTAACACCTCATCGGTTTCTTCATCGACAATACGCGCTATACCCGAGTCGCTGGCCTCAAAAGTCTTGTCATGTGAGCCATACTCTTCGGCTTTTTGTGCCATAAGACCGACGTTTGGCACGGTACCCATAGTCGTCGGATCAAAGTTGCCATGCCACTTACAGAAGTTAATCATCTCTTGGTAGATACGCGCAAAGGTAGACTCAGGCATAACCGCTTTACAGTCATACATTTTGCCATCAGCGCCCCACATTTTGCCCCCTGAGCGGATCATCGCAGGCATTGAAGCATCGACGATAACATCACTTGGTGAGTGAAAGTTGGTAATGCCTTTGGCAGAGTCGACCATCGCTAAGCGGGGACGATGCACTTGGCAGGCGTGTAAGTCGCGCTCAATCTCTTCACGCATTGAGGCGGGCAGTTCCTCGATTTTATCATATAGCGAGGCCATACCATTATTGACATTGACACCCAACTCTTCAAAGAGTGCACCATGCTTTTGAAAAGCATCTTTATAATAAGTTCTGACAGCATGACCAAAGACGATAGGGTGTGAGACTTTCATCATCGTCGCTTTTACATGCAGTGAAAACAAGATACCTGCTTCGCGGCAGTCCTCCATCTCATTTTCATAGAACTCAAGTAGTGCCTCTTTACTCATGAACATCAAATCGATGACTTCTTTGTCCTGCAATGCGATACCTGTTTTGAAGATATTAACAGTGCCATCATCCGTGATGCGCTCCATACGGACACTACGCGCTTTATCTAGCGTCATAGACTGCTCACCAGCATAAAAATCACCGCTATGCATGTGCGAGACGTGCGTTTGTGACCATTGCTTCCACTCGCCCATAGAATGCGGATGCTTGCGGGCGTAGTTCTTGACCGCTTTTGGTGCACGGCGATCAGAGTTACCTTCACGTAGTACTGGGTTGACCGAACTCCCTAAACTCTTGCCATAGCGTTTACGCAGCGCTTCTTCTTCCTCTGTTTGCGGATCGTCAGGGAAATCAGGTATCGCGTAGCCTTTACCTTGTAGCTCTTTGATGGCCGCTTTTAGCTGTTGCACAGAGGCGCTAATATTGGGCAGTTTAATGATATTGGCATTGGGGTCTTGAGTCAGACGACCTAGCTCGGCTAAATTATTAGGAACGCGCTGCGTCTCCTCAAGATATTCAGGGAACTCGGCTAGTATTCGTGCTGCTACAGAGATATCGCTAGTCTCAACATCGATGCCAGCGGTTTTGGTAAAAGCCTCGACAATAGGCAAAAAAGATAAGGTGGCAAGCGCTGGGGCTTCGTCGGTTTTTGTATATATAATTTTTGACATTTTAGTATGCTATTCCTTTAGGTTATAGTTGCATTTAAGGGTTATAACGATTATTAATATTTGTGATAGCGGTTCAATCAAATCCGACATAGAAGTGAGTATAAAAGGTAAAAGGGTATTATTGCATTCAATAGAATGATGGTTTAACTATATCATCTAACGGCCCAAAAAGTGAACTGATGACAGCAATTTGTAAGAAAATCACCGTAAATTCGATACGATGTCAACCTTGGATGATGAACTCAACATACTATTTCATCAATAGTGACGATATGCTTATTATCTAAGGGTGATAGTGACGGTATTTTACCAGCGATTAAAACGAATATCACCCACGTTAAAGGGTAGTGAGCCATTGTGAGGCATTAGCAGAGACTAAGTTTAGCGCAACATTGATGTAAAAGTAGCCTTAAACATATTGGGTGACCGACAGGATTCTTTATTACAGATTTAGTAGCTACATTTGCAAATTGTGACAGCAAACCGATATAAATTTGCTAGGCTAGTGGCTGGACTTATCGCATGATGTCTAAGCGATTCATAATGATTGAATCAAACCGTAAATTGAGCCAATAATAACAGCGATTGTGAGACTTATGAATCTAGAGTACGCGCTACTAAACGATACCGACTGGCAAGATGATACCAAGTGGCAAACGCCCGATACCCCTTTTATGTCCTTTGCGTTTTGGCAAGCCTTAACGGAGACGGGCGCTATTGGTGAGCAAGCAGGGTGGCTGCCGATATTTATTGTGGTGCACCAAGTAGCAGATCAGCCGATAGATCCCGATGTAGAAGCGCTGATAACGCAGCCTGTGGCGGTGCTCCCTGTATTTATAAAAGGTCATCATCGCGGTGAGTTCGTCTTTGATTATGCGTGGGCAGAGGCTTATGCGCGCTACGGTGTCGATTATTATCCACGTCTTGTCACTAGTGTGCCGTATACCCCTATTACCGGTCAGCGTCTGTGGTTAGCAGAGGGCGAAACGTTGACCGATGATATTATAAAAACCGCTATCGCAGGCGTTGATGACATTGCCCAGCAAGTAGGCGCGTCGAGCTGGCATGGTCTATTTGTGACGCCTGAGCTGGCAGATGTTGCCACTACTGCTATGCCTAGCGATGTCGATGTAGAGTTTGCACTAGCAGCGCAAGAGATGGGCGCTGAGCCGACGATTATAGAGATGCCAATCCTTGAGCGTCAAGGCTGTCAGTTCTTGTGGCAAAATAAAGATCTGCTTAAAGATGAGCAGCCTTTTGCTAATTTTGAAGGATTTTTGGCAACGCTTAGAGCCAAAAAGCGCAAGACCATTCGCGCTGAGCGCCGTAAAGTCGCCGCTCAAGATATCAAATGTGCACGTAAATGCGGCGATGACATTACCGATAGTGACTGGAAAGCCTTTTATCATTGTTATGTGATGACCTACGCGGTGCGCGGGCAACAGCCCTATCTCACGCTAGACTTTTTTATGCGTCTTGCCAAAACCATGTCTGAGCATCTAATGCTAGCGCTCGCTTACGATAGCGCCAACGATAACGATAGTGAGATTATCGCTTGTAGTCTATTCTTATATGACAAACCTGACAGCGAGAACGCCACGTTGTACGGTCGCTATTGGGGCGCGCTTGCCGATTATGATAGCTTGCATTTTGAGCTGTGCTATTACCAAGGGCTTGAATTTGCGATTGAGCAAGGTCTGATGTATTTCGATCCTGGTACGCAAGGCGAGCACAAGCTTATCCGCGGCTTTATCCCAACCAAGACTCACTCTATACATCGTATCTATGATCCGCGTTTTGTCCCTGCAATTAGCAATTTTTGTACTGAGGATCGTATGAGAATGGCGCAGTATCGACAGCAAGCGTTTGAGTCCTTGCCATTCAATGAAGACAATATGCCCAAATTTAATGATGAATCTGAAATAGACAGTGATAGCGACGTGTAAGGATTATGCTGTAGCAATGTCAAACACTCAATTATCTCATGCATCCAAATCACCGCCGTTCGAGCTTATCCCGTGGCTTGATGCCAAAGGCTCTCTGACCGCAATGCTAGAGACTAAAGCGGGTCAGCCCCTGCGTGTAGAGCGCCACTTTGAAGGATACAAGCTATTATCGTTAGCGCAAAAAACTCATCTAGGCGTTACAGGCACAGCGCTCAATCGACCACTGCTGGCATGGGTACGTGAAGTGCACCTATACGGTAACGATGAGCGACCTTGGGTATGGGCGCAAAGCCTCTTTCCGCTACCAAGTCTGAAAGGTAACGCACGACGCTTGCAACATCTAAAGGGCATCCCAATCGGTTATGTACTGTTCAAACGCCGCCGTACATTGCCAAGTCAGCGTTTTATCTCTTGTACGCCTAAAGGCTGGCAACGGCAAACGCGCTATGACTGGTATGGGCGCAAACTATTGATTAGTGAAACATTCTTATCTAATTTCGGGTATTAGAAAATACTTGTCTAGTAAGTAGATACTATGTTAATATTCTGTAACCAAAATTTAGTTCATTCTTTCACTATCATTGATATATGAGATTTGATCATGAATTCATCTAGTCCCTCAACATTCTTACCCAAACTATTGAGCATCATTGGCTTATTTGCCAGTACCGCTGTTCTATCCCAAGCGGCCAACGCAGGATTCTTTGATAGCATTTACGATGTGCAAAAAGCGGTGAGCTCTATTGGACAAACTGCTGATACGTTCCGTGGTAGTAAACAGGCGGTGACGAATTTGGGTGAAGAGGTTGGTCTAGTATCGCCAAATGATATGAACAATCAAGCAGACGGCGTCAAAATTATTGAAGGAACTCTGTTAGAGGGCAAGCTTAAGAATACCTCACTGTACACGCAAGCAGACAAGAACTCGATGCAGGTCAATAGCTTGTCTCAGCAAGATACCATTATCTATATGGGTCGCGAGCAAAACGGTTATTATTACGTCCAAACTGATAAAGGGGAGGGCTGGGTATCTAAGCCACTAGTCGCACTAAGATACTAGTCCATATCTTTACTAAATAGTTTTACCAAAAAAACAGTCTCTTCAAGTGGCTGTTTTTTTGTTTTAGCGTAAGGCGTTCTCGGCCGCGTTATTCTCTAAACCATTCAGCCTAAGCTGAGGTTTTTTGCGCTCATAAAGTCATATTTCATGTTAGACTCAGCTTATGGCAGAATTTAAGCGGGAGTAGACCCTTAATATTCTTGCTGAGTATTACCTATCCATGAGTTCGCTCATAAGAATTATTCTTAGTGCATTACCCTGTTTCTAATAACGCTAGTTTTACAAAACCAATAATATAGGACGCCCTTATGTTTAAAGACATCTCTATCAAAGACTTCGATCCAAAACTTGCCGATGCTATGGCATCTGAAAGCAAGCGCCAAGAAAGCCATATCGAGCTTATCGCCTCAGAGAATTACTGCTCGCAAGCGGTGATGGAGGCGCAAGGCTCAGACCTCACTAACAAATACGCGGAAGGCTATCCAGGTAAGCGCTACTACGGCGGCTGTGAGTATGTCGATATCATCGAGCAGCTCGCTATCGACCGCGCCAAAGAGCTATTTGGCGCAGAATACGTCAACGTTCAGCCGCATTCGGGTAGTCAAGCCAACTCGGCTGTCTTTTTGGCGCTGTTAGAAGCCAATGATACGGTACTTGGTATGAGTCTTGATGCCGGTGGTCACTTGACGCATGGCGCGCATATCAACTTCTCAGGCATTAACTACAATGCGGTGCAATACGGCCTCAACGAAGCAGGCGAGATCGATTACGATCAAGTCGACAGCCTAGCGCGCGAGCACAAGCCCAAAATGATTATTGCTGGTTTCTCAGCGTATTCGCAAGTGGTCGATTGGCAGCGTTTTCGCGATATCGCAGACGAAGTAGGCGCCTACTTTTTAGTTGATATGGCGCATATCGCAGGTCTCGCTGCTGCTGGCTCGTATCCAAGCCCCGTACCGTTCGCTGATGTCGTGACCAGCACCACGCACAAAACCCTACGTGGTCCGCGCTCAGGCATTATCTTATCTCGTGATGATAAGCTTGCCAAAAAACTCAATTCGGCTGTCTTCCCAGGCAACCAAGGTGGTCCACTCATGCATGCCATCGCGGGTAAAGCGGTGTGCTTTAAAGAAGCATTAGAGGACAACTTCAAAACGTATCAAGAGCAAGTGGTCAAAAATGCCAAAGCAATGGCGAAAGTCATCATCGATCGCGGTTATGAAATCATCTCAGGCGGTACTGAAAACCATCTGATGCTTATCAGCCTCGTCAAGCAAGAAATGACGGGTAAAGAAGCCGATGCATGGCTTGGCGATGCTTTTATCACCGTCAACAAAAACGCGGTGCCAAATGATCCAAAATCACCGTTTGTGACTTCAGGTATTCGTATCGGTACGCCCGCCGTAACCACGCGCGGTTTTGATGAAGCGGACGTCAAAGAGCTAGCCGGCTGGATGTGCGACGTACTCGATAGCCGTGGCGACAAAAAAGTGATCGCTGATACCCGTGAAAAGGTCAAAGCTATCTGCGCGAAAAAGCCTGTTTATGCGAAAAACCAGTAAGTCTTTTGAATGTGTAAAAAAGAACCGCTTAGCTTTGGCTTAGCGGTTTTTTTGTTATTACTGTTTATGTATATTAGAGTAGTAAAAGTCAACTTATAATAATTCTATAACTATATTATCGAGATATATCTAGATCTTTAGTCCATATTATGAATATTTATCAACATTATTTTATAGTAACTATAGGATTACTTAGTTCCTAGCAACAATTTTAAGAAGCTAAGCTAATATTTAACTCGTCGAAATATATGAAATTTTTGTTTATTCGACTGTATTAGTATATAGTCAGCAGTGATAATTCAGTAATAATAATAGTACAAAGTGTAGTATATTCTTACCTATTTAGTGTTGATATCGCTAAAATGGTTCAAATATTTACTAGGAAGTTACTTTCTTTAAGGGGATCTTTATGAGAAAACAATCATTAGTCGCAATGGTGCTATTACTCAGCGCCAGTCTTGCCCAAGCAGCTGAGCAGTCAGCTTTAGAGGCTGAACAATCAGGTTTAGCGGCGTTTGGCGCAGGTCTTGATGGGTTTATGGGCAGTGCATTTGGCTGGTTTGTAGATCTTATCTTCTATTCAGTGCCACTTGGCGATGTCAGCTTTCCACTCATTGTCGGTTGGTTGTTAGTTGCAGCACTCATATTTACTTTCTACTTTGGATTTATTCAGTTTCGTCTTATAGGGTTATCTCTGGATATTGTCAGAGGTAAATATACCAATCCCAATCCCGCTGTCAAAGAAGAAGGTGAAGTTAGCCATTTCCAAGCTTTAGCCACGGCTCTATCAGGTACGGTTGGTCTTGGTAATATTGCAGGTGTGGGTGCAGCACTCGCTATTGGTGGACCTGGTGCTACCTTTTGGATGATTATGGTTGGCCTGTTCGGCATGGCATCCAAGTTTGTAGAGTGTACGTTAGGTGTCAAATATCGTACGATACTGCCCTCTGGTGCCGTATCAGGTGGACCTATGTACTACTTGAGCCGCGGTATGGCTGAACGTGGTATGGGCGGATTTGGTAAGGTTTTAGCCGTTGGTTTTGCCCTCATGACTATATTAGCGACTTTTGGTGCTGGTAACATGTTTCAGGGTAACCAAGCCTTTGCAGTAATGAGCTCTACTTTTTCTATTCCTACTGATTACAGTATATTCTTTGGTATTATCTTAGCGTTGTTAGTCGGCTCGGTCATCATCGGTGGTATGCCGCGCATCGCAACCGTTACCGAAAAAGTCGTACCTTTTATGGCATTATTATATATCACTATGGCTGTAATCGTACTGGTTGCAAACTATAACCTTATTGGCGCGGCATTTACAGAGATCTTCGTTGGTGCTTTCACTGGTGCTGGTGTTGCTGGTGGATTTATTGGTGCATTAATTCAAGGTTTAAAACGTGCGACTTTCTCTAATGAAGCTGGTGTTGGTTCAGCGGCTATCGCTCACTCAGCGGTAAAAACAAATGAGCCTGCTACTGAAGGTTTAGTAGCCTTGCTAGAGCCGTTCATTGATACGGTTATCATCTGTACTATGACAGCGCTCGTTATTACTATATCTGGGGTGAACACGGCCGCAAACTTGCAAACTCAAGCGATCACTGGTGTAGAGCTAACCCGTGCCGCCTTTATGCAAACAGCGCCAATCTTCCAGTACTTCTTAGCAGTAGCTGTAATAATGTTCGCCTTTTCAACGATGATTTCATGGTCATATTATGGTCTAAAAGCTTGGACTTACCTTTTCGGTGAAGGTAAAGCTGGCGAGATGATATACAAACTTATCTTTTTGGTCTTTGTTGTTATCGGTACTATCGTACAGTTTAGCTTCGTTATCGACTTCTCAGATGCGGCTCTGTTCGCTATGGCTATCTTCAACATCATCGGTCTATACTTCTTAATGCCCGTTGTGAAAAAAGAGGTTCAATCTTTCGTTGCACGTGTGAAGAGTGGTGAAATTAAAAAGTACAAATAACGAGTTTGAATAATCTGTTATAACTTTATGATATAGAAAAGCCCATCAAGAGTAGTCTTGGCGGGCTTTTTGATGTTGATTACTTACTAGATATTTATTAAGCAGAGGCGTTATAGTTTGTGGGACGTAGAGATCAATAGAATGTTGTGACTTTAAAAACCACATTCAGTTTAATTGGATTAAACGGACTAAAAGCGATGACTACCTGTCCTATACTATTACCCACAACTGCGGCTTGCCAAAATCTCTAAAAGCGTCCTCAATCATACTTTTAAAGCCGTTGAAATCTTCGGTATTAATCTTCTCTACCTCTGTCAAATCTAGCTTTAAATATTTGGCATCACTATCCGTCAAGCAATCCCATGCGCTGTCCCAATTATGGGCAAAGTAATCAGGGAAGCTGAGCGCGATGCCTAACGCTGTTAATAATGCCTTTTTATCGAGCACTTCCCCCATGATAATAGCGATAGCTTGCTTAGGTATAGAGCCATACTGAGCGTCGCTGTTGTCAATATAATAAATAGCCTGACTCATTTTATCTCACCTGTAATTGGCTAAAGCTGTCGTAGTGATCGACGGTTAAATAATAGACTGCTGGCGGATTGCCGCCAGTGACGATACGCCGCGCGCCGCGATGTGACACACTAGGCGTGGGTACCGTATACTCGCGGTAGTAGCCACTGGGCTGCGCAGGTAAACGACCTTCACGATTATAAAACGTCGTGCCGTCTTTGGCAGGATGGGGGTAGGGGCCGCCACGCTTGATAAGTGCAATAGTATGATCAATTTGTACGTCACCAGTGATAACGTTTTGAGTGGCTGATTCTGATGACTGTGATGATTGCGATATTGTATTCGATTGAGCATCATCACCAAGAAACGTGGATGATAGGTCGCCAAAGAAATAAACCGCTAAGGCGATAATAGCGATGAGACTAAATAGACGAGAGATAGGGCTGCTCTTTTTTTGGTTAATACGCCGCTGATTGTTATGGCTATTGCTGTTGTTGATATGGTTGTGACGGTTCTGATGAGGTGCGTTTTTAGCTAGTTGTGGTTGCAGCGTCTCTTGTAGGCTCAGTGAAGTAGAGGTTACCTCTGTGGCACGTAACTGGTTTTCGTCATTGCGCTCGCTATTGAAGTAGACGCGCTGACCAATGCTGACAGGTTGAGACAAACGTACTCTAGTAATATGAAAAAACACATCCTCGCTTTGATCGTCTACATCGATAAAACCATAACCTTTATCCTCGTTCCAGTGCTTGATTTTACCACTTTGCATGAGCACGCTGTCCTATGGTTTTATGTTAAAGATAGTATATACAATAGAATGGCATCGCACAAAAACGCCAGCGACTAGGCTGGCGTTTTGCATGTACATCGAATGACGAGGAATAAGTTACGCGCGGGTTTCGCCATGACCGTAGACAATCCATTTTTGTGAGGTCAGACCCTCGAGTCCAACAGGACCACGAGCATGAATCTTGTCCGTTGAGATACCAATCTCAGCCCCAAGTCCGTATTCAAAGCCATCAGCGAAGCGGCTAGAGGCATTAATCATGACACTGGCTGAGTCGACTTCACGGATGAAACGCTGCGACTTGGTATAGTTGTCAGTGATGATGACATCAGTGTGCTGACTACCGTGAGTATTGATATGTTCGATCGCCTCATCGATACCGTTCACGACTTTAATTGCTAAGATAGGCGCAAGGTATTCGGTGTCCCAGTCCTCGTCAGTCGCCGCAGAGAGATGACCATCAAGCTTCGAATTGGCGTTCAATATAGCTTGTGATTTATCGTCGAGACGTAGTTGCATGGCATCATCGGCTTGTACGATAGCTTCAGCTATTTGTGGCAGCAAATCATCAGCAACAGCCTCATCGACCAATAGCGTCTCCATCGTGTTGCACGTGCCATAGCGATGGGTTTTGGCATTGACACTAACGTCAATCGCAATCTTGGGATCAGCGTCACTATCGATAAAGGTATGACAGTTGCCATCCAGATGCTTGATAACGGGTACTTTTGCGTCCGCACTGATACGCTCGATCAGACCTTTACCGCCGCGCGGTACGATAACATCGACATAGTCTGTCATAGTAATCAGCTCACCGACAGCAGCGCGATCAGTTGTTTGTAGCACTTGTACGCTGTGCTCAGACAAGTCTGCATTGCTCAGACCTTGATGAATGCATTTGGCTATGGCTTGATTGGACTCAAAAGCTTCAGAGCCGCCGCGCAAGATAATAGCGTTGCCTGATTTGAGCGCTAATGATGCTGCCTCTAACGTGACATTAGGACGTGACTCATAGATCATACCGACGACACCGAGTGGTACGCGCATTTTACCCAAATGGATACCCGATGGACGATAAGTCATGTCGGTGACTTCGCCAATAGGGTCAGGTAGGGCAGCGACGTCTTTTAGACCTTGTAGCATACCATCAAAACGCGCGTCATTTAACTCTAAGCGATCAAGCAAAGCGGCATCCAAATCGTTCTTTTGACCTTTATCCATATCGATTTTATTAGCAGACAAGATGTCTGTTTTGGCATCGACGAGGACGTCATGAATAGCGATGAGTGCAGCGTTTTTATTGCCGGTATTGGCAGCAGCGAGTGCGCGAGATGCGCCGCGAGCTTGCTGACCGACAGTTTGCATATAAGTATGAATGTCTGTAGTCGTTGATTGAGTCATAAATGAGTATCCTTATGTGATGAGTATAAATAGCAGTAGGCAGCTAATATTAGTGATAAAAAAGGACGAATAGAGAGATATTATATTGAGCGTCAGACACGCCTAAAAGCAGAATTACCTGCTTTATTCTACTAAAAGTCCCTTTTCTTCTTGGTATGGTTATAATTAGCGGTTTTATGAGTGCTCTAGCATTATACTGTTTAACATAGAGCAGATTGAGTCGTTAGTAAAGATGAATTTGTGAACAGCATCCGTTTGCAATCAGCCAATATCGACTATTGGCGCTTGATACTCTCGTATACAAAGTGGCTATAGTTACGCAGTTTTAACAGAAGTCGGCATTAAATACTAAGGTCACGCGCTACTAATAACACTACACTATCTATCAAGAGGTGATTTTCGTTTCCACTATATAAAAGGAGCATGTATGACTGCTACAGAGAAAAAAGCAAAACCTATCATATCCAAAAAATGGTTGTACGGCTCCCTAGTCGCATTGGCGCTAATTTGGGGTGTCTATACCAATAGTGAAGCTGCTAATACGAACTCAGCACTTGGTTCAGTAGAACAAGTGGAGATTGAAAATGACAATGATGATATAGATATCGTTACTGACATAGAAAATGATGCCTACAATAGCGATGATGATACTGATGACGGTAATGATGAAGACTGGGGTTATGATTCCTTAGAAGATGATATGGACGATGAAGAGTAAATACTATTACTTTCAATAAACAATAATGAGTGATGACCTTATGCAGAAATCTATCTATAAAAACTTACTACTAGTGACCTTAGCCACTTCGGTATTGGCCTTGAGTGCTTGTGAAGACAAGGGTGCTAAAACCAGCGAAGAGGATCCAACCTATGATTCACAAACCCAGATTGAACAAGCTGCTACTGGCGTGGACAATGACATGCCAGCGAACGATGTCGCTATTGCCAGCGCCAATGATGGTGTCGCAATGGATAACGAAACCATAAATGACGATGTCGCTATCGCTACAGCGGATGACTCAGAGGTTCTCGATGGTAGCGAGTCATCAGAGCACGTCTCAACCTATTAAATCAATAGATAAAAAGACGGTAAGTAGACTAAGATGCTAAAATACAGCTCAAATATGCGATGGCAGGTTTGGGCTTTTTTATACCTTGAATAAAATAGTCAAGAGTACGTTTGCCTTTTGCTTCTATTTTAAGCGACAATATGCTGCGTTTTAGAGCAGCTGACTTGGTAATGACCACTGAGTGATCGCTCCTAAACATTCGCCTTTTTATCCTTACTGGAAACCCGCTAAATCATGCTTGATACTGCAAAAAACACGACTCGTCCTATCGCTCTAGATTTAGAAGATATTCACAAGAGCTATGGCTCACTAGAGGTGCTCAAAGGCGTATCTTTGACTGCCTATGACGGTGATGTGATCTCTATATTAGGATCGTCAGGTTCTGGCAAGTCGACCTTGCTTCGCTGCATCAATATGTTAGAGAAGCCCAATAAAGGTCGCATTACTATCGGCAACGACGAGTTGATGCTAAAACCCAGTAAGTCAGGTGAGTTGCAAGCGACCAATGTCAAAGAGCTAGAGCGTCTGCGCGCGCGCGTAGGGTTTGTGTTCCAAAACTTTAATCTATGGCCACATAAAACGATTTTGCAAAATATCATTGAGGGACCGACGCAGGTCCTAAAAATCAAAAAAGCCCAAGCGATTAGCGATGCAGAAAAACTACTGGACAAAGTAGGTCTGCTGGATAAAAAAGACGCTTATCCCGCCAACTTATCGGGTGGTCAGCGTCAGCGCGTCGCTATCGCACGAGCTTTGGCAATGCAGCCACAAGTCCTGCTCTTTGATGAGCCGACCTCAGCACTTGATCCTGAACTGGTCAATGAGGTGCTCGTTGTCATGCGAGAGCTGGCAGAGGAGGGGCGAACTATGCTTATCGTCACCCATGAGATGCGCTTTGCTCGTGAAGTCTCAAGCCAGGTGGTGTTTTTGCATCAAGGCATTATAGAGGAGATGGGCACGCCTGAGCAGATATTTGATCATCCTAAATCTGAGCGCGTCAAAGATTTTATGGCCTCACATCGTCAGTAGTTGGCATTACCAGAAAATTTGCACTTTAAGTTTATACCGTTGATGAGTCACTACTTAATGGCCATATCCTACCTAAATTAATTATTACTCGATAATGTCAGCTCAGTTGCAAAATGTTTGTTTTTGGTATTTGAGTCAGGTATCATCGAAGTGCTTATACCGCTTACGGTAGCTCTCCTTCATTTATGCTAATAAATATATTAGTCCGGCATGGATGTCGGACGATGACTCTCGTCACTCGTATTAGAATCCCCTATTCAAAACTAAGGAATGTAAGATGTCGAATTCTCGTCTATTATGGTCATCGATGACCGTTGCTACTGCTATGCTGCTTGGTGCTTGTAGCCCAGCTGCTGATGAGGCCGCTGATACCAATGTAGAGGCAGCTGACACTGCAACTAAGACCATACGTATCGCTACCGAAGGCGCTTACCCTCCTTTTAATATGACCAATGCTGACGGTAGTCTGTCAGGTTTTGATGTCGATGTTGCCAACGCATTGTGCGCGCAAATGCAAGCGAACTGCGAAGTAGTCGCTCAAGATTGGGACGGTATCATTCCAGGTCTACTGGCACAAAAGTACGATGCAGTCGTCGCTGGTATGTCAATCACCCCTGAGCGTCAAGAAAAAGTCGATTTTACCGAACCTTACTTTGCTAATACTATGGTCTGGCTGACAGACACGAGTAGCGGTTTTGATCCTATGGCGATAAAAGATTTGACCTTGGGCGGTCAGCGTTCAACGACGCCTGGCGCCTACTTGCAGGACAACTATGAAGGCAAAGATGGCAATACCGTTCAGTTGTATGACAATTACGATAATGCCTATTTAGATCTAAAATCTGGTCGTAGCAATGCAGTACTGGCCGAAAAAGTCTCTGCCAAATCATGGTTAGCTGACAATACCGAAGGCTTTGGTATTGTAGGCGATGAGATCGATAACAATGACAATATCGCTATCGCGGTTCGTAAAGATGATCCGTTAAGAGACGAGTTTAATAAGGCCCTTAGTGAAATCCGTAGTAATGGTGAGCTGGCACGTCTTGAGCAAGAGAATTTTGGCCAGTAGCTTAGACCATAACGCTTGTCGACACGGATTAAGCGGTAAGTGCAAGCTCACTGCTATCGCCCAAACCTACTATTTGACTAAATATACCAAGGACTTATTATGATGAAAAAATCAACCACACTGACTACCAAAGCTAAGTGGCTTGCACCTGTCAGTATCGCGATGCTTATGCTCGCAGGCTGTAGCAACAATAATACGACTACCGATGAGACTGTAGTAGTCAATACAGCAACTGACGATGCACCAATGAGTATCAAAATTGCGACTGAATCAAGCTATAAGCCGTTTAGCTATACGGATGCTGATGGTAAATTGATCGGCTATGAGATCGAACTGATAGATGCTCTATGCGCGCAAATGAAAGCGGACTGTGACGTGATCTCACAAGACTGGGATGGCCTAATTCCTGGTCTCAATGCACAAAAATTCGATGCCATTATTGCTGGTATGTCGATTACCCCTGAGCGTCAAGAAGTCATTCAATTCTCTGATCCTTACTTTTATAGCAGCATTGTCTTAATCGGTAAAAAGGGCGATGACATTACTATTGACGCGCTTAGCGGTCAACCTATTGGCTCTCAGCGTGCGACGGTATCATCACAGTACTTGCAAGACGAGCACGCCGATGCTGATATCAAGCTTTATGATACGCAAGACAACGCCTATTTAGATCTAACCTCAGGTCGCACGCGCGCAATGATGTCAGACAAGGTCACCGGTCTTGATTGGTTAAAGACTGAAGCAGGTCAGAACTACGAAATCAAAGGTGCTGAGATTAGCACTGATGAAGACGCCATGGGTATTGGTTTTCGTAAAGACGATGCCTTGGTTGCTAAATTCAACAAAGCACTTAGTGAGCTTAAAGCCAATGGCACTTACGAGCAAATCACAGGAAGCTATTTTGGTACTAGCTCAACTGCCGTAGCTCAGCAAGCGACTGCTAATAACAGTGTAGAAAAAGTGGTCGTCATTGATGATGGCAGCGTAGATGGTAATGCACTAATCGCTGAAGAAGAGCAAGCAGAAGCGATGGCTAACTAAATTTTGGATTGAATATCAAGGATGATCATGACAAAGACTTTTGCATCACTGATAGCGATGACAGCTTTGGCTTTGGTAGGTTGTAGTAACAGTCAAGACAACGCAGGTACCAATACTGAATCAATAGACACCGCTGCCAACAAGGACGATGTCTTACGCGTGGCAACAGAAGGTGCTTATGCGCCTTTTAACTATACCAATGCTGATGGCTCTTTGGGCGGCTTTGATGTCGATATGGCAAACGCTATTTGTGAGGAGATGAAAGTTACTTGTGAGATTGTGGCACAAGATTGGGACGGGATTATTCCAGGTCTCAAGGCGGGCAAATATGACGCTATTGTCGCCGCAATGTCAGTGACACCAGAGCGCGCACAACAAGTGAGCTTCACCGATCCCTATTTTAGCAATACTCTAGTGTTTTTGGCCAAAAAAGACAGCAGCTTCGATCCTAGCAATCCTGATGATATCAATACTAATGCTATTGCCGCTCAGCGCTCAACGATCTCATCACAGTGGTTAGAGGGTGAGTATCCTCAAGCTAATATACGGTTGTATGACACGCTGAGTAACGCATTTTTGGATTTAGGGTCAGGACGTGTCGATGCGATGGTCTCTGACAAACTGCCTGCTATCGAATGGCTAAGCTCAGAATCTGGTAGCAGTTATGTGCTAAAAGGCGATGAGATCGACATCAAAGATAACTTTGCGATAGCGGTGCGCCCAGGGGATGAGCTAGAAGGTAAGATTAATCAGGCGTTAGCAAACATAAAAGCAGACGGTACTTATGATGCGCTAAACGATAAATATTTTTCAGTAGGTATGCAGTAGCTTACTATAAAAAGTAGTTACTAATTTACAGCTTGCTGAGCGACCATAAAAAAGACATTGCCATTTTGGTGATGTCTTTTTTGTATGGAGACGATAACATAGCGTCACTGGTATATGATAAAATCAGCGCTCAGTTTATTATGCAAGTCGTTAGGGTTTAAGCGCGCTTTTATTAAGCGGTCATTTAGCGTGTTATAAACGCGTTTCTAGGGACTGTATTAAGATTAAGCAAAATCAAGATGAAGCGAATATTTCCTTTAATATCTTATTGATAACATAACGAGAATAAGTGAATAATTGTGTTTGACTTACAAGGATTTGGCGCGCTACTACTGAGCGGTGCCACCGTTACTATCAAGCTTGCGGTAACCAGCCTTATTATCGGTATGGTTCTAGGATTGATGGGTGCAACGGCAAAGCTGTCTGATGTCTGGATACTGCGTAAGCTTGCGACGGTATATACCGCGACGATGCGTGGTATTCCTGAGCTGCTATTGGTGCTGTTTATTTATTATGGCGGCTCCATCTTGCTGATGAGCATTCTCAAAAGATTTGGCTATAACGAGTACGTTGAGGTCAGTGCGTTTTGGGGTGGCGTCATGGCTTTGTCTATCGCTTTTGGGGCTTATGCTACTGAGATTTTTCGGATGTCGATCCAAGAGATTCCGGTCGGTCAAAGCGAAGCGGCTCAAGCGGTCGGTATGCGTCCTTTTCAGATATTTTACCGGGTTACTTTGCCGCAAGTTTGGCAAATTGCATTGCCAGGTTTGGGTAACTTATTCTTAGTCCTACTCAAAGATACCGCTCTGGTCTCTGTCGTCGGTCTCAAAGATATCATGTATCAGTCCTCGCGTGCTGCGCAGTCGACGCAGCAGCCTTTTACCTTTTATATGGCGGCGGCGATTATCTATTTAGGTCTTACCATGATTATTACAGGCTTTATGCTTTGGCTTGAATGGCGCGCTAATCCAGCAGCGCGCTACGCCAAAAAACTCAGCCGTCAATCCGCCCCTAGCCAACCGATCGCAAAGTAGAGGAAACAGACTATGGATTGGAATTGGCAAGTTATTTTTGAGCACATACCAGACCTTTTAGGCGGCGCGGTGTTGACGGTACAGTTGGTCGTAGTCTCAGGTATTATCGGACTATTTTTTGGTTTAGTACTAGCGCTACTGCGTTTATCCAAGAGCTGGCTCGTACAAATATTACCCTTTTTGTATATTTTCTTTTTTCGTGGCACGCCATTACTAGTACAGATATTCTTGATTTATTACGGACTGGGTCAGTTTGAATGGGTACGCGAATCATTCCTTTGGGATCCAGTACTCAGCCAAGCTTATTGGTGCGCTATTATTGCCTTTACTCTAAACACTAGCGCCTATTTAGCAGAGATTATTCGCGGTGCTATTCAGACCATTCCTATCGGCGAGCTTGAAGCGGCTGATGCCATCGGTATGTCTAAGTGGCAAAAACTGACGCGCATTACTTTACCGCGTGCTTTTGGTATTGTTATTCCCGCTTATAGTAACGAAGTTATTTTTATGCTCAAAGGTAGTGCATTAGCTTCGACTATTGCGCTGATGGACATTACAGGCGTTGCTCGTACGATTAGCGCGCGTACTTATACTCTAATGGAACTCTTCTTTGCAGCGGGTATTGTTTACCTTCTACTATCGTGGGTTATTTTGTTCAGCTTTAGGCTTTTTGAGAAGAGAATGAATCGCCATGCAAGTTACGTCCCACCAGATGTCATGACCAATACGATTCCATAATGAATGATAGATAATAATATAGCGATAATCGCTAAAGTAAGAGATGAGTATGACCCAATCACTAGCAACATCTTTAGATCAAAGTAATTCTGATCATAATCTACGTAATGCCATTGGAAAAGTCGTTTGTGTCGGTCGCAATTATGCCGCGCACGCCGCTGAGCTTGGTAATGAGATACCTAGCGCACCGATGCTATTTATGAAGCCATCCTCTTCGGTGATCTCTATAGAGCAAGACATTATTCGTCCCAGCCCAAAAGTCTATGGCGAGACCCATTATGAGACGGAGTTGTGTATTCAGCTAGCAACAGATCTGCATGCAGCGACTGCTGAACAAGCTAGACAAGCGATAGGCGGGGTAACTTTGGGCCTTGATTTGACCTTGCGAGAGCTTCAAAGCGCGCTCAAAGCCAAAGGTCATCCTTGGGAGCGTGCCAAGTGTTTCGATGGCGCGTGCGTACTTGGCGATTGGCTCGATCCAAAGGAGTTTGGAGATTTTACGCAAGTACATTATCAATTGCATATCAATAATACACTGACGCAAGATGGTGATAGTGCCTTGATGCTGTTCTCGGTTTATGATTTGCTCGCTGATATTAGCCATGCTTTTAGCTTGCAAGCTGGTGATGTCATTATGACTGGTACGCCAAGTGGCGTTGGTGCGTTAAACTTAGGTGATAAGCTAAAGCTAGTATTAGGCAGGCATGAGTGGCAGACGCGCGTGCAATAGCATTACTTTCAATAAACATTTGCTGTCCTAGAGTAGAGAATCCTAAGCCAAAGCTTGGGATTTTTTTTGAATAAAGCTTTATACAAATGTCATTGTATTGTCATGAACGCTCAGTAGACTCAAGTGTAACTCGCATGTTTGTAGTGGTAATCACCAGAATGCGGACTGATCCTTTCATACTAATCCAGACTAACAACAGGGTGAATGATGATGACATTACTGAATAATAAGCAAAATCTTGCATGCGAAGTCGTTGAAGATTCTAATTCTACCAATAATGTTGAATTTCAAACGATTATCAACCGTCGCATGAACCGCCGTAGTGTCCTAAAAGGGGGCACAGGATTGACAGCTGCCGCTTTTTTTGGCGCATTACCTTTGGTTGGGTGTAGTGACGACGATGATAGCAGTATCGTTAGTGATAACAACACTGCAGCTATCCCCGCGCAGGGTGATTTAAAGCGTCCTGAGACCTTAAAATTTGAGGCGGTGGCGCATTCAACGGCTGAGACTATGAGTGTGGCTGAGGGCTATAAAGCTGAGATGATATTGCCACTGGGTACGCCATTGATGTCTGGTATTGAGGACTGGAGGGACAACCGTGAGCAGTCGGCAGAGTCGTTTGAGTGGCGTATGGGTGACAACCATGATGGCATGTGGTTTTTTGGCAAAAAGGGCAGTGCTTACGACCCAAAGGCGTCAGATAACGGTCTGCTAGTCATGAATCATGAGTACGTCAATAGTAGCGAGCTCAGCCCCTTTGGTTATTATGTCAGTCAAGATAATAACGCGGCACCTATCTTTAAAGACCGCCGCCTTGCCAGCGACATACGCCGCGAAGTCAATTGTCATGGGGTCGCGGTAGTTGAGATGACGCGCCGCGCTGATGGCATGGGCTACGAGATGGTACTTGATTCTAAATACAATCGCCGTATCACCAGTAGTACAACCGCGCAATTGACAGGTCCTGTGGCAGGCTCTGATTGGGTCAAGACCAAGTTTGATCCTACAGGCTTTGAGACTCGAGGTATCAATAATAATTGCGGCGCAGGACTATCACCTTGGGGTACTTATTTGACCACAGAGGAGAACTTCCTTGGCGTCTTTGCTCGTGGACAAGATGCTAGCCAATTAACCGCTGCTCAGAACTATGGCCGCGAGCGTTATGGCGCGACAGAGAACTTTGCCAGTTGGGGTTATTTGTGGCATACCCCTGATGACAAGGACGCCACAATCAGTGATGAGTTCTCACGTTGGGATATGACCGCATCGGGTGTAACCGCAGCGGAGGATTATCGCAATGTCTTTAATACGTTTGGTTATATGACCGAGATTGACCCTTTCAATCCAACTGCTACACCAAAAAAACGCACCGCCTTGGGACGTTTTGCTCATGAAAACTGCGCTTATGCACCTGTCAAGCAAGGTCAACCCGTCGTGTTTTATATGGGCGACGATGCTAGGGGCGAGTATATCTATAAGTTTGTCTCCACAGCTCTGTGGTCAAATAGCGATATCGGCGGTGGTCTGACAGCGGGTGATAAGTATATGAATGAGGGTACGCTATACGTTGCAATCTTCAACGAAGACGGTAGCGGTGAGTGGAAAGCGCTGATTCATGGTCAAAATGGTTTAGACAATACTAATAGCGTATTGCCATTTAACGGACAAGACGAGGTACTCATCTTTGCACGCGCTGCGGCGGATGCATTGGGTGCAACTAAAATGGATCGCCCTGAATGGGTATCGGTCAGCCCCATCACAGGGGAGGTCTATGTCACCTTGACCAATAATAAATATCGCGGCGTGCGTGATGATCAGCCTGTATCAGCGGCCAATCCGCGCAGCTATGATGCTGGCGGTAGAGCACGTGGCAATGATAATGGTCATATCATTCGCTGGGCAGAAGCAGGTGGCGACCATACTGCAACTCGCTTTGAGTGGGATATTTATCTGTTTGGTGCGCCAAGTGATCTAGTCGCAGAGAATCTATCTGGTTTAAATGATAGTAATGACTTTTCTTCACCAGATGGGCTGTACTTTGATCCTCGTGGTGTATTGTGGATTCAGACGGATGATGGCGCTTATACCGATACCAGTAGCTGTATGCTGCTCGCGGCGCTACCGGGTAAAGTACGCGATGGCGCAGTTATGACCACTTCGGCAGGACAGCAGACCCAAGTCGGTATCTCTGCCAGTAATGACACTATCAAACGCTTCTTTGTTGGACCTGAAGGCTGCGAGGTTACTGGCATTACGATGACGCCAGATTTTAAGACCTTATTTATTAATATTCAGCATCCGGGTAATATTTGGGGCGCTGTCACTGGTGGTAGTACACCACGCTCAGCCACCGTTATGATTACTAAAGAAGATGGTGATGTGATACTGGCAGAATCCTTAATGCCAGCTACTTCAGTCTAAAACTATGCTCCATAAAATTACGCCCCATAAAGTTATGCTCCATAAAGTTATGCTCCATAAAGTTATGCTCCATAAAGCTATGCTCTAACTCCAATAAATAATCTATGCATCCAAAAAATCTCAAGTTACGACTTGGGATTTTTCATTTTTAAAATACATACCAATAATGTCAATTTATCCTAAGACAGGGTGTTTTTATCAACATAAAACCGTCGTTTAGACGATATAGACGATATAGACGATGCAAGCAAATAAGCAATGAGGCTAAGCTACGAGTACTTGTAGTAACAAACACACTTGTGAGTCAATGCATTTTCTTCTCTTTGCCGGCGTTAAAAGCTAGTATATAAGATACCCTATAATCGCTGAGCACCTCATCATCATGAACAGCCCAGATCCGCTTGATACTATCCACGATCTTTTTTCTAGTACTCAGCAAAAAACAGATGCTTATTTTGCAGCTGAAAGTATGCCGTATCATACTGACTTGTATGAGCAGATTGATCGGCTTGAATTCATTGACGACGATGAAGTAGCTAGGCTGTTGGAGGAGAATGGCGCTAGTACATTGTCGAATCAGCCGCTGACATTGGGCGATTTTTTGGGAGGGCTTGCGCAGCTTGCGACGATGGGAGTAGTCGAGGTGACAGACATCGTCGAGTCCATGCACCGAGAGATTATATTACGTCCTATAGGACGTTTTAACGAGAATCATCTTAGCAATTGGCAGGGCGGTATCACGGGACGTATTTATGGCGTAGTACGTCATATTATGTTCATGGTTGGCAATAGTTTATCATCAGGTCTGCGATTGTACAAAGACGTCGCCAAACCAACCAATGGGCAAATCCTTCCCGATGGTCTAAAAAAACTGGTCAATGTGTTCAACGGGGTGATGGGTGATCATCTGGTCAATAATGATAATCCGCTTGCCATCCCTATGATGTTCTACGACAAAGACGGTAACCTACTAGAAGAGCCTTTATCAGGACGCCTTATTATTCTATGTCATGGTCTTTGTATGAGTTACTTGGGCTGGGATCCTAAAAAAGAGAGCAGTCTAGGACAGGCGATCAGCCGTAGTCAGCCAGACGCTACAGTCTTATACTTAGACTACAATACAGGACGACGTATCTCACGTAGTGGCCGCGATCTATCGAGGCGACTACAAGATTTGGTAGATAGTAATCCTAATATCAATCAGATAGATCTCATCGGTCATAGCATGGGCGGTTTGGTTGCCCGTAGTGCGCTCTTTTATGGTGAACAAGAGCGCTTTGATTGGGTTAAACGCGTTGGAAATCTAGTAACGCTAGGGTCGCCGCATCATGGCGCTATGCTTGAGCGTATCGGTTTTATGGTACAAGATATTATCAGTAAAGTCCCTTTCGCAAGCTCGCTTGCGCATCTAGCAGATATGCGTAGCGCAGGTATTATCGATTTACGCCATGGCAGTATTCGTGATGCCGATTGGAAGTCGTTAGAGGGCCGTAATGTACTGCCACCTGACTTTCGTCATCCTACCCGCCTGCCTAGTGGCATCAAGACTTACTTAGTCGCTAGTGCTCTTATTGAAAATCATTATAATTCAAAACTTACAAATTTACTCGGTGATAGCTTGGTATCGATCACATCAGCACTCGGAGAGGGGGGTAACGCGCATACTTTATTTGTGCCAGAAGGCCATAAGGCTGTCTTTTACGGCGTCAATCATATGAATTTGATGCATAGTCGAAGAGTGCGCGAGCAAGTGGTCGCTTGGCTTGTCGATAACGGCAAAAGCGACTTTGCTAATAGGCCTCGTCTCCACTCTTACCCAAAGAGCTTAGACTTGGCATTTTAGGGTTAGCGTTAAACTGGTTAGAGCTGAGCTGAGTATCAAATAGTTATTTGCAATAAAAACCCTCAAGTATGCTACTTGAGGGTTTTTATTATGACGTCAAATGGAGCCAAGCCATTCAACAAAAATTATTCAGCAAATATCGCTGTCACATTGTCTTTATCGAAAGTATACACTTCACCGCAAAAACCGCAGTCCATCTCAAAGGTGCCGTTTTGCTCCTCCAAGATATCCAAAGCTTCAGCTTCTCCAATCTGCTCAATCGCCGTAGCGCACTTCTCACGAGAGCACGTACAGCCGAACGCTAGCGCCACAGGATCAGGAGCGACGACGCTTTCTTCGTTATACAGACGATAAATGATTTCATTAGCATCAAGAGTCGTCAGTTCCTCATCCTTGACCGTACGGGTCAGTACAGACAGGCGAATCCACAAGTCATCATCGATACCCGCGTCTTCGTTTTGTTCAATCTCATAAGCCTCTTCAGCAGTACGTGGTAGCATCTGTACTAAGATACCACCCGCTTGCAAGCCATCTGAGGCAAGATTAATCAGCGTCGGAATTTGTGCTGATTGCTTTTGATAATGTGCCAAGCACTCTGATAGTGTGTCATGAGTACGCTCAACGATACCCTGATAAGCTTCGCCGCCGTCAGGTTGGATGTTAATGAACAATACGCCTTGACCCGTTGACCCAAGCTCAGCAAATGCCTCGTCAGCTAGCGTCATTTTATCCCAAGCGTGTATCTGCTCATCAGTCTCAGCCTTCCAGCTAGCCAGCGCCCGTATAACACCGTCCTGATTACATTCTGCCATTGCCCAATTGAGCAGGCTATCGCTATCTGATGATTGGAGCTGAATTGAGAGGTGACCATCAATTTTGACCGTACCAATAAGCAAACTTGCCGCCGTCAACATCTCGCCCAGCAAGCGTTTAATGGCTTCAGGATAAGCTTTTTGGGCAATGGTCGTCGCATAACTGCGTGATAGGCGTACGACGTCACCGCGAACGGGTGAGTCCTCGATAAAAAAGCGCTGACGCACATCTACGCTGCCACGGTCATCGTTTGGAGTTTGAGTAGCTAAAGTCATAAGTCATTTATTCCTTAAAAAGGTGTTAACTTTATGGGGATTATCATAGATTTATCAATTGTAACAAAACGGGTTTGTGATTTAATAAAATTATACTATTTGGGTTCTAATCAGACCAGAGCGATAAGCGGTAACGGGGAGACTGTTGAGAAAAGTGTTGTAAAGTAACACAAGGTTGCACTATTATGAACGTAAGTAACCAAAAGGACGCATAGCGATAGTAGGATTAACGCATAAGCGTTCTCTAATTAGTATTGTTATAAAAGGATGTATCCCATGGCTCACGCTCTATCAAAACCTCTAACGTTAGTAGCTCTTATAGCACTAGGCTTATCTGGTTGTAGTAATCAAACCGCAACTGACGAAACACCAGTAGATGGCGCAGCGACGGAAGCTGCCGCAAACCCTAACGGTACCCTACAAAAAATCAAAGACTCGGGCACTATTGTGGTCGGTTACCGCGACTCATCAATTCCGTTCTCTTATATCGCTGATGATCCCAATCAGCCAATGGGTTATGCACACGATTTGGAGATGAAAGTCGTTGAGGCTATCAAGCAAAACCTTAATATGCCAGATCTCAATGTTCGCTATAATCTTATTACGTCACAAACTCGTATCCCTCTTGTACAGAACGGTACCGTCGATTTTGAATGTGGTTCTACAACCAATAACGAAGAGCGTCAAGAACAAGTAGCCTTCTCAAATGGTTTCTTTGAGATTGGCACGCGTCTATTGACTAAGACCGACTCTGGCATTAGTGATTTTGAAAACCTAGCAGATAAAACGTTGGTGACGACAGCAGGGACGACTTCAGAGCGTTATATTCGCCAGTATATCGATGAAAAGCAGATGGATACCAATGTTATCTCAGCCAAAGATCATGGCGAGGGCTTCCTCATGCTAGAAAACGGTCGTGCTGATGCCTTTATGATGGATGATGTGTTGCTTGCAGGCGAAAAAGCCAAAGCCAAAAATCCTGATGAATGGGCTATCGTTGGTACGCCGCAATCATTTGAGATCTATGGCTGTATGATGCGTAAAGACGATCCTGAATTTAAAGCTGTGGTCAATAAAGCGCTTAACGATGTCTATAGCTCAGGTGAGATCAATGATATTTATAGCAAATGGTTCTTAAACCCCATTCCACCAAAAAATGTCAATTTGAACTTTGAGATGTCAGACAATCTAAAAGCCCTCATTGCAAATCCGCATGACAGCGCGCAACCAAAAACGGCTATGGCGCAGTAACACCGTCCTTCAATACAGCTGCTTGCCTACAGAATTAATCGTTCAGTAGGCAAGCTTATTTATCGCAGCTTGGAGAGACCGTTATGAACTATAGCTGGAACTGGGGTGTGCTCTTTGAGCATACTGGCATCGGTAATGAGCTATATATTCACTGGATGATTACTGGTCTTGGCTGGCTGCTATTGATCGGTAGCATCGCGTGGACCATTGCTATGGTCATCGGTACTATCTTTGGTATTATGCGCACGCTACCGAACAAAACCGCGCGTCGTATCGGCACCGCTTATGTAACCTTTTTTCGCAATATTCCGCTACTCGTACAATTATTCTTCTGGTTCTATGTCGCCCCTGGTTGGCTTACGCCCGCCTTGCAGGACTGGTGGTATAGAGACTTGTCTCCGAATACCTCAGCGATGCTCTCAGCGAGTATCGGTCTTGGTCTATTTACCGCAGCGCGTATCGTGGAGCAAGTACGCACAGGCATTGAATCCTTACCGCAAGGGCAGATCAACGCCGCTTATGCCCTCGGGTTCACTATTCCTCAAGCGTACAAGCAAGTCCTACTGCCGCAAGCCTTTCGTATTATTCTACCGCCCTTAAGCTCAGAGCTGACCAACTGCTTCAAAAATGCTTCGGTCGCCTCTTTAGTTGGGGTCATGGAGCTGATTAGTCAGACCAAGACTATTAGTGAATATACCCAAAATAGCCTTGAGATTTATACTTACGCGACGATTATCTATCTGGTCTTTAATCTATCACTGATTGCTATTATGGGCTTGATTGAGCGTAAGCTGCGCGTACCTGGGCTTATCGCTGGGAGTCAAAAATGAATATGACTGAACTTGCGACCGCATATCCTGGTCTATTAGGCGGTATGCTTACTACGCTCAAAGTATTATTTTTAGCGATCTTGGGTGGTATTAGTTTAGGCACGGTACTCGCTTTGATGCGTTTATCTGGTATTAAAGTTTTAGAGATCCCTGCTAAATTGTACGTCAACTATTTTCGGTCAGTGCCGCTACTATTAGTACTGCTTTGGTTTTACTTTGCCGTACCGATGATCTACTTTTGGGTTGTAGGCAAATACTTGCAACTTGATGCCGCCTTTGCCTCCTGTGTGGTCGCCTTTATGATGTTCGAGGCGGCGTACTTCTCTGAAGTCGTACGCGCTGGTATTCAATCGATTGGAAGTGGACAGGTCAATGCTGCCAAAGCGCTTGGCATGACGTACGGGCAAACGATGCGTTTGGTTATTTTGCCACAGGCGTTTCGTAAGATGCTGCCACTGATACTTCAGCAATGTATTATTCTGTTCCAAGATACGACGCTGGTGTTCGCTATCGGTTTGACGGACTTTTTTCGCGCCGCCTACGTACGCGGTGAGCTGATGGGCTTATTGACACCTTATATATTAGGCGCAGGTGCGGTGTACTTTATCATTAGTTTGGGCGCGTCTATTGGCGTGCAACACGTACAAAAACGATTAAGATTTTAGAGCTATCACGCGGTATGTCGTACTAATTTTGACGTTTTATGCCGCAACTATTCAAAAAATATGGCTAGGAGCCTGCGATGAGCAAAGCTGACACATACACAAATGACTTCGGTGGACTGGTGACAAATAACGGCCATGCTACTGATGAGAGGGTCATTGAAATTGATAGCGTCAGCAAATGGTATGGCGACTTTCAAGTATTGACTGATTGTACCGCGCACGTGCATAGAGGCGACGTTGTCGTCGTTTGCGGTCCCTCAGGTAGTGGTAAGTCGACTTTGATCAAAACGGTCAATGGTCTAGAACCCTTTCAAAAAGGGCAAATCATGGTCAATGGCATCTCGGTTGGCGCATCTAAGACTAACCTGCCAAAGCTACGTAGCCGCGTCGGTATGGTATTTCAGCATTTTGAGCTGTTCCCGCATTTGACTATCATCGATAACTTGACAGTGGCACAAGTCAAAGTCTTGGGCCGAAAAGAGGACGAGGCCAAAAAGAAAGCCATGGCTTATCTTGATCGCGTTGGTCTAACGGTACAAGCCGCTAAGTACCCAGCAGAACTCTCTGGTGGTCAGCAGCAGCGGGTAGCGATTGCCCGTGCTTTGGCAATGGATCCGATAGCTATGCTGTTCGATGAGCCAACCTCAGCACTAGATCCTGAGATGATTCAAGAAGTGCTCGATGTGATGGTAGAGCTGACCCGTGATGGCATGACCATGATGTGCGTCACCCACGAGATGGGTTTTGCCAGTCAAGTTGCCAATCGCATCATTTTTATGGATGAAGGCCATATCGTTGAGAACTGTAGTAAAGATGAGTTCTTTGAAGGCGCAAAAAGCGCGCGCGCGCAGCAATTCTTATCAAAGATTTTAAATCACTAACCTTGATTATCAGTACTATTAAAACGCCCTTTAGAGGGCGTTTTTTTGTGTTTGTAAGATTTTACATTTATCTTTTGTAGCAGTGCTTTGAGCTTACAAGTGTTCTTGGTTTGTTGTTACAATAGATATCTTACTTTTATACTCTCGCATCTAAAATAGGGTCTGTTGAACATTCAAAAGAAGGTACTGCTGACAGCTAAAATCGGTCAAGTCATCCTAGTACTCGAATGTAACAGACTCTACCAAAATGATAAAGAATACAGCAAAATCGGAGCTTATATGATGGATCAAAACTCACTAACTGCGCAAGTATCCTCTACCCAACATGGCGTTGTTATCATTGGCGCAGGTTTGGCAGGCTGGCACGTAATCGATGCTATTCGTAGCAAAGATAAGGATGTTCCAATTACCTTAATCACCGCAGATAGCGGTGACCGTTATCATAAGCCCATGCTAACAATGGCAATCAGTCAAAACAAACTCGCCGCAGATTTGGTGAGAGCAACGGGCGCTGATGCGGCGCAAACCGCTAATGTAACTTTGCTTGCTGATACGCAAGTCAGTGATATCGATGCGGTCAATCAACAGCTGCATCTAGTCTCAGCGACCCGCTTAGACCCTGTTACTATGAGTTATGCCTCAGTGAGCTACGACAAACTGGTGCTAGCAATGGGCGCGCATCCTATTTTTCCAAAAAGTTTACCTGAGGATTTGGTCTGGCATGTTAACCATATTGAGCGCTTTGGGCAGTTGCAAGAGAAGCTGGGATCGGGCAGTCAACGCGTTGCTATCGTTGGTGCTGGCATGGTAGGCACTGAAATCGCAGAGGATTTACTCAAAGCGGGTCACAAAGTTACTTTGCTCGATTTAAACGACGCGCCGCTTGCACAAATGCTACCTACAAAGGCTACCGCTCGTATTGCCAAGGCGATAGAGTCACAAGGCATACAATTCTTGG
Organism: Psychrobacter sp. DM4; assembly: GCF_051307035.1. Taxonomy (GTDB): domain Bacteria; phylum Pseudomonadota; class Gammaproteobacteria; order Pseudomonadales; family Moraxellaceae; genus Psychrobacter. The sequence goes on from NZ_CP195536.1 coordinate 434,036, forward strand.
GCGGTTATCAAGTCACAAGCGTGAGCCGCAATGATGATGACACGCTGACGCTTAGTTGTGAGCCTTTAAAGAACGACAGCGAGTCTATAGAAAAACAACCTACAAGCTTAATCGTGGATCACGTGATTGCCAGCACCGGTCTTATCGTTGATGATAAGTTGCCCGCAGCAGCAGGTATAGAGTTTGATCGCCGTACGGGTATTGTCGTTGATGCCTCAACGCTGCAAGCTCAATCAAGCTTAGGCGAATCTAAGCAGGCTCAGTCACACCCTATTTATGCTATTGGTGATTGTATGTCGATTGATGGCGTGGCCTGTCGTTATGTGGCACCATTACGAGCGCAAGCTGCGACTATCGCAGATGATATTTTGGGTCTAACGCATAATGGTTATGAGCATAAGCCGCCTATGATACGTCTTAAAAACAAAGCAATATCAGTCATGGTCGTAGGCACGCCGCATGCGAGCGGCAACTGGCAGATCACAACAGAAAGTGAGGACGAGTTGGTCATGACTTTACTAAATGATAGTCAGGAGGTCAGCGCAACAGTGACTATCAAAGCGCCTGTAGTAGTGTAAATAGTATAGTAGTCAAACAGTAACCTACGCTTAAACGTTAACTAGAATCAAAATCGTTTAAATGATACATAACGTATCAGTATTATTGACAAGTCTTGAATGAAGGCGCTATAGTATTGACTTGTACGTAGGCTTTACGTTTTATTGTAGCTCTACAGATAAGCAAAACGAAAGGACTCGTTATGACTCAAACTAATTTTGATACTATTCTTAATAATATTCCAAGTATAAATATGGGCGCGCATTCTACTAATGCACCGCTCAATCAAAGCTACGATAAAGGTCCTGATGTCCCGCTTATTGAAGCGACTATCGGTGATTTTTTTGATGCTATTGCCTATAGATATCCAGAGCGCCCAGCGTTAGTATCCTCACACCAAAATATCCGCTGGACTTATAAAGAGCTACAACAGCAGGTCAATAAGCTTGCGAGCGCCATTATAGAGATGGGACTTGAGATCGGTGATCGTATTGGCATCTGGTCGCATAACAATAGCGAGTGGCTGCTTATGCAACTGGCAACCGCAAAGGTCGGTATCGTACTGGTCAATATTAACCCAGCCTACCGCACTTTTGAGCTTCAATACTCGCTTAACAAACTAGGCTGCTCGGTGCTAGTACTTATGCGCCATTTCAAAAGTAGCGACTACGCGCAGATGGTGCGCGAGCTATGTCCTGAGATTTATCACAAAACTTACAACCAGCTAGATTTAGTCGAGATTCCTACGATTGAGCGCGTTATTTGGATCGATGAGCCAGGCAATGACGATAACTTCGATTATATGCAAAGGTTCTCCGATTGGATGAGCGAAGGCAACGCGAACGATCCGCGTATCGCCAAGCGTCAAGCTCAACTCAAAAATACTGACGCTATTAACGTACAATTTACCAGTGGTACAACTGGCACACCCAAGGGCGCAACCTTAACGCACCGCAATATTCTTAATAACGGCTACTTTATCGGTGAGGCCATGAATCTCACGGAAGAGGATATCTTGTGCATTCCTGTACCGCTGTATCATTGCTTTGGTATGGTGCTTGGTAACTTAGCCATTCTCACTCACGGCGGCTGCATCGTTTATCCCAACGATGGTTTTGAGCCGCTCAGCGTATTGCACGCGGTGCAGGCTGAGAAGTGTACCGCGCTTCATGGTGTGCCAACGATGTTTATCGCTATGCTCGATCATCCTGATTTTGCTCAATATGACTTATCGACGCTACGCACAGGCATCATGGCAGGTTCTAGTTGCCCGATTGAAGTCATGCGCCGCGTCATTGATAAGATGCATATGGATGAGGTCACTATCGCTTATGGCATGACCGAAACTAGTCCGGTGTCCTGTCAGACCAATAAGCATACCCCGCTTGAGAAGCAAGTCTCAACCGTCGGTCTGGTTCAGCCGGCCCTTGAAGTCAAAGTCGTCGATACTGAAACGGGTGAGATTGTTCCACTTGGAGAAACAGGCGAGCTACTTACGCGCGGTTATTCGGTGATGAAAGGCTATTGGGGCAGCCGTTTTAAGACCCGCGAAGCTATTCGCGAGGGCTGGATGCATACAGGAGATTTGGCAACAATGGATGAGGATGGTTATGTCAAAGTTGTCGGTCGTAGCAAAGATATGGTCATACGTGGCGGCGAGAATATCTATCCCGTTGAGATCGAAAACTATCTATATCGTCATCCCAAGATCCGCGATGTACAAGTTGTCGGTATTCCCGATAAGCGCTATGGCGAGGTATTAGCGGCTTTAATAATTCCAAAAGAGCCAGATTGCTTGACCGAGGATGAAGTCAAAGAGTTCTGCCGCAATAATATTGCCCATTATAAAGTACCGACCTATTATCGTTTCGTTAACGAGTATCCAATGACCATCACTGGTAAAATTCAAAAATATAAAATCATCGAGCAAATGAAAAAAGAGTTGGGCTTAGTATAGTCTTAGCTCATGTCTATGCGTTCCTATGATAGATCAATAGCGAAGTAGAAGACCAACAAAGGAATACCATGAGTGCCATCATTACCAGTAAGTTAAGCGCAAACTCAAATGAATTTCAGCAAAATAGCGCGGCGATGCAAACTATCGTCGACGATCTATATGAGCATCTGCGCAAAGTTGCAAAAGGTGGCTCGGAGCGCGCGCGTGCCAAGCATCTAGCCCGTGGAAAGCTGTTACCTCGCGAGCGCGTTGAGCGCCTGCTCGATGTCGGGACGCCATTCTTAGAAGTAGCACCGATGGCCGCGCACGATATGTATGGCGAAGATATTCCAGCGGCTGGCCTGATCGCAGGTATCGGTCGCATCAATGGTATTGAGTGTATGATCGTCTGTAATGATGCCACGGTCAAAGGTGGTACGTATTACCCCATGACGGTCAAAAAGCATTTGCGCGCGCAAGAGATTGCGCAAGAAAACCATCTACCTTGTGTCTATTTGGTTGATTCAGGTGGCGCTAATTTGCCCAATCAAGACGAAGTTTTCCCTGACAAAGACGACTTTGGGCGTATCTTTTTTAATCAAGCGACGCTTAGCGCGGCGGGTATTCCGCAGATTGCCGTGGTCATGGGTAGCTGCACGGCAGGTGGCGCTTATGTGCCAGCGATGAGCGATGAATCTATTATTGTCAAAGATCAAGGGACTATCTTTTTGGGTGGCCCGCCACTGGTCAAGGCCGCGACAGGAGAGGAGGTCAGTGCTGAGGATCTAGGCGGTGGTGACGTGCATACGCGTCTATCTGGGGTCGTCGATTATCTCGCACAAAACGATACGCATGCCTTATCAATAGCGCGTGATATCGTCTCTCATCTCAATCGCCCTGCTAAACATATTCCCAATCAAATCATGCCGCGCCCGCCGCGTTACGATGCCAAAGAGTTGTACGGCATTATCCCAACGGACAAGCGCCAACCTTTTGATGTTAGAGAAATCATCGCTCGTATCGTTGATGACAGTGCTTTTGATGAATTCAAAGCGCGTTTTGCTACCACTATCATTTGTGGTTTTGCTCATATCGAGGGTATGCCAGTGGGCATCATCGCTAACAACGGCATCTTGTTTAGTGAGTCCGCTCAAAAGAGTACGCATTTTATTGAGCTGTGCTGTAAGCGTAAAATTCCTTTGGTGTTTTTGCAAAATATCACCGGCTTTATGGTGGGCCGTAAGTACGAAAACGAAGGTATTGCTCGCCATGGTGCCAAGATGGTCATGGCGGTTGCCAATGCCAAAGTGCCAAAGTTTACGGTCATCGTTGGCGGCTCGTTTGGCGCAGGTAACTACGGCATGTGCGGCCGCGCTTATAGTCCGCGATTTTTGTGGATGTGGCCCAATGCTCGCATTTCAGTCATGGGCGGTGAGCAAGCGGCGTCGGTACTGGCAACGGTCAAGCGTGATAACTTTGATCGTAAAGGTGAGGCGTGGAGTGATGCCGACGAAGCAGCATTGAAAGCGCCTATTCGCGATATGTATGAGGAGCAAGGCCATCCTTATTATGCAACAGCGCGCTTGTGGGATGATGGTGTGATTGACCCTGCTGATACGCGTAATGTACTGGCCTTAGGATTGAGCGCTGCCTATAACGCCCCAATCGAAGAGACGACATTTGGTGTGTTCAGAATGTAGGCCCGGTATGAAAACATGAATAAGCCACAAAAATATAAATAGCCATAAAAGTTAAAGAGAGAGTTATGCAAAAAGACTTAGGACAGCAAGACTTAGTACAGAAGACTGATAACTACAACAATCTACTCGTCGCAACTGACGGACATGTGGCTACGGTGACCTTAAACCGTCCTGAAGTACGTAATGCTTTTAACGATGAGATGATAGGCGAATTGACTGCGGCATTTGAGCAACTAGGAGCTGATGACAAAGTACGCGTTATCGTCTTAGCCGCAGCAGGAAAAGCGTTTTGCGCAGGTGCAGATCTCAACTGGATGCGCGCGATGGCAGACTACGATTATGACGAAAATCTAGCCGATGCCGACAAATTAGCGCAAATGCTCAAGACCATTTACGAGTGTCCTAAGCCTACTATCGCTGCTATTCAAGGCGACGTATATGCAGGTGGCATGGGCTTGGTCGCTGTCTGTGATATCGCTATCGCGGTAAAGATTGCTAATTTTTGCTTAAGTGAGGTACGTTTAGGCCTAGCGCCTGCAACGATTAGTCCTTATGTGATACGCGCATTGGGCGCACGTGCGTCACAGCGGTACTTTTTGAGCGCCGAGATTTTTGATACCAAAAAAGCGCGTCAATTGGGCTTTGTCCATGAGCGCGTCAGTGAGGAGGCGCTTGAAGACGTCGTCGCAGCGTTGTGTGCAAAAATAGCGAAGAATAGCCCTGATGCCCTCAAGACTTGTAAGCATTTGCTCCACGAAGTCGCAGGCGCCCCGATCGACGATGCACTAATAGCACATACGGTAAAAGGTATCGCTGATATCAGATCATCAGAGCAAGGACGCGAGGGCGTGCAAGCCTTTTTGCAAAAGCGTAAGCCCAATTGGCTTAGCTAACAATTAAATATCTAATAACTAAATATTTAATAAATACATAGATAATAGATATATTAATACTAGCCCTATAATTGAAGACCCTAATCTCACAGACTGTGCGTAATAAAGCGGGCTCAAAGAGTTGGTTAAGTCAGTATAGAGGTTGTCATAGAAATAAAAAGGCAAAGACAAGGATAGCTATGTTCTCAAAGATTCTAATCGCCAACCGTGGCGAAATTGCTTGCCGAGTAGCAGCGACTGCTAAGCGTTTGGGTGTGCGTACGGTCGCAGTTTACTCAGATGCGGACCAATATGCCAAGCATGTGGCTATCTGTGATGAAGCCGTCTATCTGGGCGGATCAGCCCCAAAAGATAGCTACCTAAAAGGCGATGCTATCATTGCTATTGCCAAAGAGCGCGGCGCGCAGGCTATACATCCCGGTTATGGGTTTTTGAGTGAAAATGCGGATTTTGCGCAGGCTTGTCAAGATGCAGGTATTGCTTTTATTGGGCCATCTGCTGACGCGATACGCGCCATGGGCGGTAAGTCTGAATCCAAGCGCTTGATGGAAGCCGCTGGCGTGCCGCTTATACCGGGCTATCATGGCGACAATCAAGACAAGGATTTTTTAAAGGCGCAAGCGGACGCTGTTGGTTATCCGGTACTGATTAAAGCGAGCGCGGGCGGCGGCGGTAAAGGCATGCGCATCGTCGAAAACAGTGGCGATTTTATAAATTTGCTAGACTCATGCCGCCGAGAGGCTATTACCAGTTTTGGTGATGACCAAGTACTTATCGAAAAGTATGCGCTAAAACCGCGTCATATTGAGATTCAAGTCTTTGGCGACAGTCAGGGCAATTACGTGCATCTGTTCGAGCGCGATTGTTCGGTACAGCGTCGCCACCAAAAAGTATTAGAAGAAGCGCCTGCGCCTGGCGTTGATGACTCTATGCGTGAGGCCATGGGCATTGCCGCGATCGAAGCGGCGCGCGCAGTCGACTACGTGGGTGCAGGCACAGTTGAATTCATCGTTGAACCGCGCGACGCGGGCATGAATTTTTATTTCATGGAAATGAACACTCGATTACAAGTTGAGCATCCTGTTAGTGAAGCGATCACGGGGGTTGATTTGGTTGAATGGCAGTTACTGGTCGCCGCAGGCTTGCCATTACCAAAGACGCAAGATGAGCTTGCGATAAACGGTCATGCGATTGAGGCGCGTATTTGCGCAGAGAACCCTGATAATAATTTTTTGCCAGCGACAGGTACGCTGTTCACTTATCAAAAACCTAAGCACAGTACCTTTATCATCGATGATGTGCGTATTGATGATGGCGTACGCGAAGGCGATGTTATCAGTCCATTTTATGACTCTATGATTGCCAAACTCATCGTCCATGCGCCAACGCGCGCGCAAGCATTAGCCAAAATGGATCAGGCGCTAGAACTAACGCGTATCGTTGGTCTGCCTAATAACGTGGCATTCTTACGTTATGTCATCAATACCGACTCCTTTAGTCAAGCCAATCTCGACACGGCTTTGATTGAGCGTGAAGCAAAAGTCTTGTTCAATCAACAACCGCTTAAGCTATCAACGCTTGTGACGACCGCGATTGTACAGCAGCTCGCCGCTGAATCGTCAGCAAGACTGAGTAGCACTCAAAATGATATTGATCCCTTTAGTCAGCCGACAGGCTTTCGGGCTTATACCGATTACGCGCGTTCGTTTAGCTTAGTTTATAATGAACAGTCCTATATTGCTCGTATCAGCGACTGGCTCAATTCTCAAGCAAGCGGCGCGCAAGCTAGCAGCTTTACGCTTATTATTGAAAAAGATACTAACGAAGAGGACGCTAAACAAGAGACTTCAGCACCTCTAAATGGTGTTTATGAGTATCAGGTCAGCTACAATAGTATTGATGCGCACAATCATACCTTGTGGCTGGACGGCGCTCGAATCAGCGCGCAAAGCTGGGTACATAGCAAGACAGTATATGTCTTTACCGATCGCGGTCGTGACCAGATCACCCTCATCGATATCATGGCGCACGTAGGCGAAGAGAGCGCCGCTGTTGGTAGTTTAAAATCGCCAATGCCAGGTCAAGTAGTCGCCTTCAAAGTTAATGTTGGTGATACGGTCAAAAAAGGCGAGCCATTAGCCGTCATTGAAGCGATGAAGATTGAGCATACCATTACCGCGCCAACAGATGGCGTGGTTGCTGAGTTGTTATTTAGTGCAGGTGACTCGGTCGCTGATGGTGATGAGTTACTGCGTATAGACAGCGCTTCTGATGAGTAAAAAGGTTAGGGCTTACACAAAAGGACGGCATTTATGAGTAACTTATATCCAGATCATGTCCGCATTGTTGATGTGAGTCCTCGTGATGGCTTACAAAACGAATCAGCGACGGTGCCGACCGCCGTTAAGCAAGCGTTGATCAACGATCTGATAGCAGCAGGCGTCAAAAAGCTAGAAGTCACCAGTTTTGTCTCGCCTAAATGGGTGCCACAAATGGGTGACAATAGCGATCTAATGATGGCACTGTCAGACACGCGCCGCGATGACGTGACCTATTCGGTGCTCGTACCCAATATGCGCGGCTTTGATAATGCGCTCCATTATCGTCCTGATGAAGTGGTGATCTTTGGTTCAGCGAGCGAGACCTTTAGTCAAAAAAACATCAACTGTAGCATCGATGAGAGTATTGAGCGTTTTGCGCCTGTAGTCGTCGCCGCCAAGCAAAACGGCATCAAAGTGCGCGGTGTTATCTCCTGTACCGTCGGCTGTCCTTACGAAGGTGAGATTGACCCCAGCCAAGTGGCTTACGTCACCAAACGCATGGTCGAGATTGGTGTAGAACAAATCGGCATCGCTGACACAATCGGTGTCGGCACTCCTATCAAAGTTCAGCGCGCCCTCCAAGCTGCCTTTGACTACATTGATGTCGCAAAAATATCTGGTCACTTTCATGATACTTACGGTCAGGCACTCAGCAATACCTTGGCGGCGTTAGAGTTAGGTATTAGCGAGTTTGATACCTCTGTGGCCGGTCTTGGCGGTTGTCCTTATGCTAAAGGCGCCACGGGCAATGTGGCGACAGAAGATGTGGTCTATATGCTCCACGGTATGGGGATCACGACGGGTATTGATCTAGACAAACTCGTTGTCGCAGGCGAGCGTATTAGTGAATTTTTGGGGCGCCGTAATGATTCAAACGTAGCGCGAGCCATTATCAATAAACGCGCCTCTTAGCAATGCATATATTTTATAAAAGTAGCTATTATTTAGTATCAAATGAGCCAAATATTACCCTATAAGGAAAGAGTATGAGTTTACCTGGATTAGATTTTCAGCTTGGTGAAGATATCGATGCATTACGCGATGTCATCAGAGGGTTCGCAGAGAAAGAGATTGCCCCGCGGGCAGGCGAGATCGACAGCAGTGATGAGTTCCCTATGGATCTGTGGGAAAAGATGGGCGATGTCGGTTTGCATGGTATTACTGTACCCGAAGAGTATGGCGGCTCAGACATGGGCTATGTTGCTCATATGGTAGCGATGGAAGAGATCAGCCGCGCTTCTGCCTCTATAGGTCTAAGCTATGGCGCACATTCAAATTTGTGCATCAATCAGATCAAACGTAACGGAAATGACGCGCAAAAGCAGAAGTTCTTGCCCAAGCTTATCAGTGGTGAATTCATCGGTGCACTCGCCATGAGTGAGACGGGCGCAGGATCAGATGTCGTCAGTATGACACTTAAAGCTGAAGAAAAAGACGGCAGCTACCTTTTAAACGGTAGCAAAATGTGGATTACAAACGGCCCTGATGCGGATGTGATGGTGGTCTATGCCAAAACCAATCCTGAGCTGGGCGCTCAAGGCATGACCGCCTTTATCGTGGAAAAAGGTATGGAAGGCTTTGGCACAGCGCAAAAGCTCGACAAACTGGGTATGCGCGGTAGCCACACAGGTGAGATGACTTTTGATAATGTCAAAGTGCCCGCAGAGAATATCTTGGGTGGCCTTAATCAAGGTGTTAAGGTGCTGATGAGCGGCTTGGATTATGAGCGCGCCGTACTAGCGGCGGGCCCTATCGGTATCATGCAAGCGGTTATGGACAATGTCATTCCCTATATCCATGATCGCAAGCAGTTCGGGCAAGCTATCGGTGAGTTCCAACTGATTCAGGGTAAAGTCGCGGATATGTATACCATCTTGCAGGCGGGTCGTAGCTTTTTATATACAGTCGGTAAGAATTTGGATATGTTAGACGCACAAGGCGCAGGTCACAGCCGCCAAGTCCGCAAAGACTGTGCAAGCGTTATTTTGTGGTGCGCCGAAAAAGCCACTTGGATGGCAGGCGAGGGTATTCAAATCTTCGGCGGCAATGGCTATACCAATGAGTATCCGCTTGGACGCCTATGGCGCGATGCCAAGCTCTATGAGATTGGCGCAGGTACGAGTGAGATTCGTCGTATGCTCGTCGGTCGTGAGTTATTTAACGAGACAAAATAGCCACTACTGCTATTGCTCTAACTTAGAGAAACGGTGTAGGGTGCGGTTAGCAAAGCGTAACCCGCCGCATAAGGTTTTGATAACGTCTTTGTACAATAAAAAAGCAGTACGCCCAAGACGTGCTGCTTTTTTATTGCTTTATTCTCTCACAACGCTCTAATCCGTCAGCCGTTGACGATGGTCAAAATAGCGTGCTAGTCCATTTAACAGTAAATCATCGCGCAGCCTTACGGGGCGATTGACGTGTTGGGCGATAATGTTAGCATCACCGCCCGTCATGATCAGCTCAAAGTTGGGATGACGATGGGTAATCTCATTAATAGCGCCAACAATAGATAATAAAATGCCGCGATGTACCGCGTCTTGAGTGGTCATGCCTTGAGTCAAGTTATCAAAGCTACCGTTAGAGATCGCAATCTGCTTGGTTCCTGAAAACAGCGATTCGCGTTGCAGATAGATATTAGGAAAGATATAGCCGCCTAAATGCGTGGCATGATCAATCAGATCAATAGTCACCGCAGTACCGCAACCGATCACACATTGGCGCTTTTTTTTATCGACCGCGCCCAGCATCTGTAGCCAGCGATCACAGCCTAATTGACTATCATCATAATGGCTATGCATGAGCGGATGGGCAGCATCAACATGGACAAACTCAAAGGCAATATTGAGTTGGCTCAAAGTTTTAGATACCTTTGCGTTCAGCTCATCGCCCAGCACTGAGGAGATACCGATAAAATCGGGTGCATAATTCTCGAAGCGATCGGTCAGACCCATGAGTAGCTCAGCGGGCGCTTGCAGATGCAATTTGGCGTCGTGCGTGACGATTTGCCCGATGTCATCAGTCAGCCAGTATTTGAGCCGAGTATTGCCAAGATCTAACCAGAGCATAATATTCCCTTTAACATGACATTCCCTGTTATTGTACTTGCACAAACAATTAATCGCGGCTTAGCACATCAATACGACCCGTAAAAATGGTGCAAATACTAGCGTCATCTTGGCGCAATTGCAAACAGCCATCGGTATCTATACCGCAGGCATGACCTACTATTCTATAATCTTGATCGTGACGAGTTTGCGTCACGCATACCTTTAATCCTACCAGCGCATCGACTGCCTCAAACTGCTGCCTAAAATCATGTAAATAGTAAGGATGTACGCAAGCGTGCTCCAATGCTATTTGCGCAAAACAAGTCATCGCTGACAACAAAGCGTCGCTTACTTGCTCATAAAGAGTCGCTAAGTTCGGTAATTCATTATTATCGTTATCAGCTTCAATCAATTGCTTGATGTCTTGCAAGCTTATCGCCTGATAACTCATACCTTCAGCAGTTTGCACTGTGAGTGTTGGCGTGGTCGCTACGTTTAGACCAACTCCTATGACCACACCCAGAATTTTTCCATCACGTAATACTGGTTCTATTAATATTCCTGCCAGTTTGCTAAAAGGAATAATTGGTATATCAACACTTATATCAACGGTTTGCTTGGCATAAAAGCCCAAGTCATTTGCCCATTTGACCCCGATAGGAATTAACCCTTTAGCACATAATTGCTTATTCATCGTTTCAATCACCGGCATACCAGCAAGCTTCACGCCAACGATCAAAGAGAGTAGTCCGCTGATAGGCGCTTGATACGGATGATATACAGATAGGTAGACATTACCAAGCGGTGATTGCCAAGAGCGCTCATGCTGTCCGCGCCCGCCACTTTGGGTTTTAGCGGTCAATAGGTGAACCTTATCGCTATCTAATTTGCCGGTTTCTATGTCTGCTATCAGCTCACTATTGGTTGAGACACTAGTGATAAGGTGGCGATGATTGAGCTTGGATAACGGGTCTGACAACATAGTGGGTACGCTCGTAATAGAGGATGGGCTCGTAAATTTTGTCACTATTTAAAAAGGCGCTGCCGATAACTCTGGCATCAGTTTTTGATATACTGTGTGGTTCGATCTTGGCGCTAGCCATTATGATACAAAAACATGTGAGTTAAAAGGTGGCGTCAATGATGTTATATGTGTGGTTCGTGATTGCGGGTGCGTTTGCAGGTGTTAGCGCAGGCTTATTCGGCGTTGGCGGCGGTATGATCATTGTGCCTGCACTCGTATGGATATTTACGGCTTATGATTTTCCGCCTGATGTCATCACGCATTTGGCAATTGGCACGTCTTTGGCAACCATTGTGGTGACGTCCATCAGCTCTCTGACTGCGCACAATAAACGCGGCGGGGTACGCTGGGAGGTCTGGCGCAAGATGGCATTAGGTCTAGTCATCGGAAGCCTCGTCGGAGCAGGCATTGCGGACATGATTAATGGCAAAGCGTTGCAAGCCATCATCGGTATCGGTGCATTACTCGTAGCGCTAAAAATGCTGTTTTTCTCCAACAAAGAACAAGTAGGCAAGCCGCTACCGTCCGCAGGCGTACAGTTTGGCGCAGGTACTGGTATCGGTATGGCGTCCTCCATCTTTGGCATTGGCGGCGGCAGTTTGACCGTACCATTTTTGAATTGGGCGGGGCTGCCGATGAGACAGTCGGTCGGCACCTCAGCGGCTTGCGGCTTGCCTATTGCGCTAGCAGGCGCGGCGGGATTTGCGTGGTTTGGACAAGACGTGGTCAATTTGCCTGAGGGCACGATTGGCTTTGTGCATATTTCAGGGTTTATATGCATCTCAGTCGTCAGTTTTGCGATGGCAAAAGTGGGTGCGAAGCTTGCTCATGTATTACCAGCGCTCACGCTCAAACGTGCGTTTGGTGTACTACTCCTATTCGCAGGCGGGCAGTTGTTTTTAAGTGGTATTGGGGTGATTTAGGTTGAGCGTTCTAAAAACGACAAACCCCAAAAAATATCCACACTTTCAGGTAAACTACCCACCTGTTTTTACCCCATATAAAAGTTATTCATGCGCCTAAAATCTCTAAAGCTGGCAGGATTTAAGTCTTTTGCCAACGCAACTACCTTTACCTTTGCTCATGGCATCACTGCTATTGTCGGGCCAAATGGCTGCGGCAAATCAAACGTCATTGATGCGATACGCTGGGTGCTGGGTGAGACCTCTGCCAAGCAGTTACGTGGCGGGTCGATGAGCGATGTGATCTTTGCAGGCACGCAGGATAAATCGGCAAAAAGCGTCGCCAGTGTCGAGCTGACCTTTGAGCATACGCAGGACGAGCAGACGGGTATTCGTCATGAGTTTAACTTGTATCATGAGCTGTCTGTGCGCCGTCAAATCAACAAGGAGGGACGCTCAGATTATTTTATCAATGGTACGCGGGCGCGGCGCCGTGATGTCGTCGATGTCTTTTTGGGGACAGGTCTTGGTGCGCGCAGTTACGCGGTAATTGAGCAAGGCATGATTGGACGTATTGTGGATTCAAGCCCCTTGCAATTACGAGAATTCATTGAAGAGGCGGCAGGGGTATCGCGTTATCAAGCACGGCGCTTTGAGACCCAAAAAAAGCTAGAAGTTACGCAGGATAATTTGGCGCGTCTATATGATATGCAAAGCGAGCTTGTCAGCCAACAAAAGCGGCTATCTAAACAAGCCGCTAGCGCTCAGCACCATGGGGAGCTCACCCTAGCGCGCGCGGATATCGCGCAGCAACTCACTATTCAGCAGTTGTACCAAGCCAAACACAACCAGCAGCAGCAGAGACTCGCTCATGAGCGAAGTGCTGCCAAAGTCGCCACATTGCAAGCCAGTTACGAAGTTCTAAAATTGCAGCAAGATAAAAGCGCTGTGCACATCACACAAGAGCAAGGGCGCAAAGATGAGGCGCAAAGTACGTATTATCAGCAGCAGCTGAGCTATCAAAAGACTGAGCATCAGCTGAGCGATATTCAACACAAAGTTGCCCAGCTAAAGCAACAGCTCTCAAGTATAGAGGCGCAAAAAACACAAGCCTATAGAGAGAGTGAGGCCTTAAAGGTAGAGCAGAACGAGCAGCAGCTAGCGCTAGCAGACGTGCATCCACAGCTGGACGACTTAGTGGCTAAACGTGAGTCCCGTAAACAAAGTGAGCGCTCATTGGAGCGTGCCTTGACTGAGGCACAAACCCAGCTCACCCGTATGCAAGAAAGCCAACGTACGCTTGAGCAGCAGCAAGTACTCAATGAGCAGTCACAGCGACGTCTACAATCAAGTCAAGACAAATGGACACAGCGTCAGCAGAGTTGGCAGGCGTTACATGCGCAGCTATTACCTTTGGCCGAAGATCACGATAGCGATTCGTCTGTAGCAAGTAAGGTAGCAAGCACCGAGCTTACCGAGTTAAACCAGCAGCTACAGCACATAATGCGTAAGCAAGATTATACCTCTGAGCAACTAGCAGCATTGCAACCGCAAGTACATAAGTTAAAGCAGCAATTGGATGAGCAGCAACGCAACCTGGTAGAGAGTGAGAAACGTCATGCGCTCTTAATGGGTGAGCATGATACCTTGCATCAAATGTTGCATCCTAAATCGCAGCATACTAGGCTCAATCAAGCTCTTGACGATATACCAAAGCAGCGCGCTCAAGCGACTACTAAGGTGATAGGTAGTGCTGAAAATAATAAGTCAAATCAGATGCCACAGCCGTTGTTAATAAGTACGATACGCGCGCGCATTGAGCTGACGGGTTTGGGTCAGCGCTATGCTCATGTACTCGATGAGTGGCTGGCATTGTGGCTCGATTGCCATATATTACTTATAGATAATGATGACAATGGTAGACAGCCATTGACGCACTATTTGCCAGAGTTACTGACTTATCAGAGGGACCGAGTAGGAGGGGAGCTGGGTCATAGCCTATGGCTACCCGCTACCCAAAATGATCATAAAGTAGAGTCATTTACAAGCCATTTGTCAGATGAGCTTAGCGCAAAAGTCGTACCTTTATCAAAACTAATCGCACAGCCAATGCTTGGACTTTGGCAGCAATGCTATTTGTATATAGGCACTGAGATAAGTACTGAGATAAGCACTGAGATAAGTACTAAGACAGGCATTGAGACTGATGAGATAAAAAGAGCACATTTGGGTAAAGTCATAGCAGTTTTACCAAAATCGGCGAAGCTACTCACTACTGATGGTTGGATAATTAGTCAACAAGGCACAATACATTTAAATAGGCTAATTGGTACAGATGACAGCAAAAACGATAGTCCGTTTTTGACCCAACGTATTGAGCAACGCGAGCGCCTAAAACAGCTAGAAACCTTGCTAGAAACTAGCGAGGCGACTACTAAAACGCAGCAGCAAACGCTCAAGCAAAACCAGCATGAGTATGATTCTCTGATTATCCGCTTAGAGGAAAATCGTGCACAAGCGATGCAACTCACGCAAGATAAGCATCATTGTCAGCAGCAACTCACTACTCAGCAAGCGATTCATGAACGTTTGCAGGCGGATATACAGCGCTTAGACAATGACCAATTGGACCTTGAGCAAGAACAGCACGCGCTGATAGCCGAGCAAAAAATGCTGGATGATGAGCTGCGCGATATACAATCGGCTCTGGACAAGCTAAGTCCGCAATTGGCTGATGCAAAAAGTAACCGCCAGCACTTACAGACCGATAAAAATGAGCGTAACCGTGTTCGGCAGGCAGATGACAATGCTTGGCAAGCGCTACAGTTAAAAACGCAAAGAATTGAGATGCGCCTAGAGCACAGCATGAGTAGCCTTATAAGAGCAATAGAGCAGCACGACAAAGCAGTACAAGAAGAGCAAGAATTCATCGCTCAGCTGATAGAACGTCAACAGCAATTGCCAAACTTACGAGAGTCGTTGCAAAAGTTACAAGGTTTACGTGACCAGCAGCAAGCCATGCTTACAGAACGTGAATTAACGTTAGCAGCGCTCAAGCGGGCGTACACTCAGCAACAAAACGAGCTCGACGCACTACGGCACAATATACAATCGCAGCAAGACGAATCGGCACAATTAGCAACGGATCTAGCGCTAAGCACCGCGCGCTTAGATGACGCGAGCACTCGCACGCAAGAGGCTCTAGCGAAATATCAAAATATCAGTCATCAACATGACGACAACGCGGCGCAAACGATGAGCGTTGCAAACTTGTTGGCAGACTTTATCGCTCATGATCGCCGCGTACGTCCAGACAAAATCGCCCAGTTACAAGGCGAGCAAGCCAAACTTGAGCATGAGCTGAGCAAGATAGGCGCAGTTAATCTGGCTGCGGTCGCAGAATTGGCCGCCGTCAATGAGCGCCTAGATCCGCTAGCGCAGCAGACAGCGGATATCGCCGCTAGTATGCAGACGTTGCAAAATGCCATCAGCGCTATCGACGAGACAACCAAGACGTTATTTATGCAAATGCTAGATGCGGTAAATAGTGAGCTTGAGACACTATTTACCAAAGTATTCGGCGGCGGTCATGCAAGTCTCACGCTCAGCCTCGATGATATGCCAGCAGATATAGCTATCGATAATTACAAATCAGAGCAGTGGCGCGCAGGACTTACTTTGATGGCACAGCCAAAGGGCAAGCGTAACAGCCGCTTAGCGGTACTCTCAGGCGGCGAGAAAACTTTGACCGCGCTGAGTCTTATCTTTGCCATATTTAAGCAGCATCCCGCGCCCTTTTGTGTGCTCGATGAAGTCGATGCGCCGCTCGATGACGCCAATGTTGCGCGCTTTACTAGCCTTATTCAGGAGCTAGCAGGCGACTTACAGTTTGTATTTATCAGTCATAACAAGCTCTCCATGCAGATTGCTGATGAGCTCAAAGGTATCACCATGGCGCAAGCTGGCGTCTCAACCTTGGTCAGTGTATCTTTGGATGAGGCGATTGATTATATTGATAGCTAAAGGCTTGCTCTTAGGAGATGTGGGGTTAATGCTTAGTGCTAGAACTTATCACTCGGCGCGTTTTCATTTAAACGGCAAATAGTGACCCGGCGTCTGTAAATATAGTATAGTTAGTCCAATATAAAACAGATATAGCGCGACTGGGATGAATGTTTCGCAGCCTCTATCGGCGTAGGTACAGTAAGCCCAAAAATTTATACCCGTTTCGCGTTATTAAATAATGTATCCATTTTATTTAGTATCGACTATAAGATAAACGTATCGTTTTTAAATATTGCGCATGCCCCAAACACAGCAAGTGATGACGACATCTGTTAGCCATGCTAGACTATTGCTATTTATTTTCACTATCATCATTCCCTTTGTCATTATTAGGATATCTCGCTCATGACCGCTATTCAGTTTATCTTGATTGCCATTGCAGCCTTTATTGTGCTTGCAGGGCTGTTTATGGTCATTCGCAGTTTTAAGCGTCGTCAAAGTACTGAAGCCACTCCGGTTAATTACGACAAAAATGGTATTCCTATCATTCCGCGTCACGAGCGCAACATCATCGATCAGCCAGACCTTCATGATACCGTCGCAGGCGAGACCAGTATCGCACCTGATCGTGAGTACCTACATGCGGTCATCGAAGACGATGAGCCTGCGACTATCGATGACATGTTGAATCATGTGCAAGCTGATACAAGTGTTGCTGAGGAGCAGAACGACGATTACGAGCGCTGGCAAGCTGAGCAGCAGCGCGCTGATGATAGCGAGTTTGAGGCGATAGCGCAGCAGATCAACAGTGATGATCATAGTGAGTATGGTGACCATAATAGCGATGAGCATCTAGACGCGCACGCGCAAAGTGGTGAGCAAGAGATTGATGCTTTCTCAAGCCTAATGTCAGCTACAGACAGCTTGATGCCCGTGATTGATACGTATGATGAGCCAAGTTTCGATGACAACAGCCCTGTGCTTGATCAGCATCTATTAGAGCCTGTCGATCAGGCACAAAACGGTCCACTGATTCATGCCAAAGACAATATAAATATTACGATTTTGCCGCAGCAGTACCGTGACCGTGCGACATCAGTCATTCGTGGTGGCGACTTATTAGCGTTGATAGATAAGTATGGTTTGCGCTTTGGCGCGATGAATATGTTCCATCGCTATGAGCAAAAAGACGGCACGGGCATGCTCTGGTTTAGCATGATGGGTATCACTGACGAGGGTATTGCCCCTTTTGATCCGCATAGTGTGGCCACCAATAGTTATAGTGGCGTCGTTGTATTCTTATCATTACCGCACCCGCAAGCGCTGCGTAGCTTCGATAGTATGATGAGCATCGCTTATATGATGGCAGATGATTTGGACGCGGTTATGCTTGATGAAAGCAATGAGCCCATCACCCCTGAATACAAGCAGCAACTGCGCAACCAAGTACGCGATTACGAATAAAAGGTTTGCTACTAATTTCCATTTAAACAAAAAATTCCTATCTTAATCAAAGCAAATAACGTCACCCGTTTTATGTTATTTGCTATCAAAATATCGTCCAAACTTGTTATGATATCGGCATCTTTGATTTTAACGACGCCGATTATGACTGACTCAAAAACTTCCGAATCCTCTGTCAAACCCTCTGCTAAAAACGTACCAACCGCTGCCCTAGATAACGACGCTATCATCAAGCAAATGCGCACGCTTATCGAAGCGCTCAAAACCCATAACTACCGCTACTATGTGCTGGATAATCCTATCTTAGAAGACAGCGAGTACGACCAACTGCGCCGCTCACTATTAGAACTAGAGGAAGCATATCCTGATCTTATTCAGCCAGATAGCCCGATCAATCAAGTCGGCGATATCCCGCTATCGGCCTTTACCCAAGTGACCCATGACATTCCTATGCTCTCTTTGGGCAATGTCTTTGACTACGATGATTTGCATGGTTTTATGCGCCGCGTCAATGATCGTCTCAGTGACGCGCAACAAAATCCTGAATATGAAATGGAGCTAAAACTCGATGGCTTGGCAGTCTCATTAAAATATGAGAACGGTCACTACGCGCAAGCGGTGACTCGTGGCGATGGGCAAACGGGCGAGGACATCACCCAAAACGCCAAAACCATTCGCAATCTACCCTTGTATCTTCGGGATGCCAAAGACATAGATTTGTTAGAAGTGCGCGGTGAAGTGCTTATGCCAAAGGCAGGCTTTGAGCGCTTGAATCGCCTGGCTGAGGACAAAGGTGAAAAAACTTTTGCCAATCCGCGTAATGCCGCAGCAGGGAGTTTACGTCAGTTAGATCCTGCGATTGCTGCTAGTCGTCCGCTCGCCTTTTATGCCTACTCGGTCAACCAAGGGCTGCCTGATAGTTTCGATAAAATAGACACCCAGTCCGCAGCCCTCGCTTGGCTTGGTGATCTTGGTTTTACCGTCAGCGCCGTCGAGGTCATCGCCAATCCTCGTGCCGCGCAAACTTATTATGAGTCCATGATTGAGACGCGTGATGATCTCCCCTTTGAGATCGACGGTATGGTCATTAAGGTCAACAGTCTAAGCTTGCAACAGCAGCTTGGCTTTTTGTCCCGTGAGCCGCGCTGGGCAACGGCTTATAAATTCCCAGCCGAAACGGTCATGACGCGCTTGCAAGCTATCGAATGGCAAGTGGGGCGTACTGGGCAAATCACCCCAGTCGGCAAATTAGAGCCGGTCAAAGTTGGCGGCGTTACGGTTAGTAATGTCACCTTGCATAACTTCGGTGAGATTGAACGCTTAGACGTGCGCGCAGGCGATATGGTCAGCGTGCATCGCGCAGGGGACGTCATCCCTAAAATCTCTCGCGTTTGGCACGACCAGCGTTTAGAGACTAGCGAACCAGTAGCATTGCCATCGACTTGCCCTGTCTGTGAATCACCAGTGATATTACCCGAAGACGAAGCACTAGCGCGTTGCAGCGGCGGTCTGTTTTGTCCTGCCCAACAAACTGAGGCGCTCATTCACTTCGTCTCTCGCCGCGCCATGGACATCGATGGTCTTGGCGAGCGCTGGCTCATCAGCTTCTTTAAGCAGGGTTTAGTCAAAACCGTCGCCGACATTTATGACTTGCACCAGCATACGGAGGAGATGATTACCTTTGAAAAACTCGGTGAAAAGTCGGTTCAAAACATTATCGAAGCCATTGAAGCCAGTAAAAAAACCACCTTAGCCAGATTTATCTATGCCTTGGGCATTCGCGGCGTTGGTGAAGGCACGGCGCAAAACTTTGCTCAACAATTTGGCGACCTTGATAGTTTGATGGCAGCCGATATGGACGCCCTTATCGCTACCCCAGACGTCGGCACCATCACCGCTGAGCTGGCACATGAGTTTTTCCGTGCACCACACAATATCGAAGTTATCAATTCGCTGATTGAGGCGGGCGTACACTGGGACAAAGTCGAGCAAAAGTCATCCAGCGATCTACCTCTCGACGGTCAAACGTGGGTGATAACTGGCGCACTAAGCAGCATGGCAAGAGATGAAGCCAAAGCGAAACTGCAAGCACTAGGCGCAAAAGTCTCAGGCAGTATTTCAGCCAAAACCACCGCATTGCTCGCAGGAGAAAAGGCAGGATCGAAGATGGCAAAGGCGGAGAAGTTAGGGGTTAAGGTAGTGGGTGAAGATGAGTTTTTGGGGTTGGTTAGGGAGTAGGATATGACAGAAAGTGATAGAAAAATCATTGATAAGTTAAAAGAAATTCCAGATGAATATGCTCGTGGAATAATTAAGAAATTAGCAAGAGTAATAATAAGTGGTGATGGGAATAAAATAAGTATAGCAAATGCAAAATTTCTCATAGCTACTATTTTGTTGAATAAAGATTATAAGAAAGAAGCACTAGAGGTGTTCAATAGTATCAGACTAGAAGAGAATAAAAGTATTTACGAGAACGCTCAGTTCTTTATAGGAGATATTCTCTTAGAAAGTGTTAGCTTAGCAGATATAGAACATGCTAAGAGCAGTTTCGTCTTTGTAAAAAATAAGTTCCCTTACGAAGCAAAATATAAAATAGATATATGCGATTTAATTTTAGACAGAGGTTTTGAGAAGTTAGGTAGAAATATTTTTGAAATATCTAATCTTGTATATAAGATACTATCCATATTAAAGATTGATATCAATAGTATAGGAAAGAAACAGTTGCATGCAGAGCGTAAGCTTGCACATTACACTTCAACTGAAGTGGCCAACATTTTACTACATAATCCAAATACTAATTTTTTTCGACTAAATACTATTCATAATGTTAATGATCCTAGTGAAGGTAAGTTACTTGAGGGTTGTTTAAAGAACGATAGTAAAGAGAGAAATAGTGAAGTAAGGTCTGATGGGGAGTATCAGACCTTTATTGGATGCTTCACTTTTAATCATGACAGTTTAAACCAGTTCAGACTTTATGGTAAGAAAGACTATAAGGAAGCTTCTGGTATTAGTTTGATATTCAATAAAGATTTCTTTAAAGAAAACGATCACCCTGATCAAATGTCATTTATCGCAACTGAAAGAAGCTTAGATGAAGAAGTGTCTAAGGAAAAAATTAGCCAACAGCCAGTAATACGTTGTGTTTATATGGATCCTAGTTCTCAATTTATACATTTAGCACAACGTAATCAAATTACTTTTTATAGAGAATTCAGCGACCGCGTTGAAGCTGACATGAAATGGATGAAGTATAAAAAGTATATCGATAAAAAGACAAATGAGTTTTTGATATGGTTTGAGTGTTTAAAAGGTACGTATCAGAAAGCTATGGACATTGTAAATGAGTTAGATCAATCGAAAAATTCAGAAATAAATATTTTACTAGATAGGATTTTACTACCAATAAAGTATTTAATTAAGCATATAGCTTTTCAAGAAGAGCAAGAGTGCCGAATGATTTATATTACTTCACTTGATAGACCAGAAGTTAAAATGGAATTCGGGAAATTCTTATACGTTGAGTATGAAGCAGATGTAAAGTCGCACCTTGATAAAGTCTATATCGCGCCTGCTGCTACTCAATATCAACCTTATCTAGCTAAGCTGCTTTGTGATACTAATGTCAAAATCGAACTCTCAAACAATCCTTACCGCCAAACTTCGTAATAAAATAGTAGCGTGTGTCATATAAGTCAAAACACACGCTATTAAATCTTTACTCCACCATCTCGCTATGCGCCTTAACATCACCTTTCTTACCATCAGGCACTATCACGATAGGTAATACGAGCCCTTTTGCATAGTCACTTTCGAACACATAATCAAAGCGGCTCGCTTCAATCTCAGGGGTCGTGTGAATGATCAGCTCGACATTATCACCATCAGTCAATTCATGTGAGGTATAGCTATTGCTGAGCTGATCGAGGGCTTTAGATAGCGCCTCATTACTCGCCATGCCAACGGTGAGATTATGCTGAGCGGTAGTAGCATCGACGTCGAAGTAGTCGGCGTAGTCTTTGACATTTTGACCATCGATGTCAAACGGATAGTCGAAGTCTGCTCGATCAATAGCCAAGACGCCAGTTGCGAGTCTCGACCAATCAATAGTCCCGCTTGCGGTATCATCACTTGCAGATACCGCTTGCTCACTAGGCGTCGCTATTACCTGATCGTCAACAGGGATGGCACTATTATCACAACCGCTAAGCGCACCCAAACTCACTATTATCATCGTACTCATGAGACGTTTGGTCATAGTATTACCTTTTTATTCAAGTCGTTAGATACTGAGCGCTTTTATAGGACATTTTGACAGTTTTTACTCATTGCTACCACTGAATTGAACACAAAAAACAGCCATAATGTATGACTGTTTATGATGACGCTAAGCTAGTCGATTAGAGGTTTCTCTCTAATCAGCAAACGATCAAACCAATAGAGTTATCTGCCAACTTTACAATTGACTTGGTACTCTCTACCAGTCGCCCATTTCATAGCTAATATACCTTCATCATCTGTCATGTGCCATGCATAGATGACCTCTGGATTTGACTGATTGACGTAGCTTGCGGTCGCGCCTTGGACGCCGCCATTCAAGATAATAGGCTGCTGCGACCAGCCAATTTTAGGCAAAGTTGCGCTTAGCATAGCTTGCTGTTTGTTGATAGATTGCTTGGCGGTAACTTGGCTGTTATCCGTACAAGTATAAGGCACAGGTGACATGCGATCATAGGCAACGGTAGGCGTCGTATCGGTGACAGGCGTAGTCGTTGTTGTAGTCGTTGGCATGCTAGGCGACATCGTTGAGCAGGCGCTGAGTAGAGCGAGGGCAGGCATAGCAGTAGCTACTTTCATCATCGTTTTCATAAGTTTCTCCAAAGTATAAAGGGTATATCAGTTATGTACGATTCATCGATTGCATAAAGTTATGGTAATCAAAACTATGCGCGAGCTATGTTAGAAATTGTTTGTCAGCTGTGGTTTTCGTAACCTTATCGATAACTCATGTAAGTGTTTAGCGAGATTAATAAAAAAGCACATCAGTTGTTAGGCTGATATGCTTTTTATCTAGATACTAAAAGTAATCGCTACTTAGTTTTGCGTGGTGGCAATCCCGTATGCTGCGTTTGGATATTCCCTTTACTCACTTTTTTCTTGCCAGCGTAGTTTTTGGTAGTGCTATTTTTACTATTACCTTGACGTTTCATCGAGTCATTACCCACACGACTGTTCTTTTTGCGCGCGGATTGATAGCCATTTTGTTCAGCGTCGCGACCTTCTAAGCTGGCGTTAAACGGTGGTATCAGGCAGCCGCGATTCTTGCCAATCAAGTCACTACGACCCATATCTTGCAATGCGCGACGCAGCATCACCCAGTTCTTTGGATCGTGATAACGCAAGAATGCCTTGTGCAATTTGCGCTGCTTGCCTGATTTGACGATATCCATATCACCTTCATCACGGCTAACCTTGTGTAGCGGGTCTTTATGGGTATGGTACATCGTCGTTGCGGTCGCCATCGGACTTGGGTAAAACGCTTGCACTTGATCGGCGCGGTAATCATTGCGCTTGAGCCAAAGTGCCAGATTCATCATGTCTTCATCTTTAGTACCCGGATGCGCAGCGATAAAGTAAGGAATGAGATATTGCTCTTTGCCTGCCTCTTGACTGAACTGCTCAAACATCGCTTTGAACTGATCATAGCTGCCCATGCCAGGCTTCATCATTTTTGACAATACGCCTTCTTCTGAGTGCTCAGGCGCAATTTTCAGATAACCGCCGACATGATGGCTCACCAGTTCTTTGACGTATTCAGGATCTTTGACCGCCAAGTCATAACGCAGACCAGAAGCAATCAAGATTTTCTTCACGCCCTTAATATCACGCGCTTTACGATAGAGCTTCGTTAAGTTGCTATGATCAGTAATTAGATTTTCGCAGACATCAGGATAGACGCAAGAGGGCTTACGGCAGTTCTTCTCGATATTCTCATCTTTACAGCTTAGACGATACATATTGGCGGTTGGACCACCCAAATCGGATATGACCCCTGTGAAGTTCGGCGCGGTATCACGAATGGCCTCAACTTCACGTAGGATAGAATCTTCTGAGCGACTTTGAATAATACGGCCTTCGTGCTCAGTGATCGAGCAAAAGGTACAGCCACCAAAACAGCCGCGCATAATATTGACGGAGAATTTGATCATGTCATACGCGGGAATGCGGGCATCGCCATAACTTGGGTGCGGCAGGCGCGCATACGGCAAATCAAACACGTAATCCATCTCTTCCGTTGAGAGTGGTATCGGTGGTGGATTGAGCCAGACATCGATAGAGGTGTGCGAGTTACCCGCGCCACTGCTATGACGCTGAACGAGCGCACGCGCATTACCCGGATTGGTCTCCAAATGTAAGATACGGCTGGCATGAGCGTAGAGCACAGGATCGGATTTGACGTGAGCATAGTCTGGCAAGCGAATGACCGTTTGCTCGCGAGCAGGCATTTTGATTTTATATTTGCGTGCCGTTTTAGGCTTATACTCTTCGACGCTTTGAGTCGCCATGCCGCGCATCTGTACGACTTGAGTCTCTTCATCAACTTGGTCGGCATTCAAGACTTTATTAGTCACAGGTTCTGCCACAAAACCCTGATACTGTGATGAAAACGAGTTTTGATTTGGCGTCTGGTTGGGACGCTCTTGCTCAATCTTACAGCTGTCAACGTCTTCGGTCATGACATAAGGGTTGATAATGGGATCGACACGGCCAACGGTATCGACATCGTTACTTGCCACCTCCACCATATCCGCTTGCCAATGACGACGACTTGGCGTGAGCAAGTATGCCGTACCACGCAATTTGCTCATTTGCTCAAAGGTATAGCCTTTGGATAGACCATGCACCACATCGACGATAGCGCGTTCAGCATTACCGTATAAAAGAACGTCAGCGCGACTATCGAGCAAAATACTACGGCGCACTTTGTCTGACCAATAATCATAATGGGCGATACGACGTAGGCTGCCTTCGATACCGCCTAAGATAATCGGCACATCAGGATACGCTTCACGGCAGCGCTGGCTGTAGACGATAGCAGCGCGATCAGGGCGCTTATTCGCCACATTACCCGGCGAGTAGGCATCATCGCTACGAATCTTGCGGTCAGCAGTATAGCGGTTAATCATGCTATCCATGTTGCCCGCAGTTACGCCATAAGCGTAAACGGGTTTGCCGAGTTCCATAAAGGCGTCTTTGCTCTTCCAATCAGGCTGCGCGATGATACCGACGCGAAAGCCTTGCGACTCAAGTAAGCGCCCAATAATCGCCATCCCAAAGCTGGGGTGATCGACATAAGCATCGCCTGAGATAATAATCACATCGCAAGCATCCCAACCGAGCGCGTCCATCTCCGCGCGATTCATTGGTAAGTAAGGCGCAGGCTCGTAGCAGCTGGCCCAATGCTTATCGTAATCGTATAACGGTTTAGTGCCTTGTTTAAAGGCGGTGCGGGCGATAGTATCGGCAGACATGGGACAACCTTGATCTTAAAAATACGTTTGATAGTTAGTCGCTATTGATAGCTATAATTTACTAATTAGGTAGCGGCTAATTTAAAGGCGCTCATTTTAACATGAATTGCGTTCAGGGTGTGAGAAAGCGGCTCTGAAATATCTAGATAAGTTATTGATAGTGTGGAGTAAAAAGATGATTTTAGACGGATTATCAAAAGTGCTTTTGAAAGATATGTTTTACAATTAATTAACGAGCATTTTCAAAGTATCTAATGCTGACCATTATTGTGCTTTAATATAATAAGATATTCCATTCTAAAGATAACTATAGTTAGGGTAAAAAATGAAAAACCGAATGGTAATGCTATTTCTCCTGGTACCGATATCTGCTTATGCTTCGGATATGACAGGTGTGCTTACCATATACTATGTTATGTCGATAGTATTTCCATTAGCACTAGTTCATTTTGCTGCGGTTTTGAATTTTTCTAAGAATGGTCGTTATCGTAATAAAAAATTTGCTCTCAAGCATACTCTAATATCAATGTCTGTTCCTATAATTGGTATTGCTATAATGGTTTTTGAGGCCTATTTGGTTAGGAGTTCATCAACGAGTCATGCTGAATCATTTAATACTGGTATTTTCATGTACATTTTCATAGCATTTATAGCTAGTATTCCTTATTTCATTCACCTTATAAAATCTACTTCACAGCAATAAGCTAGTTTTAAAAGTTAATTCTAAAATTTTAATAGGTTCAAATAGTACTAGAAGATGATTAGAACAAGTATTTCTTATAGGTAAAACATGAAAAATCGAATGCTAGTATTATTTCTGCTGATGCCACTATCAGCAAATGCCTCAGACATGACAGTATTGAATGGCAAACTATCGATATTTTATATGCTTATCTTTATGCCACTGGCTTTATTAGTACATTTTTTAGCGACTATCTACTTCAATAAAAGAGACTACTATCTCGACAAAGCCTTTACCCGCAAGCATTTGTTAATTGCTATGACGGTGCCAACGTTAGGTGTTGCTATAATAGGTTATGAATATTTAATAAATATAAGCAGCACAGGTATTCATATTGGCACTTTAGTATCGGTGCTGTTTGTCTATGGTTTGGCAGCATTTCTCTTCGCCATTCCTTATCTTATTCATCTCACTACTTCAGATAAAAACCCTTAATCTAACAAAATCTTCGTGCCACTCTTGGTAAAATTCATCACAAACTGACTGCGAAAGCTACGCACATTATTCTCATAAGTGAGCAGACTACGCGTAAATTCGTGATAGTCGTTCATACTCTTGGCATTGACCATCAGCATAAAGTCAGCATCCCCTGACACCTCATAGCAGCTCATCACGCGCGGTTGCTCATTCATCAAGCGCTCAAACCGATGCTGCATCGAGGTGTTGGATCGCGACATCTCTATCATCACGACGGCCGTTAGTCCATAACCGACTTTGTTTGGATCGAGGATAGCGACTTGCTTGGTGATGACAGTGTTATCTATTAGCGATTGAATTCGCCGCTGCGCCGTAGCTACCGAGACATGCACGCGTTCTGCAATAGTCTTGAGCGGCAAAGTAGTGTCTTCTTGCATCAAGTTCAAAATGGCTTTATCAATATTATCCAAAGCATGAGTCATCAATAAAACCTCTTTTCAAATTTATAAAATAATAACTATTTATCACAAATATAAATAAAATGATAAATAAAGTAGTTTATACGTAAAATTAAGATAAATAAAATTATTAAAGAGTATATTTAGAAATAATTTATCACTAGGCTCTAATAAAATAGAGATATCAAACAGGTACTGATTAAAACTATAAAGAATAAAACTTGTACCCAAACCAAATTTAAGGAGCCTGATATGTCTACTTCTACACTATCTAATACACTAGTAGCGCGTTTGCCGCTGCCGACAATGTGGACTACAGGCAGCGTACAGCAGCGCACTTTGATGATGGGTGTGGCACTGGCGGTATTATCGAACCTTTTATTCGGTGTACTTTATGCGTAC
This sequence comes from Psychrobacter sp. DM4, assembly GCF_051307035.1. Lineage (GTDB taxonomy): Bacteria > Pseudomonadota > Gammaproteobacteria > Pseudomonadales > Moraxellaceae > Psychrobacter. The sequence goes on from NZ_CP195536.1 coordinate 461,443, forward strand.
AGTAGCTTTTTAGCGCCGTTATCAGGTACCCAAGTCTTTATTTGGCGTATGCTTGCGATGTGGGGCGCCTTGATCGGCTATCTCGTTATTAGTGGCCGTTTAGGCTTACACATAGATAAACTAAAGACACTTAAAACAGTCAAGCAGTGGGCATGGTTACTCTTGCCAACACCAATATTCTTAAGTCAGTTTTGGCTATTTATGTGGGCGCCTGTCAATGGTCAAGGCGTGCAAACGGCAATGGGTTATTTCTTATTTCCACTCATGATGGTGATATTCGGTTGCGTACTGTTCGGTGAGAAGCTCAGCCGCTTGCAATGGTTTGCCGTCGGCTTTGCAGCACTTGGTGTCGGTAGTGAAATCATCCGCACTCAAAGCGTGTCTTGGGCGACGTTGTGGGTGTGCGGAACGTATCCTTTGTATTATATTTTGCGCCGCAAACAAAACATTGACGCAATCACAGGCTTGCTGGTTGATTTGACAATATTTGTGCCTTTTGCTTTAGCGTATTTGCTATTTTTAGCGCCTAGCAGTTTGGGGTTAGTTGGCGGCTCAAGTTTCTTTATCATGATGCTAGCAGGACTTGGGGTACTCAGTGTGCTGGCGATGAAAACCAACGTTGATGCCAGTCAAATGCTCCCTGTTAACGTCTATGGCATGATGAGCTACATTGAGCCGGCGTTATTGTTTATTCTCGCCATAACGGTATTGGGTAATCCGTTCGAGTCAGCGATGATTTATACTTATGGACTTATCTGGTTAGGTATTGCATGCCTTATCGTTCATGGTGTCAGACAATTGGGTCGTGCCAAAAAAGAGAGACAAAATGCAAGAGTAGCGCAAACAGCTTAGGGCGTGTTTGATAAGGTCGTAAAAATAAACAGGACGATTCAATATCTGCTGAATCGTCCTTTTTTATTATAGATTATGACAATTAAGTTTAATCTAAATGTTGTTTGAAGCCGCGCTGCTTGTCGCGTTCCCAGTCGCGATCCTTGAGCGTTTTACGTTTATCATGTTGCTTCTTACCCAAAGCTAAGCCAATTTGGCATTTCACCAGTGAGTTTTTCCAATAACAAGATAGCGGTACGCAAGCATAGCCCTTTTGATTGACTGCGCCAAATAGTTTTTCAATCTCACGGCGATTGAGCAGTAACTTACGTGTTCGCGTCGTATCAGGACTGACATGGGTCGAGCTTGAGAGTAGCGGCTGAATATGCGCGCCAAACAGAAACGCTTCATTATTACGAAAGATAATATAAGCCTCCGTAATCGTCATTTTACCGGCGCGAATGGATTTTACCTCCCAACCTTGTAACGCAAGTCCGGCCTCAAATGTCTCTTCTATGAAGTACTCGTGCCGTGCCTTTTTATTACTGGCGATTTGATTATCAGGTCTTTTTGATTTTTTTGACATAATTTTCTCCAAAGGGCTATAAGTCGCTGTTTTAAGATAGCTGCCCTAATCTTACTGTTCCTCATCCTAAGCCTTTAATCTAAGTGATTGCTCTAGTAATAGTAGAGGATGAGTCGAACCCGCTATTGTAGCAAAACGAATATAAAAAATGTAACTGAGCGGTTAGGACAAATGTAGCAGATAAGTATTAAAGAAGGCTGAAATTTGTTAGCATACGCAGTATCATCAACGACGATATTAGCCTTGCTATGAATCCTGAACTCTCATCATACAGCGTTTTGAATACCTCATCGAAGCTACATACCAAAATCTTGTACCCGGGCACCTTTGATCCAATTACCACTGGTCATGTCGATTTGGTCAAGCGTGCGACTAAACTGTTCGATGAAGTAGTGATCGCTGTTGCTTTAGCGCATCACAAAAAGCCTTTATTTGATTTTGAGGAACGTGTTGCTATGGTTGAGACCGTATTTGCTGATTTGCCACAAGTGTCAGTAGTCGGTTTCGAGGGCTTGCTCGTTGATTTTATGCGGGAGAAAAACGCGACGGCAGTGCTTAGAGGTCTGCGGGCGATGTCCGATTTTGAGTATGAGTTTCAATTAGCGAATATGAACCGCGAGTTGGATGAGAACTTTGAAGCCGTGTTTTTGACCCCATCACAAGACTATTCTTTTATTTCATCTACCATGATTCGTGAGATCGCTAGACTAGGCGGTGATGTGACAAAGTTCGTACCAGAATGCGTCTCACAAGCTTTTATCGAAAAGCTCGGTTTACAAGACTACTAATATTGAAGATTTGTTTGCAAGAGTAGCAGTTATCAAGACTATTAAACGATAAGGAGCAGTTTGTGGCCCTATTAATCACTGATGAATGTATCAATTGTGATGTCTGCGAGCCTGCCTGCCCTAATGAGGCCATCTCAGAAGGAGAGGACATCTACGTCATTGACCCTGATCTATGTACCGAATGCGTCGGACACTTTGATGAGCCGCAATGTGTGGTTATCTGCCCGGTCGACTGTATTCCAAACGATCCTGATCACATTGAAACACAAAGCGATTTATTATCTAAATACAAGCGCATTACTGGTCAGTAATCTGACGTCAAATAATCCAAAACTTACGCCCCTTACGCACAAACATTTGCTATACTAGCGCGCTTGGTAGACTAGGCGATCGCCGCTGCATACTGTTTTACAGACTTGCAGGGGAGGAAAGTCCGGGCTACATAGGGCAGCGTGCCAGCTAACGGCTGGGCAGGGTAACTTGACGACCAGTGCAGCAGAGAGTAGACCGCCTTTGGCTTATATGGGTATCGCAAGATATTCATGTCATCGGTAAGGGTGAAAGGGTGCGGTAAGAGCGCACCGCGTGGATGGCAACATCTCACGGCATGGTAAACTCCACGCGTAGCAAGACCAAATAGGCATCGGCATGGCGCGGCCCGCGTTCGATGCGGGTAGGTTGCTTGAGCGTATTAGCGATGATACGCCTAGAGGAATGATCGTCCACGACAGAACCCGGCTTATCGGTTTACCAAACCTTTTTATTTAGCGTAACAGGCAAAAAATTGTGCTTTAGGGGTTGACGACAGTCCCCTCTTTGGGCATAATACCGAGCCTTAAATGGCGATGTAGCTCAGCTGGTTAGAGCGCATGACTCATAATCGTGAGGTCAAGAGTTCAAGTCTCTTCATCGCCACCATTTATAGCTAGTTGTTTAAATCTAGAAATACCAATCCTTTGTGATTGGTTTTTTTTTGCCCAAAATATAGACCTTTTTTATCAGTTTTGATTGACCCGCCTTATTTTGCGACGATGACGTCATACAAAGCCAAAAGTTAGGCTTGGAGTTCACTAACAAAATCGCCTTACTTTGTAGCTAAAAACTGCTAGAATACTTGCACCTGTCTATGCGTAGTCAAAACCAGCAGCAATTGCTGTTTTAACAGTCTTGTAATAATGATAGATATGCAATGTACAACCTGCTATAAATTTGTATGGCTATCATCATTCCTACGCCTGACATCATCACCTTTTTTATCGTTGTTATTCAATCACCTTTTATTTAGTAGGCGCTTTGTGACCTCATTAGCTAATATTCGTAACTTTTCTATCATTGCCCACATTGATCATGGCAAGTCGACCCTCGCCGATCGTTTTATTCAGATGTGCGGCGCTTTGCAAGATCGTGAAATGCAAGCGCAGGTTCTAGATTCGATGGACATCGAGCGTGAGCGCGGTATTACTATCAAAGCGCAATCGGTTACGCTATTTTATGATCATCCTAATGGCGAGCGTTACCAGCTTAACTTTATTGATACGCCAGGTCACGTTGATTTTTCTTATGAAGTGTCGCGCTCATTGGCCGCTTGCGAAGGGGCTTTATTGGTTGTCGATGCAGCGCAAGGGGTTGAGGCGCAATCAGTGGCCAACTGCTATACCGCAGTCGACCAAGGTTTAGAGGTCATGGCAGTACTCAATAAGATTGACTTGCCTCAAGTTGAGCCTGAGCGCGTGATTCAAGAGATCGAAGATATCATCGGTATTGACGCGGTTGATGCACCGCGCGTTTCAGCAAAGTCAGGTCTTGGTGTCGATAAATTGCTTGAGGCGCTAGTTGAGTTTATACCAGCGCCAACGGGTGACCGTGAAGCGCCACTACAAGCTTTGATAATTGACTCTTGGTTTGATAGCTACTTAGGTGTGGTGTCTTTGGTGCGCGTACGTGAAGGTACGGTCAAAAAAGGTGATAAAATATATATCTTATCAACCAAAGAGGCGCATCCAGTCAGCTCCATCGGTGTCTTTACACCGAAACCTTTAGATACAGGTATTTTAGAGGCAGGCGAAGTCGGCTTCATCATCGCTGGTATCAAAGATATTGCAGGTGCGCCCGTTGGTGATACGATTACTCATGCTAAGACACCTGATGTCGATCGTATTCCTGGGTTCAAACAAATTACGCCGCAAGTCTATTCTGGTATGTTTCCTGTCGATTCTACTGATTTTGAGAAGTTCCGTGAAGCCCTACAGAAGCTTCAGATTAATGATGCCTCGCTATTCTTTGAGCCAGACACCTCTGACGCGCTAGGTTTTGGATTTCGCTGCGGGTTTTTGGGTATGCTACACATGGAGATCATCCAAGAGCGCTTAGAGCGCGAGTATGATTTGGATCTCATTACTACCGCACCCTCAGTTATTTATGAGATTGAGAAAAAAGACGGCACTATCCTCTATGTGGATAATCCCTCAAGATTGCCTGAACCTAACAATATTGAAGAGTTTCGTGAGCCGATAGCGCGTTGTCAGATTCTAGTACCGCAAGAGTATTTGGGTAATGTCATGACGCTTTGTATTGAGCGCCGCGGTGTTCAAGTCGACATGCGTTTTATGGGTCGTCAAGTACAGCTTGTCTTCGATATTCCAATGGGCGAGGTTGTGATGGACTTTTTTGACCGCCTAAAGTCAGTCTCGCGTGGTTTTGCCTCTCTAGATTATAACTTTGAGCGTTATCAAGCGGATAAGTTAGTTAAGGTCGATGTTCTGATCAATGGCGATAAAGTCGATGCCTTAGCAATGATTGTGCATCAAGACCAAGCACGTTACCGTGGCAATGCGTTAGTCGGCAAAATGAAAGAGCTGATCCCGCGCCAAATGTTTGATGTCGCTATTCAAGCGGCTATTGGTAGTCAAATCATCGGTCGTAGTACAGTCAAAGCGATGCGCAAAGATGTCTTAGCGAAGTGCTACGGCGGCGATGTCTCACGAAAGAAAAAACTACTCTCCAAGCAAAAAGCGGGTAAAAAACGCATGAAGCAAGTGGGCAACGTTGAGATACCACAAGAAGCCTTTTTAGCAGTATTGCAAGTAGATAGCTAGATTTTAGAGTTGCTGTTAATAGCAGTTGATAACAACTCATAGCGTTTTTGATAGTAGATCAATGATAAGTTAATAGGCAACAGCGTATGGATTTTGATTTTAATTTGATTTTGGTGCCGTTGACCTTGATTTTGGGGGCAATTTGGTTGCTCGATAAGCTGGTACTCAAACAGCGCAAAAAGCTTGGTGTTGGCAAAGAGAATTTGCCCGTACGCTGGGCTTATGATTTTTTTCCTGTGCTAGCAGTGGTGTTAATCGTCCGCTCGTTCTTACTTGAACCCTTTAATATTCCTTCATCGTCTATGGTGCCTACGCTTTACACGGGTGACTTTATTGCGGTTAATAAATATGCTTATGGGGTGCGTTTACCGCTTACTTATAGCAAAGTGCTAGATACGGGTAGCCCATCGCGGGGTGATGTCATGGTCTTTCGCTATCCTGAGGATCCTAGCATCTATTATATAAAACGCGCTATTGGACTACCCGGTGATACGGTCAGTTATGATGATGGTATTCTTGCTATCAATGATGTGCCTGTTGAGACGACTCCTATTGATTTTGCCGCTGAGCCTGAACTTACTGCCAGTCTATACCTTGAAGGTCAGCCTATCCAAAACTATCGATTAACTCAACAAGACGCCTTGCAAATGAGTTTAGAAGAAGAGTCGGACGCTGAGTACTTCGAAGAGATTCAGGGCGATCACAAGCATCTAGTACGTTACTTGCCAGATATGAACAGCTCGCAATATGCCAATTTTTTACAACAAGAATCGCCAGAGGTAGTCAGCTCAGCAGGTACCCAGTGGCGTATCACTGTTCCTGATGGCCACTATTTTGTTATGGGTGACAATCGCGATCGTAGCGCCGATGGTCGCTGGTGGGGCTTTGTACCCGATGAAAACTTAGCAGGCAAGGCCGTTTATATTTGGATGCACAAACCACCAGGTCTTAGCATGCCGTCTTTGACACGTAATGGCTCTATTGATTGAGTAGTCGTCACTTATGACTATTATAACTATGAAATTGTAAGTACAAAGGCTTGGCTAAAGTATTTATCTGATAGCTGGTACATTTTTAATGACAGAGTCTATGCTAGTATTGATGTAGATATTACTAATATAAGTACTATTGCTACAAGAATTATAACGGATTAAAGGATTATAAAGGTGCCTCAATTATCTAGCTTATCTACGCAGCGCGGCTCCGGTGTGACAAGCGTCGTCTTGTTTATTATGGTTCTAGGAATAGCGGTAAAACTAGCAGTGGCTATTGTGCCCGCACAATTGGACGATCGTCAGCTGACCAAAATCATTGCCACTGAACTCAAACAGGCCAATGATGATGGGGATACTGCTAGAGAATTAATTGAAAATACCAATAAAAAACTATCTATTAATGCCTATTACGATACCAAAGCCGAAGATATATTCACCTTTACCAACAGCCAAAAGGGTCAATTAGCGCTCTATAAAAAGTATGCCACAACCAATAATCTGTTTGGAAATGTCGACATTGTTAATCGTTTTGAGGGTGATATTGAACCCATAGCAGTAGATTAAAATATGACTCTACCGCAGTACTAACTTGCAAAATAGGATAATCACAAGCCACAAATGAAATCAACTTCACAGCATCAAACGGTGTCCACGACCCAACATAGCCATAGCTCTACTGAGACGCCTATTGTAAGTTCAGAGTTTATTCAGCGCTTGGCCGTCCTGACACGTCAATTGGGGTACACCTTTAACGATCTAAGTTTTCCAAAACTGGCACTAACGCATCGCTCATTCGATAGCAAGAAGAATTATGAGCGTTTGGAGTTCTTAGGGGATGCACTGCTTGGCATGATTGTCGCAGAGGCGCTATACCACAAGTTTCCTGCACAAAACGAGGGTAGACTCACTCGAATGCGTGCCACTTTAGTCCGTCAAGAGTCTTTGGTCATTATTGCTCAAAATTTAGGACTTTCTGATTACCTTATACTTGGTATTGGCGAGCGTAAGGGCGGCGGTCGCAACCGCGCTTCAATATTGGCCGATGCGGTTGAGTCACTGATAGGTGCCATCTATTTAGATAGTCAGGATCTAGAGGTTACCCGCACTTGCGTGCTGGCATGGTATGGAGATCTGATCGATAACGTCAATGACCAAAAAGTGCTCAAAGACGCCAAAAGTCGCTTGCAAGAGTGGCTACAATCCAAACAGATTGATCTACCGCATTATGAGTTGGTTGAGACTCGAGGCAACGCACCGTATCAGATTTTTGTCGTGCGTTGTCAGGTCAACATTCTTAATTGTCCTGATATCACTGAGTCAGGTGAGAGTCGACGCATAGCTGAGCAAAAGGCTGCAGAGCTTATGATTAATCAGCTTCATAAACTGCCAAACTCTGCCAAAAAAGCGCCTAAATAACATTCGATAAGATCAGCATATTTAAAATTTTGCACACCAATAATCTTCTACAAGCAATCGTAATGATTTGCCACTACTCAAAGAACACAATACCCTTATGACAAAAGATACTGATACCAATCAAGAGAGTACTTTAGATACCGCCAACCCTACAGACCAAGCAGGCATTGAATCTACTCAAAACAAAGAGCAAAGAGTAATAGGTGAGGCGCTAAGTCAGGTTCAAGTACAGTCTGATATGGATACAGAAGTAGACACTGTAGATAACAATAACGAAGATACGATCGATGGGTTTTTCTCACCAAACAATCAAGCGCAGATGACTGATAGTTTTAAAGCCGGCTATGTAGCGATTGTCGGTCGTCCTAATGTTGGCAAATCAACTTTGATGAATCACTTGCTAGGTCAAAAGCTATCGATTACCTCTCGTAAACCGCAAACCACGCGTCACCGCATTCATGGTATTTTGAGTACCCATGAGATGCAGGCGGTGTTCGTAGATACCCCAGGTATTCATCGTAATGAAGTTCGAGCCATTAATGAGCGTATGAATAAAGCGGCTGTGTCCGCGCTCGTCGATGTCGATTTGGTGCTATTTGTAGTCGACTCTGATCAGTGGCGTGACGACGATTTATTGACGCTACAAAAGCTTGGCGATACCAACTTAACAGTGGTATTAGTCATTAATAAAGCCGATACGCTAAAGGATAAAGGGTCGATTTTGCCGCTCATTGAAACTTTTAGCGACAGTTTTGACTTCGCTGATATCGTTCCTGTGTCCGCACTCAAAAACCAAAACCTCGATCGCCTAGAAGAAGTGATTGCTTCACATCTGCCTCAAGCTGCGCCTATTTACGACACTGAGCAAATAACAGACCGCTCAGAGCGTTTTTTAGCTAGTGAGATCATTCGTGAAAAGATCATGCGTAGCGCGGGTGATGAAGTCCCTTACGACTTAACGGTACAGATTGATGAGTTCAAAGATGAGCCTGCACATACCGATCCAAAAACGGGTCGACCGCGTAAGGCCGTCACTTTTATTGATGCCACCATTTATGTTGAGCGTAGCGGACAAAAAGCTATCGTCATTGGTGATAAAGGTCAGCGTATCAAACAGGTGGGTATGGATGCTCGCAAAGATATGGAGCAGCTATTTGGTAAAAAAATAATGTTAACTCTATGGGTCAAAATCAAACGTGGTTGGTCTGATGATGAACGAGCATTGACCAGCCTAGGGTATTAGATCAAGGCTTTACCTTCACCGAATATGCGACATTACTGGGAATAAAGTAGATGCGTAATGAAGCGTTGACAGGCTACTTGTTGCACCAACGCCCTTATCAAGAAAAGCGTGCGCTCTATTATCTGTTCTCCGAGCAGCATGGTGTCGTTCATGGTATCGGCAAAAAAGGCGCGCCTCTTTTTGTAGCATTGCAACTGTTTGCAACGGGTAAGCGTGATCTAAAGACCTTTAGTCAGATCAATATCACTCAAACAAATACTGAGATTGACACTAAGCAATCATTCTTGCCTCAGAACTCAGCATCAAAAGAAGATGTAGAGTCAAATCAAATCAGGCAGCGTGATGTAAGCGAGTTCTCTTACAAGCAAATAACAGGTCAACAGCAGTACGCTGCACTTTATCTGAACGAGATACTGTGGCGGTTATTACCTAGCGAAGACCCTATGCCCGTGTTATGGCATCACTATCAAAACAGTTTACAGCAGCTCAAACATTCTCTTACTGCTGATGAGTTGCGACTTTGCTTACGCCACTTCGAACAGCACTTATTCGCAGAATTAGGGTTTACTCTAAGTTTAGGGCAAGATAACTTACTCGCTGCTATCGACCCTGAGATGATGTATCGGTTTTTACCAGATACTGGATTGGTTCCGATTGTACATAATGACTCCTCGACCAACGCTACCGCACAGTCCATTTTTTCAGGCAAAGATATTTTGCAGATGATTGAGCAGGGTATTACCTTTGAGACGCTCAATGACTGGTCGCGCCTTCATCGGCAGCTCATAGACCACTTACTAGACTATCAACCTCTACAAAGCCGATTACTTTGGCAACAACAGCAACGTTATCAGTAGTAGGGTTATCAATAACTAGATATTTTATTACTGTCGTTCGCGTATGGAGCCTTTTACATATAGAGCTTCTTTTTACATATAAAGCTTCTTTGAACGTAGATAATAAGAATGGGCTGGTGTGATAGAGATGAAAGGGTAAGACGGTCAAAGTACTATCTAGATTATGTACAATCAGTAGGATGAATATCATTTGGCTTATGTTTGATTATACCGACCTGATTAAACGAGATTTGATACTTGCTATTATTATAATCTGAAGTTGGACAGTACTTTATATGTCCAAAATGTCCGCGCGGTCTTCCCGAATCACCCCAAAATTTAGTATAGTGTCGTCTCGCGCCCACTCGTAAGCTAAGCTTACTGTACTTAGGATTCAAGTACTGTTCATTCAGCAAAAGATCCGTTTGGTCATCGAAGTGCTTATTATCATTGACGTCTACAAATAATAGTATTTTCAGATCACTATCTCTATGGCACCTCCCTCCAATATCAGATAGACAGACCAGTAGGTTTTGACGACGAATATAACTCTCAGCTTTTGCAATACTAAGTATACTCTCTAGCTGGTTCTTAATTCGACTGGCTTCCATACGTGCCAACTGCTCAAAAATGAGCGGTGTTGCAATAGTTACTATAATAGCCAAAACAGCCAAAGTGACTACAAGCTCTGGAAGAGTAAATCCATGTTCAGCTTTGACTAATGATGTATTATTCATAGGGATGTCTAATTCTAGTACCTCGATAAATAAAAATAAATTAGCACTTCTGTCGAGCAAACATCCCTCTAGGTTTAGTTGGGTGTTTCTATCAAACACTTATATTGTTTATGTACATAAAAATTAAATGGTTGATGGACTAAATATTCGTCTATTAAACTTATGTTTATTATTATAATATAAACACAATATGTACTAAGTGTCAAAAAATGTTTCAAATAGTGAATCATTGGTTTTTACGATAGAGAATAAAAAGTAACTGTATTAAAATGCACTAGTCCAAAAGGCATCAATAATGCTAGTTTCTATTGTTGTTTGGTATGTTTAGTGTGAAATCTACTACATGTGTAAGCTATACGTAATTTGAGCTGGCTATTGTGTTTTAGTTACGACATTATCGTGTAATAATGTGTAGCTGTCTGACGAAAAAAGTTGTAAAGTTAATTGATAGTCGATAAGCTACTGCTTAATTGGTTTTGTTGCAAAATGACACATTTTCAAAAATACTTGTCATGAGCATCTTTTAGTAAGTAGCATCGATCAACGTGTCGTTTAAACTATCCTTTGGAGGAAGTCCATGAAATTGAATAAAATCGCCCTAGCTCTGTTCGCCGTAACAGCAGCACCATTAGCAGCTAATGCTGGTGTGACTATCAGCCCATTATTACTTGGTTATCACTACAGCGAAGGCGCTGACGATGACCAAAGAGAGACATTACTTGGTAATTCTGGTGACAGATATAACAAAGAAGATGGACTATATACTGGTGCAGCACTAGGTATTGAGTTAACGCCTTCTACCCAATTCCAAGTTGAGTACGGTGTTTCTAACACTGATGCTGAAAGTCAAAATGGCGCTGATAATTTAGATGCAGAACAAGAAATGATCACTGGTAACTTCTTGATCGGTACTGAAGAGTTTACAGGCTATACTGACAGCGCACTTAAACCATATATGCTAATCGGTGCTGGTCAATCTAAACTCGATATTGAAGATTCTTCTGGTAACGAAGTTGCTAACTCTACAGACACTATCGGTAACCTAGGTTTGGGTGCTATGTACCGCATCAACGACGCACTAAGCCTACGCGGTGAAGCACGTGCTATTCACAACTTTGACGAAAACTGGTGGGAAGGTATGGCTCTAGCTGGTCTAGAAGTCGTACTTGGCGGTCACTTAGCACCTACAGTCGCTGTTCCACCAATGGAAGAGCCTATGGTTGAACAGCCATATGTTGATAACACTCCTATCGTACTTATCGAGCCAGAAATGGACTCTGATGGCGATGGCGTTATCGATAGTTTAGATGCATGCCCAGGCACTCCAATGAACCAAGTTGTTGATGCTCGTGGTTGCCCAGTAGAAGTCCTTATCGATGATGCATTGAAAATGGAACTACGTGTATTCTTTGATAACGACAAGTCTAATATCAAAGCACAGTATCAGCCTGAAATCGCTAAAGTCGCTGAGAAGATGCGTGAGTATCCTAATTCTACTGCTCGCATTGAAGGTCATGCTTCAAAAACGGGTCCATCAGCACGTTATAACCAACGTCTGTCTGAAGCTCGCGCTGTTGCAGTTAAATCTATGTTGACTAATGAGTTCGGTATTGCACCAAACCGTCTATCAACAGTAGGTTATGGTTATGATCAGCCTATCGCTTCTAACGATACTGAAGAAGGTCGTGCTATGAACCGTCGTGTTTATGCTATCATCACTGGTAATAAAACAATGACTGTAGAGCAAACTAAAGACATGGTTATCAACTAATCATCTCTCTAAAATAACGCTCAAATAAAAAAAGCTACCCTCGGGTGGCTTTTTTTTACTTTGTCCGTGTACTAATCAGTTATTTTATAAAAAGTCATCACAATAATGTTATACTAGCCGCCCAAATACTTTGCAAATCAATATAGTATCTTCTAGCTTAGCTATTTAGACCTCAGTTTTACGTACAACTGCTATTGTTCAAGTCTTATAATGATTCAGAGCAGTAGCAATAATATATATCTAATCTACAATCACATCCAGCGGTGCTTACTGCTACTGCATTCTTTTAAGACAAGACGAGCATTTTATATGGCGAACGATATCCAACACCTGCGTAACATTGCAATCATTGCCCACGTTGATCATGGTAAAACTACTTTGGTTGACAAACTATTACATCAATCTGGTACTTTTGGTGACCGTGCCAATATTGCTGAACGAGCAATGGACTCAGGCGATATTGAACAAGAACGCGGTATCACTATTTTGGCTAAGAACACAGCCATTAAATGGCAGCATCCTAACAAAGATATTGAGTATCGTATTAATATTGTGGATACTCCAGGTCACGCCGATTTTGGTGGTGAAGTCGAACGTGTTATGTCTATGGTCGATTGCGTACTTTTGGTCGTAGATGCCGTAGACGGCCCTATGCCGCAGACTCGTTTTGTCACTCAAAAAGCGTTCGAACAGGGTCTAAAGCCAATTGTAGTTATCAATAAAATTGACCGTCCAGGTTCTCGTCCTGATTGGGTTATGGATCAAATATTTGATCTATTCGATAATCTAGGTGCAACCGATGAGCAGTTAGACTTTCCAGTAGTTTATGCTTCAGCGCTAAACGGCGTTGCAGGTTTAGAAGCTGATGATCTGGCTGATGATATGACACCACTATTTGAGACTATCGTAGATGTGGTACAGCCGCCACAAGTTGACGCAGACGCGCCGTTTCGCATGCAAATCTCAAGTCTTGATTACAATAGTTTCGTAGGTGTTATCGGTATTGGCCGTGTGCAGCGCGGTAGAGTCAAAATCAATACGCCAGTGACTATCGTTGATAAGAATGGTAACACTCGTAATGGTCGTATTCTAAAAATCATGGGTTATCACGGTCTAGACCGTATCGATGTTGAAGATGCACAAGCAGGTGATATTATCTGTATCACGGGTATCGATGCTTTGAATATCTCTGATACTATCTGTGATCCAAACGCGGTTGAAGCCTTGCCACCATTGACGGTTGATGAACCAACCGTATCGATGAACTTTCAGGTCAACAACTCACCTTTTGCAGGTCTTGAAGGCAAGTTTGTAACGTCGCGCAATATCCGTGAGCGTCTAGAGCGTGAATTGATTCACAACGTTGCTCTACGTGTTGAAGATACTGAGTCTCCAGATAAATTTAAAGTATCAGGTCGCGGTGAGCTACATTTATCAGTATTAATTGAAAACATGCGCCGTGAAGGCTTTGAGCTGGGTGTTTCAGGGCCTGAAGTTATCGTCAAGGAAGTTGATGGTAAACTTCAAGAGCCTTACGAAAATGTAGTCTTTGATATCGAAGATGAGCATCAAGGTTCAATCATGGAGCAAGTGGGTCTGCGTAAAGGCGAAATGACCAATATGGAGCTTGATGGTAAAGGTCGTATGCGAATTGAAGCGACTATGCCTGCTCGTGGTCTAATTGGGTTTCGCTCAGAGTTTTTAACCTTGACTTCAGGGTCAGGTATTATGACGTCAAGCTTTTCGCATTATGGTCCTCAAAAGATTGGTGATGTGGGTGGTCGCTCTAATGGCGTACTCGTTTCTATGGCCAAAGGCACTTGCTTAGGTTTTGCATTATTTAATCTTCAAAAGCGCGGTAAACTATTTGCTGAACCGCAGCTTGAGGTGTACGAAGGTATGATCGTTGGTCTAAATTCACGTAACGATGATATGGCTGTGAATCCAACGACTGCCAAGCAATTGACCAACGTTCGTGCGAGTGGTACTGATGAAGCGCTAACACTGACGCCTGCTATCAAGTTCACACTTGAGCAAGCCCTTGAGTTCATTCAAGACGATGAGCTGGTTGAAGTTACGCCAAAAGCTATTCGTATCCGTAAGCGCTACTTAACTGAAAGTGAGCGTAAACGTCATGGTCGTAGCAAAAAAGGCGCTTAATATCTAAACACCATTAATTTGAGTATAAAAAAGGCCAACGCTATGTTGGCCTTTTTTTGTTTCTATGTCCCGTCTTGAAATAAGTTCACTGGAGACGAGTATAGTATCCAGATCATTATTGAGGCATCACTACTACGCTAAGGCGTCACTACCACATAGTCGTTAGTATTAATTAAGATCTCAGAAGGCTGATCTACGACGATACGAACAATATTATTATCAATCACTTGTGACTTATAGTAATTATCCTCGGCAACAGTACAGCCCAAACAGCGCCCCATAGCATCCCACGGTTCAACAAATAGTTTTTGCTGAGCCTGATCAGCATTACCGCCAATTAATGAAAAGGGCAGACTAACTAAATAGGCAGCAGTGCCAGCAACGGCTGTAACCAATTGCAAAGGCTTACCTACTACTGTATCAACTACCATCGTATCATAAGAGGGACCAAAGTCAGTCTCATCGATCTCTATCGCTGCTAACGACGTCTGCATAGTGAGAGTAGCTAAAACAATACTTGCAATAGCAGTAAGCGCATTATGCTTGATTATGCGTAATGAGCTAGTGTTGATAGTCATGGGATCATCCTAAAGCGAATAAGGAACGTAACAGAGATGCTTTTTAATGAGCAATTATGCTATTAAAGCAAGATGTCAGGCGATAAGCAACATAAAAGCCTGTAATTCAGCAATTTAATAATGTTAAAAAGACTTATTGTGTCAATAGAGTCTGACATTGAGGACAAAACACGCTGGCGCGACCGTTGATCTTAATGTTATCAAGAGTGGTCATGCAACTTGGACAATCCTTACCTTGTCTACCATAGACATTTAATGTCTGCTGAAAATATCCTGTCTCGCCACTTGCAACAGTGAAGTCACGTAGTGTTGATCCACCAAGTGCTATCGCTTTGTGCAAAATAGTCTTGATGTGCGTAACCAGTTCAGATAAGTGCTCATAAGTTAGAGTGTTTGCAGGCGTTGCAGGATGGATACCTGCTAAGTACAAACTTTCAGTTGCGTAGATATTACCGACGCCAACGACAACCTTTTGTTCCATGATTACTGACTTTATAGCACGACTGATAGGCCGTTTTGCTGTAGCCGTAGCCTTATGAGTGGCGATTTGCGGTTGTTTATTACTGTTCTCAGTGCGCTGAATGAAATGGTACAAATAGTCTGCGTTAAACGTATTAGCAAGGGGCTCGAGACCTAGATTATCTATCAGTTTGCTACTATAATCTTCGTACCATAGTACAGAGCCAAAGCGTCTTGGATCGTGATAATGAAGCTGAGTATGCGTATTGTCATCAGTGCTAAAGGTAATAATCAGATGATCGTGTTTGCGTTTGCCTTCTCCTTTACCATGCTGTTGAAGACTACCTGACATGCCAAGGTGCACTAATAATTGACGTACTTGTGGGTCAGAATCAGCGTGTGTAGGAGAGTTAGCAGCAAAATCCAAGATCAAATATTTGGCTCGTCTTTGAATACTAACCAAAGTGTGATCGATCAAATCGACCAAGTCAGTAGGCATCTGCCATCGCAATTTTGGCTGAAATACTTGGACATCTGTTACCCTTTGATTAAGCAAGGGAGCTAAGCTAGTTTTTGTAGTTTCAACTTCGGGTAGTTCTGGCATATGGGCTCAAGAGTATCTATAAATAAATGAGAAGAAAATAGTTAATAGTAAATATCATAGTCGATGTCATATAAAATTATGCTACTGCACGGCGCGCATGCAAAATGCCATGCTGTTGTTCAAGTTTTGCCAGTAGTTTAGATAAGTGCGCTAAGCCTGCAACTTCGATATGAAACTTTAGATAAGCAATGTTATCATCAGTGCTCGTAGTCTCAACTTGACGAATATTGACATTTTCTTTATCGATAATCTGCGTTAAATCACGTAGCAGTCCGCGTCTATCATAAGCTTCTATATGAATATCAACAGGCTGGTAACGACCAGATTTGAACTCCCAACTGGCAGCGATCTGACGCTCAGGATCGCGATCAATGAGACGAATGTACTCAGGGCAGCCGCGATTGTGAACACTAATGCCGCGTGATAAAGTCACATAACCAGCTATAGGCTCACCATGGACAGGATGACAGCACCCTGCGAGATGGACCTCGGTATTGTCCAGGCCTTCAATAGAGATTTTATAGGCGTCAGGTTTGCCTGTTGATCTATTATCGATATTTAAAACAAAATCTTCTTCGGGCTTTTCAGGTTCTAGATGCAACTGGCGAGAGATGTGAGCGGTGAGCTGATTTAAACCGATCTCTCCTGTGACTAAGCCCACAACGATATCATCTGAATTGTTGACACTAAATAGATGAGTATAATCATTCAGATCTATGCTATTAGGATGAACTGATAAACGTTCAAGCTCTTTTGCCAGCATGTGTCGACCGATCTCGATATTTTTGTCTCGATCTTGCTTATTAAACCATTGACGCAGCTTAGAGCGGGCGCGGCTCGTTTGTATGTAGCCTAAAGAGACAACCAGCCAATCACGATTGGGCTCACGCGTGGCTTTGGTAATAACCTCAACTTGCTCACCTGTTTTTAGCTGATAAGTAAGTGGGACATAGCGCTGATTGACTCGCGCTGCCTGCGCTCTGTTACCCACTTGCGTATGCACATAATAAGCAAAATCAAGTACAGTTGCACCCTTAGGTAATTCAGTGATATCACCATCACGACTAAAGACGTAAATACGTTCGAGCTCGTCAAAATCAACGACATGATCGTCATCTTCAATTTCAGTAAATTCTATACCGCCTAAGTCATCCTCTATTGTCAAAGCTGAGTCTGAACGGTTACGTACCTCATTATTTATAGAAAGCAAGTGACGTAGGGAGCTGATCTTTTGATTGAAGTAGGTGTCTTTTTTATTCTTCAATCCCTCTTTGTAATTGACATGAGCGCACATGCCAAGCTCAGCTTCAAAATGCATTTCGTGCGTACGAATCTGCACCTCAAGTGACTTATTCTCTGCGATTACTGCCGTATGTAAAGAGCGATAACCGTTTGACTTGGGGTTGGTAACATAGTCGTCAAATTGTTCTGGAATATAACGCCAAAAACCATGCACTAAACCCAAAACATGGTAACAATCTGAGGAACAATTGACCAAGACTCGTAAAGCGCGGATATCATAAAGCTGATCAAAGGACAGACCTTTGAGTTTCATTTTACGATAAATAGAATAGATATGTTTGACGCGGCCAGATACTTCGCCTTCAATGTCAGCGTCTATCAAAGCTTCACTAAGCTTATCTTGCATGCGCTGAATATAGGATTCGCGCTCACTGCGTTTTTCAGACAATAACTTGGCAATCTCTTTGTACCTATCGGGGGCAAGATGGCGAAAGGCCAAATCTTCAAGCTCCCATTTGAGCTGCGCGATACCAAGGCGATGGGCGAGAGGCGCATAAATAGTCATTACTTCGCGAGCGACGCGTTGCTGACGCTCTGTATCAGCAAAACTAAGCTCTCGCATAGCAAAGGTGCGTTCTGCTAACTTGATAAGGACGACGCGCACATCATTCGTCACCGAGATGAGCATGCTATAGATGTTAGATAATTGCTCACGTTGATTGTTAACAAAATGATCTTCTAAACGCTTACTACTTTCGATAATTTCAGACAGTTTTCCCATTGCCAAAGCGTCTTTGACCAGTACCGCGATATCAGTGCCAAAGTGCTTTTCGATATCTACTAAGCTGATCATAGATTTACGCGCACTACGGTATAGCATAGCAGCAACTAGGGCGTCTTCGTCTTGATACAAGTAGGTTAGAATATCTGTCATGCCGATACCCGTAACGTAAGCGCCAGAGCGTTCAGACTCGCTAGTATTCATACGACTGCGAATGAACTCACAGGCATCACTTAGAATAGGAACCGACTCTTGTCCAATGCGTTTGGCAACGTTACTCAGCCAGACGGGTACATCGATATTGGCATCATCAATATCCTCTAAAGGGATATCGACCCTATTTAAAAGCTCACTGTTGGAGTATTTATTTTTAAATTGCGAATCTAGAGAAGTGGAACGATCAAAGGTGGTATGGAGTTTGCGAGTCGCTAACTGTGCTTTGATATCCAATGGAATTTGAGCGTAGCTATTAGCAGATTGATGAGAACGCTGATTGGCAACCAATTGCGCTGCAAGTGAGGCACTATCAGTCTCTATCATCTGTCCATCTACCAAAGGTAATCCTTCACGAATCTTTACCATAGCTCCCTCCTTTTCGCAATCTTCATACAGTATCTAACCCTGTTCACTTGCGCACGTTATAATAAACATATTGCTTTTTACTTGTAACAAATAAGTCCTAAATAAGAACAGCTGCCAAAACACTAGCAGCTGTTATCGAGACCACAATACTGATATTAGAGTTAATTACAGTAACGACCGCTTCTCATTTGCCTTGGAAACTATACTTCTTATTAAACATATGTTTTATAGTTATTATACTTAGTTTCTCACTTTAACGCTACGATACAAGAAGGTCTCTGTAAGGAAAATAAAGTCAAACGTAACGTAGCATTAGTCTAAATTTTTTCAAAACGTGCGATAGATTCGACGTGACCGGTATGACAGAACATGTCCATTACCCCTGCATGGGTGAGTCGATAACCCTGCTCAAGTAGCGCTTTGGTATCGCGCGCGAGCGTTGCTGGGTTGCATGACACATAGACAATACGCTCAGCATTGAACTTCGGTAGATATTGCATAATTTCCCAAGCGCCAGAGCGCGGCGGATCGATAAGCAAAGCATCAAAACCTTGATTGGCCCAAGGCTTATCGGTGCAATCTTGTGTTAGATCTTGAGCATAGAACTGAGTATTATTTATTCCATTACGGCGCGCATTGTCGGCTGCGCGCGCCGTCATCGCATCGCTGCCCTCGACACCAACGACCGTGCCGCTCGATCCAACCAAACGCGCTAACGGCAAGCTGAAGTTACCAAGTCCACTAAACAAGTCCAATACGCGCTCGCCCGCTTTTAAGTCCAACAAGTCGCAAGCCAATTTAGTCATTTGACGATTGACTGAGAGGTTCACTTGAGTGAAGTCCGTTGGGATAAACTCAAAGGTGAGATCGTACTCAGGTAGCTCATAATATAGACGACCAAACTGCTCGCTCAGATCGTCTTTATCCGTTAAGGCGATACGCTCGATAGTATCGACGCCTTTAGATTGCAAATATAGCTGCCAGTTACGCGCTGCAAAAAAATCTTTGAGCTTATCGATATCACTAGTGGATAGAGGCTCTAGGTTGCGCACAATCAAAGCAACGGGTTGATCTCCATCAGGCAACTCTGGCAGATATTCGCCCATTGCTAGCTCTAGCTGAGCGATTTTGTCGCGGCTCTCAAGCGTGCTAATCAACGCTTTTAGGTTCTCAATTTCAAAACCAATGCGCGGATCTAGAATATGACATTCATTCAGCTCTGCTAAAAAATTACTGGAGCGTTCTCGAAAACCTACTAGTGCCGTTTGTTTTTTGACCACATAACGTACGCCCAATCTTGCTTTGGTACGGTAGCCAAGCCTATCGCCAACTATAGGATCAAGCCAATGCTCAGGAGCGGTATTAGCCTGATGCATAAGCATCTCAGCAAGAACCGACTGCTTGAAGCTAATCTGCGCACCAGGCTGCCAGTGTTGCAAGTTGCAACCACCGCAGACACCAAAATGCGGGCACGGCGGCACGGCGCGCTCAATGTTAGGATTCGTAGTTACTTTGATCGCGTCCCCCTCTTCAAAGCTGGCGCGACTATTGGTGAGTTTTACCTCTACTTGCTCTCCTGGTAGTGCAAAGCTGACAAAGACTTTTTTGCCGTGCTTATCTAGCGCGTGACCTTGCTGCTCATCAAAGCCATTACCGTATATAGCGACGCCGCGGCCGTCATGAGATAGTCCATCGATAGTGAAGGGTAGTGGCTCAGCTTCTTTTAGACGCCGACGGGTTTTGGTTGAGGGTTTGGACTTTTTCTTATTAGGCGGTACCGTAATGGTTTTGGCCGTGCCATCACTTGACGTATGATTGGCTATGTTTTGAGTATTGTGCTTATGTAGAGGTTGAGAATCGGTGGGTTGCATAAACCTGCCTTAGCAATAAAGAGTAAAAGAGAAGTTATAAAGTGTTTGACCAATCAGCAATAAATGAATCGTGGCGTAAGCTGCCATCGGCATGTTGCAAAGTGCTAAGGTAGTCGCGGCTGCGCTCTTGCCATTCGGCAAATCCTTGTGAGGATAATTGTCCCGTTAGACGCAGCCAACGCAAGTAAATAAGCCAGGTGTTCATCACATCAGACTCACAATAGGTGGAGAGCGTTTGCCAGTCTTGATTGGCAACGAGCGCACCGACCATACTACCATCAACGTCAGTTTTGCCAGGCAAACCATAGAGGCTAGCGACGACATCCATCGCTTCGCGACGACTGGCGCCGTACTGACTAAATCTGTCCATCAAGTCTAAGTGACGGGTCTGAAAACGATTGACATAATTATTAAAACGCATGTTTTTGATACGCTCGCCTTCTTCAAATAGCCATGGCGCTGATAGATCATACTGCATAGCGCGGTAAATGAGGACAGGAATATCGAACCCAGAACCATTCCAGCTAATGAGCTGCGGCAGCGTCTCTATCTCACTAAAAGCGCGAAAAAACTTGGCCAAAATGTCTTTTTCGCTGAATTTGTCAGCGCTGAGCGAAAATAAGGAGAACTGCTCACCTTTGATATACAACGCTGAGATACAAACAATGCGCTGAAGGGGCAAGCGCATAAAGTCATGACCTGCTTCTTGCATGCGAATGGACTGAAGTGCACTCATAGCATCGCTGTCACTTAGATCAGCGAGCTGCGGGTAGATGCGGCGAGCAGCATCCGTATCGGCTACTGTCTCGATATCGAAAACAAGTACGGGGTTTGATGGTAGAGCTTGAGTCATAATACATCCTAAGGAGTCATCTCAATATTCGCGCAGTGTGTAGGTTTGGGCGCTAAGTCTCAACTACTGGCTATCACTGTCATCGACACTATACAGGCCAGTAGACAAATAACGATCACCTCGGTCGCAGACGATAAAGGCAATGACCGCGTCAGGATTATCCTTGGCCACCTGCACAGCCGCCCATGCTGCTGCACCCGATGATACACCGGCAAAGATACCCTCTAGCCTAGCGAGCTTACGCATGTAGATCTCAGCGATATTCTGATCGATATCCATGACCTCATCGACCAAATCTGCGTCATATATGCCTGGCATGTAGGCGGCAGGCCAGCGGCGAATACCAGCGATAGAGGCCTCTTCATCAGGCTGTAACCCAATAATTTTGATATCCGGATTTTGCTCTTTTAGATACTTTGATACCCCAGTGATCGTACCAGTTGTGCCCATGGAGCTGATAAAGTGGGTAATTTTACCCTCGGTTTGTGTCCATAATTCGGGCCCTGTAGTGAGGTAGTGCGCTTGGCTATTGTCAGGATTGTTGAATTGATCTAATACGATCCCTTGACCGTTTGCCTGCATTTGCATGGCTAAATCACGCGCCGCCTCCATACCTTCATCCACATTAATCAACGTCGCACCATAAGCGAGCATAGCGTCTTTGCGCTCTTGTGTTGAGTTGGTTGGCATCAGCAACGTTATCGGATAGCCGCGCATGGCTGCCACCATAGCGAGCGCAATACCCGTATTACCACTCGTCGCCTCAATAAGCATATCACCAGGTTTGATATCACCGCGCATTTGCGCTTGATAAATCATATTAAAAGCGGGGCGGTCTTTGACAGAACCTGCTGGGTTGTTGCCTTCAAGCTTACCCAAAAGCTGCGCCCCATTGATGATGTTTTCTTGTTCTGGAAGACGTTGTAATTTGACCAAAGGTGTCTGTCCGACGCAATCGGCTAAAGTGGCAATCTGAGTGATAAAGGGTGTAGACGACATAAGGCATCCTCGTTTATTTTTAGATAAGACAGTAACTGCTTTACAAATTATAGCTGATCATTGATGGACGAAAGAGGATCAAAGGCAGCTGATAAAAAGTGGCCTTATTATACCATTTTGTGTCTGTTGACGCTTATGGCATCGACGTCTATCTGTAAACAGCGATGAGCAAACATGGAGCATGCAGCGATAACCTCTGTTATGATAAATACTGCTAAAATACGTAACCTATTTATGCGGTTGAGCTTTATAGTTTACACATCGGATAAGTTCGTACGACAACGGAGTCAAGCTAAGCATGGTACAAAAAAACCTTTTTAATACCAGTAGCGCTTATGGTCAATTAATCATTTTGGTGTTTCTACCAATATGTGTGTTAGCAGTAGTGGGCGGCCTTTTGGTGTTCACTGAGACCATGCGAGCGAGCGACTCAGAGCAAGAGGCTTTGGCTGAGGCGGTTCTTATTCGCTACAAACCTATGGTTGGCGACCTTGTTCCTGATTTATTGATGCAAAAAAATCAGTCATCAAATACGGAAACTGCGTCACAAGAGGTAGTAGCGGCCTTGGGTATCATCCGCGAAAAGCTCAGTCAGATGCAATCGGATCAGCATGTACAACGCATAGCTATCGTCGATGAAAACAATGATATCTTGGAGACTGTAGGATACGGGATAGAGGAGTCATGGCCTGCTATTGATATTACAAAGGACTTTTTATCGCCGCAGTCATCATCCATTGGTACGGTTTATGGCAGCTTACTAGGTAGTTTTGAGGGACAAAAAATGTGGCTGCTAGTCGATATGGACAACGAACCGCTCTATATCGCGCGTTATCGTATCGCTATGGCTTTGGCAATTACTGGGCTGTTTACGATTTTGATATTGTTACTGACTCTAAATATCTATGCCAAGCGCTGGATTGCGCCTATTTACGAGCTACGCTTACAGCTTCAGCGGACTCAGGTCGATAATCTATATAAACCCGTACTAGTGGAATCTGATGGTGAGCTCAATTTGTTACAACAGGACTTGGTGAGGACGCTACGCCGTTTGCACTCAAGCTTTCAAGAATTAAAAGATCACGCTGAGCAAACCGAAGATGACTTGCGTCTAGCTTTTGATGAGATGGAGATGCAGAATATCTCGATTCGAAATGCACGGGATGCGGCGATCTCGACAAGCCAAGCGAAGTCAGCGTTTTTGGCCAATATTAGTCATGAGCTACGCACGCCACTCAATAGTATTGATGGCTTTATTAATTTATTAGCCCGTCATGGCGAGCTCAATACGGAGCAAGATCTATACGTCCAAACTATCCGAAAATCATCAGCCCACTTGCTCGCTTTGGTTCATGATGTATTGGATTTTTCAAAAATAGAGGCCGGTAAGCTTGTCCTCGATTGTCATGAGTTTGACCTCTATAGTACTGTTTATGACGTGGTCGATATGCTCTCACCTGTAGCCTCTGAAAAAGGTCTACGCATGGCCGTGCTGTTTTACAACGATGTGCCAATGAGTATCAATGGCGATGCGCTCCGTCTCAAGCAAATTTTGACCAATATCGTCGGTAATGCTATTAAGTTCACTGACAGTGGCGATGTGGTCGTGCGTGTCAGCTTAGATGATAACCGAGATAATTATCTGATCATCAGCGTACAAGATAGTGGTAAGGGCATCTCTGAGACCGATCAAAAGATGCTGTTTCAAAGCTTTAGTCAAGGTGATCCCTCTATCACTCGTCAATATGGCGGAACAGGCTTGGGCCTTGTGATATCTAAGCAGCTGACCCGACTGATGGGCGGTGATATTGGGTTCTATGATAATGCGCAAGAAAATATTGCAAATACAGGCGCCACATTTTGGTTTCGAATGCCCGCACATATTGATGTACTAGAAGCAGTAGCACAGCAAGCGGTAGATTTACCGATATTGGCACCGCTGGCGAGCGTTCACGATGAATTTAATGTTTTGGTTTGGCTCAATCATGTCGCTTCAAGACAAGTCCTAAAATCCAGCCTGCAAAGTTTGCCGATCAAGCTGGTACAAGCCAATTCATTGCCAGGCGTTCTTGAATCCCTAAAAGAGCAGGGCAACTATTGGGACTGGGTTATCGTTGATGATGATACTCAAGATGACATGATGGCGCTACTCAAACAGATCCGCTTGCATTATCAAGGAAAACTTGCAGTATTTGGCTATCAAGTTGCTGCTGATAAAGCGCTCTTAAATCGCTATCAAGCCAACATATTATACGAGCCACTAGATAAACGTCAGCTTTATACTATGCTCGATACACGCAAACGTCATGCTCCTGAAAAAGTCAAAGAGCTGCGCTGGACAGGCATGACCGTACTGGCAGTCGACGATCATTTGCCTAATCTATTGGTGTTAGATGCACTCCTTAGTGAGCTTGGTATTCACGTTGTGACAGCCAATAGTGGTTTTGATGCTATAGAGATTATTAGTAAACAACAAACCTCGATGGAACACACAAAACCACTTAAACAAAGTTTGTACAACAAAACTCAGGCATCAAAAGCTGAGAGCCGTGGTACAAAAACTAAGAGTTCAGTGGCGGCGATTGAGGGTAATAGACAAGATAAAATAGAAGAGGCGCACAAACAGCATATCGATTTGATATTTATGGATATTCAAATGCCGCGCATGTCAGGACGTGAAGCTGCCGCGCAAATTCGTAATATTGAGAACTCTGATAGTCGTATTCCTATTATCGCACTGACGGCTCATGGATTAGCTGATGAGCGCGAGCAGCTGATCGCAAGTGGTATTGATGACTATGTCGGTAAACCTATTAGCCAGCCGCAACTACTACAAGTACTTCAAAAATGGCTTGGACGAACGACAATGCCTATGGATCCGATGATGGCGACTGAAGATAAAGAGGGTGACCATGAGTATGGTGCCGGCATTGGTAATGACACAGGCGATCATGCGCTAAGCGCATTGAAGCCACTTGATGACAATCGAGCGCAAAGTCATGACCGAAATACGACTGCTTTGACGATGGATACAGCAGAGACAAGAATGGAGCGGCCTTTATCACTCAAAAAAATCCGCGATGACTATTTGCAAGACGGTCAGATTCAAGGTAATAAAGGTGATCGTGAACGCGCCTACAAAAACGACTCAGAATACAGACACACTTCTAATAATAAGTTCATATCGACCACCATGCTTGCAACTAAGTTACGCTATCAAGATAGCCACAAGCCCTTTACAAAATCCTCCTTTGTAAAACCGCCCTTTGTTCAAACTGCATATCAGAACGTTTTTCAACAAGAAACGTCTGCTTTGACTACCATACCTAGTGCAAATGACAGCGGTAGTACTGCATCAGATCCAACCGAAAATTCGAACATTTTTGATTGGCAAGACGCACTGACGCGATCAGCGCATAAACCTGAGCTGGCCGCTAAGCTCATCACTATGATGCTCGATGCTATTGATGACGAAAAAAAGGCATTGGCCAAAGCATGGCACACCCATGATCGCAATATGCTAGGGCAGATTGCCCATCGAATATTAGGCGCTAGTCGCTACACCGGCGTGCCGCAGCTGCGTCAGGCCAGCCAAGATTTAGAGGATAAGTGCCTACTGAATGTGCAACATACTACGCCTGCCCAACTTGCCATGCTGGCCCCTTATTATGAGGCATTAATAGACGCATTGAACAACTTACAGACCCTTGATTTGTCTTCTTATTCGCAATTAAATTATCATCGTTTGAGCGAAAATGATATGACTTGGAAAATGATATAGTATGACACTCAAGGTCAGTTGCCGCGCTAACAACGTACTGGCAACCTTGCTATCATAGGATCTATTCGTTCTAGCCTTTTGACCCTTGCTATCCATTATTAAGGATGATTATGCACGCCATCACTGCTCATCAATACAAAGCGCTACAATTAAGCGTGACCCAAGACATACTGACCGTCACGCTCAATCGACCTCACAAAAAGAATGCTTTGAGTTTTGCGCTCATCAAAGAGCTTATCAAAGTAGCTGAGCGTATTGGCAAAGACAAGAGCTTACGCGCCGTTATCATTGATGGCGCTGAAGGAACGTTCTGTGCTGGTATTGATTTAAGTGATTTGAACAATCCTAAGAATCGAGCTTATGCGTTTTGGGAACTAATTAAACCTTGGCAAAGCTTATTTCAGCGTGTGTGCCTAGTTTGGCGTGAAGTACCTATCCCAGTCATTGCCGTATTAGAAGGTCATTGTATAGGCGCCGGGCTACAGCTAGCATTAGCTTGTGATATTCGTGTCAGTCATCCTGACTGTAAACTATCTATTATGGAGGCTAAGTGGGGGCTAGTGCCCGATATGGGCTTAAGCCAATCAGCATTCGGCGTGGTACGTGCAGACATACTCAAAGAGCTGGCGATGAGCGCACGTCTTATCGATGCGGTCGAGGGCGAAACGCTAGGTTTGATCACTCACTGTAGCAATGAGCCTTTTGAGCATGCTAAAAGATTGGCCGCAGAGTTTGCTGAGCGCTCACCTGATGCGGTGCTCGCAAGTAAACGCGTTATCAATGCGATGCATCAGCAGCCTGCCACTACATTGTATAAAGAAAAAGTATGGCAAGTTAAAGTTATGCTAGGTCGCAATCGTAAGCTTGCCCTAAAAAAAGCCAAAGATGCTAGTGTTACTTTTGCCAAGCGTCAGTTTAGGTAATAGCTTTTTATTCATTGAGAACCAATACCTCACAGCACTCTGTGTTCTATAGACATATGCCTTTACTTTATGTTTTATAATATCTTATAAGCGTATATTGTCATCAATTCTTTCTACCTATTGAAATACCAGCAGACAGTGCGATATAGCACTGTCTGCTGTCTTATTTGTGCATTTTGACGCACGACATCATTCGCCTTAATTATTTTATTTAATCATACGGTCTTGCCATGTCTACTCCAAACGCCCCTTCTAACCCTAAACCAGTAGCAAGCTCGCGCGTACGCTCTGCAGATTTACCGATTGCATGGATTATGATGTTAGGGCTAATAGTCGCTGTCGGTCCTTTGTCTATAGACATGTACTTGCCTGCGCTGCCCTCGATGGCAGATAACTTTGGGGTGTCGACTGCCTTTATGGCAAACTCAGTGCCCGCTTATTTTGTGGGCTTGGTGTTTGGTCAGCTTATCTACGGGCCTTTGAGTGATCGCGTAGGCCGTGTCAAACCTCTATATTTTGGAATGACACTATACGTTATTGCCTCTATTGTTTGTGCGACGACAAATAGCGAATACGTATTGTTTGTTGGACGTACCGTACAAGCACTTGGCGCTTGTGTGGGGTCGGTTGTGACGCGTGCTGCGATTCGTGATCGATTAACAGCCAAACAAACGGCAAAAGCGTTCTCCATTATGATACTCGTCATGGGCCTTGCGCCTATATTAGCGCCGTCACTTGGTGCATTGTTTTTACAGTTTTTCAGCTGGCATTCTATCTTCTGGTTTTTAGCCGCTTTTGGTGCGCTTAATTTATTGCTGACCAAGTTCTTTTTCGTTGAAACTTTGACAGAAGAGAATCGCAATGCACGTCCTGCCAAAGAGGTGCTTAGTCAATATTGGGATCTACTCAAAGATAAAAGCTTTAATTATCCCGCTATTGGGGGCGGATTGCTGATGGGTGCGATGTTCGTCTATATCAGTTCTGCATCTGAGCTAATTATGGATACTTATGGCGTATCGACGACACATTTTGGTTGGCTATTTGGGATGAATGCTGCAGGTTTTGTGCTCTTAACCCAGCTCAATCAATGGCTCACCAATCGTTTTCGTATTCTGAGTATTTTGCGTTTTGGGGCGATGATGCAGGTTATTTCTGCAGGCGTGCTATTCGTGATAGGTCTGTTTTTGGGTACTGATGCTTGGCTACCACTGGTGCTCACTTGTATCTTCTTTTGTATTGCAGGTTTAGGACTCACACAGCCTAACGCTTCCGCTATTGCGCTGGCCTTTCAGAAAAAACGCGCGGGCATGGCTAGTGCACTACAAGGCTCTTTGATGTTCTCAGTGGGCATATTTGGCGGCTTGCTATTGAATCTATTCCCCGTCAATCCCGTACTCAAGATTGGTATTGCTATGTTCTCACTAATGAGCCTTGGTGCGTATTTAATTTGGCAAATTGATCGTAACTTAAATTTGGACGATGCTGAATAAGTCATTGATTTTGGTTATAAATACTCTTTACTATTATCACCCTAACTTGTTACTGTACGTTGTAATAGTACTAGCGACCATATATCTGTTTATGCTAAAATACAGCGCAGCTATTTTTTGATAGCGCATTTTTTAACCAACCAATGACACACACATCATGGCAAAAAACTGCTGGGTGTTTGGCGACTTGATTAATTTGCAGGATTCATTTTTATTTTTTAGAAAAATGGGTAGCAAATGCGTGTTGCTAGATAGGCCGTTTTTGTGATGTGGAGGCATAACCCAACCAACAGGATATTTTTACATGGCAAATGACAACCCAACACAAATCGCAATGCGCGACTTACTCCAAGCTGGCGCTCACTTTGGTCATCAAACTCGTTTTTGGAATCCAAAAATGGGTCCTTACATCTTTGGCGCTCGCAACAAGATTCATATCATCAACCTAGAGCACACCGTAAAAGCTTTTAACGAAGCATTGACTTACGTCAACGGCCTAGCCGCTAAGAAAAATAAAGTACTATTCGTGGGTACTAAACGCGCCGCTAGCGGTATCATCCGTGAGCAAGCGGCTCGCGCTGGCATGCCGTATGTTGATCATCGCTGGTTAGGTGGAATGCTGACCAACTGGAAGACACTACGCCAGTCAATCACTCGTCTAAAAGAGCTTGAAAAACAAGCAGAAGACGGTACGTTTGCTAAGCTAACTAAACGTGAAGCATTAGAGCGTACGCGTGATATGGAAAAGCTTGAGCGTTCACTAGGCGGCATCAAAGACATGGGCGGCCTACCTGACGCCATCTTCGTTGTCGACGTGGATCATGAAGCGATTGCAATCAAAGAAGCTAAAAACCTAGGTATCCCAGTTATCGGTATCGTGGATACTAACTCTAACCCAGACAACGTCGATTATATCATCCCTGCTAATGACGATGCTATCCGCGCCGTGACTTTGTATGTCAGTTCTATGGCTGATGCGATCATCGCTGGTAAAGAGTATGCACAAACGCAAGCGGGCGGCAAAGTGGATCAAGAACAAGCAGCGCCAACTGAGCAAGCACCAGCTGACAAGCAAGCTCCTGCTACCGAAGAATCAGCAACTGCAATTGAGCAGCCTGCTGAGGCGCCTGCGGTTGAAAATCCAGCCGAAGCACAAACTGATCTATAAGTCTTAACGATAGCGTTACATTGACTCATTGTCAGTGACCTATTTAGCACCGATAAAGGGCATGATGAAATAGTACTCGTCATGCCTTATTATTAGCAAAACGCTATCTCTCGTTAAGCAAACCTATATCAAGCACACTCACAAACAACAAATAGAGGTAACTCTTATGACAGACGTAAAAGTATCTGCCAAAATGGTAAAAGAATTGCGTGACCGTACAGGTCTTGGCATGATGGAATGCAAAAAAGCGCTAGAGGAATCAAATGGTGATGTTGAAGTTGCCATCGACAACTTGCGTAAATCTGGTCAAGCAAAGGCGGCTAAAAAAGCAGGTAATATCGCCGCTGACGGTGCTATTATCATCGCGCAAAATGACAAAAAAGCATTCCTAGTCGAAGTAAACTGCCAAACCGACTTTGTTGCAAAAGATGATAACTTCACCGCATTTGCTGAAAAAGTAGCAAATATCGCTTTAGAGAACGACACAACTGACGTTGCCACTATTGGCGAGTTGCCTTATGGCGACGGTCAAACCGTTGAAGAAGCTCGTGTATCACTCGTACAAAAAATAGGTGAGAACATTCAATTACGCCGCGTTGAGAGCTTACAAGGTGATAATCTTGCCTCTTATCGTCATGGTCTACGCATCGGTGTGGTCGTCTCTTTTGAAGGTGGCACTGCGGATACAGGTAAGAACCTTGCCATGCATATCGCCGCTTTTAACCCAGTAGCGGTTGATGATGAAGACGTTGCAGCGGACGTATTAGCTCGCGAAAAAGACATCATCGAGTCTAAAGCTCGTGAGTCAGGTAAGCCTGACAACATCGTCGAAAAAATGATCGAAGGTGGTCTACGTAAATATCTAGACGAAGTGACCTTGTTACGTCAGCCTTATGTCATGGACAATGACAAAAAGGTCGGCGACGTACTAAAAGCGGAAGGCGTTAAAGTATTAGGCTTTAAGCGTTTAGAAGTTGGTGAAGGCATTGAGAAAAAGCAAGAAGACTTTGCCGCAGAAGTTGCTGCAACGCAAGCTGCTGCAAACCAGTAAGTGATTACTAAAGGTCAGACAAGTATTGCTTGTATGACTTAGTGATTGCAAATTAAATAAATACAAAAAAGCCCGCTATCTATTAGCGGGCTTTTTGCATCATGCAATATATGAACCCTTTAAGAAGGTAATTGGCTTAACGTAGCGCGGCGTAAGCTGAATTAGTATAGCTGGCACTGTTATTAGTCGTACCGAAGCTGACATTTTGCATAGAGCTATTGTCATTTATACCATTATAAGTAGTCGAGCTGGTTGAGAGTCCAGAGTCGTTTTTGTACAAGCTATGATAGCGGCTCATCACTTTTTTGACGTAGTTGCGGGTTTCTTTAAAAGGAGGAATGCCATTATACTTATCGACGTTGCCTTCGCCAGCGTTATAGCCTGCGATAGCAAATTCGATATTATTGTCAAAACGGCGCATTAGCCAAGCGATATATTTAGCTGAGCCTTCGATATTATCCGCAGGATCCCAAGCATTGCTGACTTTGAAACGTCTAGCAGTAGCAGGCATTAGTTGCATCAAACCTTGAGCACCGACAGGAGAGCGAGCATTAGGGTTAAAGGCTGACTCAGTATGCATCATAGCCTTCATAAGACCAGGATCTACGCCATGACGCGTAGCTGAGGCACGAATATAGCTGTCGTAAGCGTTGCGGCTACCGCTATTACTAGCAGGACTACTACCATAATCATTACTATTTGCGCTATTGTTATAGTTGCTACTATCTTTATAGTAGGTGACTTTTACTTTTTTGGTGAATTTTTCAAAATTGCCACTAGGGTTCACGTTAGTTAGTAGGACTTGTCCGCCTTTGTCTTTATAGATATACATATTGCCTGCGTGCGCATTTATAGAAAGCGCAGACAAGGCAATAGAGGTCAATAATATTGGTGACAGACAACGACTAAGGGTTTGGGTGTTTATCATAAAGGCATCACTTTTTATCAAATACGATCAGATTGCTTAATGTTTTGAGGCGCTTGAGAATCAGCTTATTCAAAATAGATATGAATAACAGTACCTTACTATAACACAACTATAACACAAAACTCGAAATGAACTTATGTCCAAGATAATGATGAGATAGACTGAACTGTTTGAAATTTTGTATTTTTCTTAAACAGTATACTATGCTAAAAGCGCACTGAAGAATATAGGCACCCATACTGCGGTCAAAAGTCCATTGACCGCCAAGCCGAAAGCTGCATAACGTCCAGCCGTGGCACTAATTTGCCATGCTTCAACGGTACCAAAGGCATGCGCCGCTAGTCCTAATGCCAAGCCTTTGGCACGATCATCATCGATACCGCGAAACAAGAATCGTGCGAGTGTGCCACCAAGCAGACCTGATACGATAATAATTAAATTCGCCATGGCTAGAGGAGCGCCAATCAAATCTGCCACACTCAAGCCAATAGGCGTGGTTACAGAGCGCGTTGCAAATGCCAAAATAGTTTCTTGACTAAGCGAAAATAGATAAGCGAGTGACATTGGTAATAGAGCACCGATAACGCTAGCCATAAGCACAATCATGGAGAGACGTTTGACAGGCAAACCTTTAAAGCTCATTGCTGCTAGAGGCACAGCAAGTAAGACCGTTACATAGCCTAACAGATGATCGAAAACAGGTTTTGCTACGCTATAGTAGTGCTCATAATCCCATTGTAAAATAAACAAAAATACAATGACCAAAACTAGCGCGGTAATCACCATAGGCAACCAAGTAAGCCTCTTTGCAAGGATACGTGCGCTCACATGCGCGACCAGAGTCAATAGGATCGCCGCACCTGTCGCTACTACTATATTGTTAAAATACATGATTACCCTTAGCAAAACACATAACGACCTCTAATAAAATGCACGACTACTCTTGAGGCCTAGTAGACTTTCTTGACGCCTCTACTGAAGTATCCACAGTGTCGCTGCTATTTAACCAGCGATTGGCCAGAATACCAAGACCCCATAGCGGTATGAGCGTACTGATAACCATCGTTAATATGACACCCCATAACTCATCACCAAGCCCAAAAAGCAAGATACCAGCGCCAGCAGAGACGGGCAAAAAGGCAAAACCACTGTCGACGAGCAAGGTATTACTAGCTTGAGTGAGCCAATGGGGTAGACCCTTTATCAAGCGCCAAGCTATAAGTATAAAGAACATCGCAACCAAACCGACGATATTAGCGGCTTTTTCGATGCCAGCCCAGCCACAGATAATGACCGCCGACTCACGGACAACAATAACCATGGCAAGCGTTAGAATTACAGCCATCCATAATGGCAGTTTTGAGCGAGAGATCATAAGTGACTCATGGTGTATTATAAAACGAAATAGTTTGCTTAAAATCTGAGTTGCACCAAGTAATGATATCCAGATGACATCTTACTCAACACAATTGTCTATTATGTAAGCGCCAATTATATACAGAGTGGAGATATTAATACACCTAGATTCAAAAAGGATACCGTATGACAAGAGTAATCAATATAACGCTATAAAAAACAAGCGGCACTCATCGTATAGGACAAGTACCGCTTGCATTGAGCTAAAGGTATTTTAATCATTGCTGACAAAAGCCTTTCAACTGATCTACTAAACCTCTGGTGTAGTATTTGGCGATGCTAAGTCTATTTCAGTCTCATTGTCTAAATGGCTGTTCAAAGGGTCTTTTGCTTCAGCACTAGAGGCATCTGTGTCAGTTACTGACTCATCATTTTCAGCTGTCTCAAAAGGTTCAAGAACAGGCATTAATAGCGTTGCTTGTGCTAAAGGCAGTACATCCAAAGGCGATAAATCGGCTTGACCCAGTAGCTGTTTTAGCCTATCACTTGGCAAACGTATCGTTAAGCACTCATGCCCCGTATCATCGTAGCTCTCCTCGGTTATAACACCCAGCTCATACAAAGTATTTTTGAATTGGCCTGCATTATAAGGTAGCGTCAAATCAAAGGTCGTTAGCGTCCCAGTCAGCAGCTGCTGTACGGCAAGAGATAGCTCTTCCATACCGAGGTTTTCTCTCGATGATACATAGACACGATTGGGCTTGCCTGCGCTGGCATAGCCAATACGAGCAGGCTCATCGGTGAGATCAATCTTATTATAGACGTTGAGTACAGGAACGTCGTTGTCAATCTCAGCCAGCACCGCTTTGACCGCTTGAATCTGCTCGTGCATATCTTCACTTGAGGAGTCGATGACGTGAAGTAATAGATCCGCCTCTAATGTTTCCTCAAGAGTTGCATGAAAAGACTCGACTAGCTCATGCGGTAAATGGCGCACGAATCCTACCGTATCGACCAAGACCACACGTCCAACCCCTTGCCAGTCTAGACGGCGCAGCGTTGGATCAAGCGTGGCAAAGAGTTTGTCCGCGGCATAAATATTCTCATCGACCAGACGATTAAATAGAGTGGACTTGCCAGCATTAGTGTAGCCGACAAGCGAGATAGTTGGTACGTCAGATTTTTGCCGACGAGCCCGACCTTGCGCGCGCGTTTGGCGTACCTTTTCAAGCTTGCTTTTAAGCTGATTGACTCGCGTTTGTAGTAGGCGGCGATCGGTCTCAAGCTGCGTCTCACCAGGACCACGCAGACCGATACCGCCCTTTTGACGCTCCAAATGCGTCCAACCGCGAACGAGGCGCGTAGATAAATGGTTGAGCTGCGCCAGCTCCACTTGCAATTTACCTTCGTAAGTGCGAGCGCGCTGAGCAAAAATATCTAAGATCAAACCAGTGCGATCAAGAACGCGGCACTGGGCTATCGTTTCAAGGTTACGCTCTTGTGAGGGCGATAGATTGTGATTAAAAAGAACGATATCAGCATCATGCTCACGTACCAATTCAGCGATCTCTTCTGCTTTGCCGCTACCCACAAAGTACTTGGCATCAGGTTTTAGGCGTGAGCCTGTTACTAGTGCCAATCGATCCGCACCTGCAGAGTCAGCCAGTAACTCAAATTCGCCAAGATCATCAGGATCTTGAATCTGGCGGATGTCTAAATGGACGATAATGGCGCGATCGCCACCTGCATGTCTATCAAAATATTCCAAAAATAGTCACCTATAATTAATTTATCACATTGATATAACGTTCTATATGTGGTCTTATCCGTCGATATTAAAGCGTATGAGTGCATTTTGCGATAACTTTATGTTAATAGAGTCTAAGTGAACGCTAAGCGTAAACGACCTGAGTGAACAAATCGTCACCGACTCAGAGAAGTTTGTTATACTTGTTTCGCTTTTTATCCTTCCTCACTTCTTATTATAATAACGCACTATATTCACAAGGGACAAAGATGAGTCAATCTAAGTCAAATTTTTCAATCAAAAAACAGTTGGGCCGCGGCAAACAAATCGCTGGTATGACGACAACGATGGTAGGCGGCTTACGCGCCGCTCAGCGTATTGGCGCTTTTAGAGAGCCTCCTAGAGAAAAATTACCACGCTATATTCAAGCGTTTTGTCGCAAGATGGCAGGCTCGTTCGGTGTCAAGGTCGTAGAGGTCGAGCCAGTACCGCAGCATCACGGTCTATGGGTATCGAACCACGTCTCATGGATGGATATACCGGTCGTAGGCACTGTGAGTCCAGCGTTCTTTTTATCCAAAGCTGAGATTGGCGAGTGGCCAGTATTTGGTAAGCTTGCACACGCTGCTGGTACAGTGTTTATTCAACGTGGTTCAGGAGATGCAGGATCGGTAGCCACGCAAATTGCGGATTTCTTAAAAGAAGGCTTTTCAGTCATATTCTTCCCTGAAGCGACCACGACTGATGGCAAGAAAATTAAGCGCATCCATGGCACGCTATTGCAAGCAGCAATAGATGCCAAAGTACCGGTACAACCTATGGTATTAGCTTATGTCAATAAAGACGGCACGTTAAGTGACGCGTTACCTTATTATGGTAAACTCACCATGAAAGAGAGCCTTAAAAAAGTACTTGATAGCAAAAACATCACCGCTTATGTCCTACCACTTGAGCCAATAGACCCTAATGGCTATAGTAAAAGTGAGATAACTGATAAGTTACAGGAGCGTATGCAAGAGGGTTTAGAGGCGCTACATTCTAGAGTACTTAACAGATCGCCTCAGATATAGAGTCTTTAGTGTTTCACTCGAACTGTTTGTATTCAGTCATATAAAAAACGGCGCAAACCTTGATGGGGTGCGCCGTTTTTGTTGAGCGATCTCATTGCACAATAAAATTAAGGTGATGGATTAGGCTGCTGCATATGGACGGCTTCAATGGCTTCTAGTACCTCTTCACTTAAGGCCAGATCGATGCTATCGATATTAGATTGAAGCTGTTCGATACTGGTTGCGCCGATGATATTACTGGTGACAAATGAGCGCGAATTGACAAACGCGAGTGACATCTGCGCCATATCTAGTCCTGCGTCAGCGGCTATCTTGGCGTATTGCTCAGTTGCTGATAGTGCTTGCTCATTGACGTAACGATCAAAACGATCATATTTCGTCAATCGTGCGCCCTTTGGACGTTTACCATCTAAGTATTTACCAGATAACACGCCAAAACCCAGCGGCGAGTAGGCAAGTAAACCAACGTTTTCGCGATGAGCCATCTCCGCCATGCCAACTTCATACAAGCGGTTGAGCAGACTATAAGGGTTTTGTACCGTAATAGGCGCGATCAAACCATGTTTGTCCGCCTCCCATAGATAGCGCATCAGTCCCCAAGCGGTATCATTAGACAAGCCGTACGCACGAATGCGACCTTTTTTGATCTCATCGTTTAGCGCTTGAATCGTCTCTAAAAACGGCGTCAAATCCTCTAATGACTGCGCTGCCATATCCTCAGTATAACCACGCTGACCAAAAAAGTTCGTCTGCCGCTCTGGCCAATGTAATTGATATACATCGATATAGTCCGTTTGCAAACGTTCAAGATTGCCGTCGATAGCTTGACTGATGTGCTCAGCATTGAAACGGCTGTTACCATCACGCAAAAAACTCATTGGCGACATTTTGCTTGCGAGTATAACTTGATCCCGTTGCTTAGTCTTAGCAAACCATGTACCCATGTGCCGCTCGGTGTCGCCTTGCTTGTCTTTATCGGGCGGAGAGGGGTACATCTCGGCGGTATCCCAAAAGTTGACGCCAGCGTCTAGCGCCACATCCATCTGTGCATGGGCCTCGCTCTCGTCATTTTGTTGTCCCCATGTCATCGTACCTAGACAAATTTTCGATACTTTTTCATTAATTTGCGGTAGTGTTTCGTATTTCATTTTATTATCCTATGTATTGTTTTAGATGAGCTGCACGCCAGTAACCCCAGGCGGGGTCACTTTGAATATTTTGACTTTAAAGAGTACGGCTTGACCGGCCAGCGGATGATTAAAATCCACTTCGACCTCATCGTCGTCAATGGCACTAATCGTACCGGGCAAAGTGTTTTTGCCTTTATCCTCAAACTCGACCATCATACCAATCTCAGGATTGTCAGCGATGAGCGCAAATTGCGTACGGCTAAAGGTCTGAATGTTCTCAGGGTTCCAGTCTCCAAAGGCCTGCTCAGGATCAAGATGTGCGCTACGGGTATCGCCTGCACGCAGATTCATTAGCACCTGCTCAAAGCCGGGTAGCAGACTTTCATCACCGATGGTTAGCGTGACAGGCGCATCACGACTAAAGGTCGAGTCTATCATCGTGCCGTTCTCTAGAGAAACTTCAAAGTGTAGTTTTACGCTACTGCCGTAAGCGATACGCGTATCTTCATTAGGATTGATAAATTGAGGATCGGTCATAGTCAAAAGCCATTTAATGATAAAGAAAAGCAATGCATCAAATGATAAGGTAAATAATAGGGGATGTAAGCGCCAATAATGTAACGTAAATGCGGTACTATAAATAAGGTGCTAAAAATAAGGTGCTAAAATTTTGAATCTATAAGCGAGCACAGATAGCGATGGCAAACAAACAGCAAGGCACGCTTATACAAGGCGTCGTACAAAAATGGCATGATGACAAAGGTTTTGGATTTATCAAAAGCGCTGCTGGTGAATCGGTATTTTTTCACGTCAGTGAGTTTAAAGCGCCGCGCCGCCCCGAAATTGGCGAACAAGTCGTCTTTACGCTTGGCCAAGATAATCAAGGTCGATTGCAGGCCAAGCACGTACAAGAGCTGAGCTTTGTACAACAAAAAATGGCGAATAAGAACCGTCAAATTCGCAAGCGCAATCAGAAGCGCAGCGCTCAAGCCGACTTTGAAGAGGGACAAAAAAAGCGTCTATTCCTTGGTATAGGCTTCTATGGCGTACTGGTGCTACTCGCATTTACAGGTGAGATCAGCTGGCTGGTTGTTGGCTGGTATATAGCTTTGGGAATCATCACGTATATGATATATGCCAAAGACAAAGCCGCCGCGCAAAATAATGAGTGGCGCACGCCTGAGATGACCTTGCATATTTTGAGCGCGCTTGGCGGTTGGGTAGGCGCGCTGGTTGCACAGACCTATCTGCGTCACAAGTCACAAAAGCCTGAATTTCGAATGGCGTATTATTTGACCATCGTCATTAACTTGGCAGGATTATTATTTGTGATGGCGGGTGAGGGTTTGGAAGGGTTGTTGTAGATTTTTTAATAAAGGCACTAACTATGTATACTTTTGAACAAGTTCTATCTTTGATGGAAGGTAGCTATGATAAAGTCTGCTGTCGAAAGCGAGTAGGTTATTATCATAGCTTTGCTATAGATTTTGGCCCAAAAATTTATCATAATCAAAAACGAAATGTGGATCTCTTTTATGGTGAATGGCAATTTCGTACTTATAATCGAATGTGGAAGATTTTAAAAGATGGACAATTAATTTTAGAAGGTCAAAATAATACCTGTAGTAATGACGATTTGGATGACGAATTACAGCGGATTGAATTTGGTCGATTGATGAATATTTTAATAAACAATGATAATGGTTTGGTTTTAGAACTAGATAATGGTTTATCGATTGGATTTATTAGTGATCAAAAAGAGGAGGAGGTCTGTACGATTTTTCTTCCTAAGAATAGATGCCTTGTCTTTAACAACGATCTAAGCTGGGAGTATGGTAGAGGAGATTTGGGATGGCCAAATTATCTTGAACTTGACTACGAAGAGTAATAATTAATAGAAGAAAAGTTTCAATTCATTAATTTATATTAAATCATAATCAAAAAAAGAGCTCACACCAAAGTGAACCCCCTTTTTCATAAATCTTAAATGATGGTGTCGAAAGCTAAGCCTTAGATTTACCTTCCCGTCTACCTTCAAAGAATAGCATATCGATGACAATCATCGCCACACCGATACTAATACCCATATCGGCGATATTAAAGATCGGATAATGCCAGACATCGGCATTATGTACGTGGATGAAATCGATGACATGACCATGTAGTAAGCGATCAATCAGATTACCGATAGCGCCGCCGAGCACTAAGGCGAGACCCGTCGATAGCAGCTTGGCGTTTCTTGGCGCTTTGATGAGATAGACGATTAAGACCATCGATATGATCAATGCAAGCCCAGAGAAAAACCACTTTTGCCAGCCGCCGGCATCTGCTAAGAAGCTAAAGGCTGCGCCATAATTATAGGCCAAAGTCCAATTCAAAAACGGTTCGATGACGGGTACAGGATCGTTAAATACTAGTCGAGTCTCAGCCAACCATTTAGTCCATTGATCAAAGCCAATGACAACTAGCGATAATAGATACCAGATGAACGCTCGGCTACCGTTAGCGACGATCTTGGGCGTTTTATTTAACCGGCCCATAGGTGTCACCGAACTGCCAGTGGTGATATGTACCGGTTTTGGTAATTCATCGATTGGGGTCGGCGTTTGTTGCTTGGAGGAGTCAGGGGTGTTAAGCATAGTGACGCACCTCGCCCACGCCTGCGACATTAGTCACGCAGCGCGCACAAAGCTCTGGATGCGCAGGATCGGTGCCAATGTCGTCACGGATGTGCCAGCAGCGTACGCATTTAGTACCTGTAGCCGCACGAATATCAACTTTGAGACTCGTTGCCGCGTCGCTATTGTCTCCAACATCAGCAGATGACTTTTCAGTAGATGAATTGCCAGCGGGCGCATCACCTAACGGTGCAAGAGTGGCTTTACTGGTAATCAACACAAAACGCAGCTCCGCGCCAAGTTTGGCTAAGCTATCATGCATCTCGCCCTCTGCATAGAGCGTGGCATCGGCAGATAAGTTAGCATTGATGATTTTGTCACCGCGTGCGGTTTCGATGTTTTTATTGACGATATCTTTGGCGCGCATGATGTTTTGCCAGTCCTTGGAGCTGATAGCGCTCAGCTCCAGCTCTGGGAACTCGTACCACTCTTGGGTAAATACATAGCCGGCGTCACTGCCGTTTTTACCGTGCAATACCTCCCATGCTTCTTGTGCGGTGAACGATAAAATCGGCGTAATCCAGCGAATTAGCGCTTGGACAATATGATAAATCGCCGTTTGCGCTGAGCGCCGCGGTTGACCATCCGTTTGGGTGGTGTACTGACGATCTTTGATAATATCTAAATAAAAGCTGCCCAAGTCCTGCGAGCAAAACGCTGCAATATGCTGAGTGACTTGGTGAAAGTCCATCGCATCATAGGCACTAACGATCTGTGCTTGTACGGTTTGAGTGCGCTCGAGGATAAACTTATCAAGACTGACTAATTCATCGATATCCACGCTATTGGTTTCAGGATCAAAATCATCGGTATTAGCAAGTAAAAAACGCAAGGTGTTACGAATACGGCGATACATATCGATCGCGCCTTTAAACACCGTTTTGCCCGCGCTCATCTCGTAACGATAATCGCTTGATGCAATCCACAAACGCAGCATATCCGCGCCCGTTTTATTGATCTCATCTTGCGGCGTGATGATGTTGCCGAGTGATTTACTCATTTTTCGGCCATTTTCATCGACGACAAAACCATGAGTTAATACTTGCTTAAATGGTGGGCGCTCGTACATGGCTTCAGACGTTAATAGTGACGTTTGAAACCAACCGCGATGTTGGTCAGAGCCTTCTAGGTACATATCAGCAGGGTTGGTCAACTCCTCGCGCTGCTCGAGAACGGTAAAGTGCGTCGTCCCTGAATCAAACCAGACATCCAAGGTATCGGTAGATTTATCATAATTATCTGCCTCATCGCCTAGATAATCCTCACAACTGGCATCGAACCAAGCTTCAACGCCGCCTTTATCAATTTTTTGCGCGGCGATTTCCATCAGCTCTAATGTATTAGGGTGTAGCTCGCCTGTTTCTTTATGGGTGAAAAAGGCAATTGGCACGCCCCATGTACGCTGACGCGAGATACACCAATCTGGGCGACCGGTCATCATAGACTCGATACGGTTTTGTCCCCATGCTGGCGTCCATTGTACTTGTGGAATATCTTTTAGTGCACGCTCGCGTAACCCCTTTTCTTCCATACTGATAAACCACTGCGGCGTGGCGCGAAAGATAATCGGCGACTTATGACGCCAGCAGTGCGGGTAGCTGTGCTCAATTTTGGTATGACTAACCAAGTGACCATTGTCATGGAGGGCAGCGATGATCTTGGGATTGGCTTTATAGATATGTTCGCCTGCAAATACCGCCGCACTCTCTAAATAGACGCCTGTGCCGCTTACTGGGTTTTCAACGGGCAGATTATATTTAAGACCGACAATATAATCGTCAAGACCGTGACCAGGTGCGGTATGTACAAGACCCGTACCGCTATCGGTGGTTACGTGATCGCCTAAGATGAGCGGTACTTGACGGTCTTCAATTAGAGGATGCTGAGCCGTTAGGTTTTCAAGCTCACGTCCTGATACCGTTGCTAATATCCCTTTATTGTCGAGTTTCAGCTCAGTTACAGCGGTTTCAATGAGGTCAGTCGCTAATAAGAAATTACCTTTGTCAGTTGCGACCACACTATAGTCATGCTCAGGATGTACCGAGATCGCTTGGTTAGCAGGTAGCGTCCAAGGCGTCGTCGTCCAAATGACCGCAGCGATACTGCCGTCGATCTCGCTCAACGCCGCAACCTTTTCGGTATCTAATACATCAAAGCTGACGTAGATGGCATCAGAGACTTTGTCTTGGTATTCCACTTCGGCTTCTGCTAGAGCAGAGCTACAGTCCAAGCACCAATTGACAGGCTTCATACCGCGAGTGACATGACCATTGTCGTGGATTTTGGCAAGGGCGCGGACGATGTTAGCTTCTTGCGCAAAGTTCATCGTTAGATAAGGATTGTCCCAATCACCAAATATACCTAAGCGCTTAAAGTCAGTCTTTTGTAACTCAATCTGGGTAGCTGCATACTCACGGCAAAGACCACGAAACTCAGTGGCGGAAACCTTTTGACCTACTTTGCCGACCTTGGCTTCGACCTTTTGCTCGATAGGCAGACCATGACAGTCCCAACCGGGCACATAAGGCGCATCAAATCCTGACAAGGTCTTGGATTTGACTATCATGTCTTTGAGCACTTTATTGACCGCGTGACCTAAGTGAATCTGACCATTGGCGTATGGAGGACCATCGTGCAAAATATATTTGGTCGCACCTGTACGCGCCTTGCGAATTTTGCCGTACACGTCGTCAGTTTCCCACGCCGCCAGCCAATCTGGCTCACGTTTGGCAAGGTTAGCGCGCATCGCAAAGGGCGTGTCGGCGAGGTTTAGCGTATCTTTGTAGTCGTGAAGAGGTTTATCATTAACGTTGTCAGTCATAAGAAAAGGTCTTTTTTTGATATAAAATTGAGTGGCGCGATAGAGGGTTATGTTGTATAGCCAAAAAGTTAGTAGTCAAACGTACGCTCGTTATTCTAGAACGCGACTCGTCATCATAGGCATAGCGCACACAGTATATAAGATTTGCATGATAATAGGCATTTTAAGCGTCATCCATTATATGACAAAAAAGATAGGGTAAAAAGGGCTCTATAGCTCGCTTATCATTTTAGTTGCGTCAAAGCCATAATGGGTGTACAACTGTACTTAATTGGCGTCTATTTGAACTGAATAGATCCGAATTAAAATAATCACAAAAATGACAAGGATATGTTATGAAGATAGGAATTCCAAAAGAGGTAAAAAACAACGAGAATCGTGTTGGTCTACCACCGAACGGTGTTAGTGCTCTTGTCGATAATGGTCACACGGTCTATGTCGAGACTGATGCAGGTATCGGCTCACAGTTCACAGACGACGACTACGCAAATGCGGGCGCAACCATCGTCGATAGTGCAGCAAAGGCATGGGACGCTGAGATGGTCATCAAAGTCAAAGAGCCGCAGTCTGAGGAATATGAGTTCTTCACAGAAGGATTGACCTTATTTACGTACTTACATCTGGCCGCTGAACCTAAGCTTGCCAAAGCATTAGTCGATAAAAAAGTCATGGGCATCGCTTACGAGACGGTACAGCTGATAGATAATTCATTACCGCTTTTGACACCGATGAGTGAGGTTGCAGGACGGATGAGCACTCAGATCGGCGCGCAGTTTTTGCAAAGCTTTTATGGGGGTAAAGGTATTTTGCTTGGCGGTATTCCTGGGGTCAAAAAAGCCAAAGTGACGATAATCGGTGGCGGTATCGCAGGCACGGAGGCTACCAAAGTCGCTATCGGCTTAGGAGCGGATGTCACGATTTTGGACTTAGACTCAAAACGATTGAAGCAATTATCCGAGATGTTCGGTAACGATGTGCAGACGCTGATGTCCACAAAACTTAATATCGCTAACAGCGTTAAAGAGAGTGATCTGGTCATCGGTGCCGTATTGATTCCGGGGGCAGCAGCGCCAAAACTGGTTAGTGAAGAGATGATTGAATCAATGAATGATGGCGGCGTCGTTGTCGATATTGCCATTGATCAAGGCGGTATATTTGCAACTACCGATCGAATTACCACTCACGACAATCCCACTTACGTCAAACACGGTATCATTCATTATAGCGTCGCTAATATGCCAGGCGCGGTACCGCGCACATCGACACTGGCCTTGTCCAATGTCACTTTGCCATATGTACTGGCACTGGCCAAAAAGGGCTTTAAGCAAGCTTGTCATGACAACCCAGCACTCGCAAAAGGTGTCAATACGGTGCAAGGTCATATCACTTATAAAGCCGTCGCCGAGGCGCTAGGTTACGAGTATAAAGCGCTTGAGGAGCTGATGAGTTAAGCGCTAACAACTGAGCTTAACCATAATCTCAACTTCAATGACCATAGCGGCTGAATACCTGTCAGCCCTTGCGTCATCTCGCCGTCCTTTAAGATTACGTAGGACGGCGTCACTTGTCCTTGCCAATCAGCGAAGATAGCGCCGTCTTCGTCGTTTACGATAGCAAAGCTATATTTTTTTTGCTGCATATAGCTCTGTAATTCTTGATTACTACCAGATTTAATCGCGATCGTCACGATGGGATAGTTATTCTCTGCCGCCAGCTTATCGATAGTTGGAGAAGTAATGCTACATATCGAGCACCAGGTTCCCCAAAAGTATACGAGCGTCGGTTTATCTTGACTCATCGCAGTTAAATTGACAGTTTGCCTTTGATAATCTACTAATTGCAATTGCGGGTTAGCAGGCATGATGGGTTGACGCCACCAGTTGACAGCGGTATAGATCACCGCAAATACGATGCTATATATCAGCACGGTTTTGAGTATCGATAACGCTTTTCTTTTAGATGTGAGCCTAGGTTTTGAGGCTTTGTTTGTATCGGTCATCATGATGCCTGCTTTTTTACACAAAAATAAACGGCTGAAATATCAGCCGTTTTTTAGTACCTGTGTTTTAGA
Source organism: Psychrobacter sp. DM4 (assembly GCF_051307035.1). Lineage (GTDB taxonomy): Bacteria > Pseudomonadota > Gammaproteobacteria > Pseudomonadales > Moraxellaceae > Psychrobacter. Next base: position 506,084 of record NZ_CP195536.1, read on the forward strand.
ATATTTAGTGCTTAAAATATTTAGTGCTTAAAATATTTAGTACTTAGAATTTTTCAGCGCGACCTTGTAAGGGATCACCGAGCAGTACGCTACCTGAGTTTTCGCGGCGTTCTTCATTTGTCAGTTTACTTGCAGGTATTTTCGCTTTTCGCTTCCATTTTAGGCTGAACAGATCATCACGGCGATCGAGCAAGTTATGTACTGAGCCCTCGTTACGCACATGAATGAGCTTGTCTAAGTTTAGATCAGAGAAGAATACCATCTCGGTATTAGCAGTGGTCTCTGCCATAATAGCATCGTGCGGAAAGGCAAAGTCTGAGGGCGAAAAGATAGACGACTGCGCGTACTGAATATCGAGGCTCTCAACTTGTGGCAAGTTACCCACTGAACCACATATCATCACGTAGCATTCATTCTCAATCGCGCGTGCTTGTGCGCAGTGACGTACGCGTAGATAGCTGTTTTTAGTGTCGGTCCAGAATGGTACAAATAAGATATCCATGTCATCGAGCGCCATTAAACGCGCAAGCTCTGGGAACTCAACATCATAACAGACCAAAATACCGATACGACCCGCATCAGTATCGAATACTTTGACCTCATCACCGCCTTCAATCACCCAAGCGCTACGCTCATGCGGGGTAATATGAATCTTGCGCTGCTCCTCAACGGTACCATCGCGACGACATAGATAGCTGACGTTGTATAACGTATCGTCCTCATCAAGTAGCGGCATAGAGCCGGTAATGACATTGACGTTATAACTGACCGCTAAATGCGAGATCTCGTTTTTGAACCATTCGGTGTAGCCTGCCAAAAAGCGAATAGCAATGTTTTGATCAGTGGACTCACACAAGCCCATCAAAGGGGCGTTAAAGAACTCAGGTAAGCAGGCAAAATCCGAGTTATAATCTGCCATAATATCGACGAAGAATTCTACTTGTTGTAGTAGCTCCTCAGGCGACTCGACCTCACGCATTTGCCACTGGATACCACCGATACGCACCTCAGACTTACGGGTATTGGGCTTATAGTCTTTGGGCTCGTAGTAGATGTTGGCCCACTCAAGCAAAGTGGCAAAGCCTTTAGATTGTTTGTCATCTGGCAAATAACCCGTCAAAATACGTTTGACAATAAAGCCGTTAGAGAGCTGAAAGGAGAGAGCAGGATCATGTATCTCGCGCGCTTCGACCGCATCGATATACTCACCCGGCGTCAAGTCCTGGTGATCTTGATACTTTGGAATACGACCGCCTGCCAAGATAGAGCGAAAGTTCATCTGACGACATAGCTCTTTACGCGCGTCATAAAGGCGGCGGCCTAAACGATAACCTCGATATTCAGGATCGATGAGCGCATCCAAACCGTACATCGCGTCACCTTCAGGATTATCTTGAATGATCTCTTTGTGGCCGATTAAGTCATCATAAGTATGCGGGTTTGAAAATTTTGCATAGTCGACACGCATCGATAGCACCATACCAATCAATTGATCGTGATCGAATAGAGCAATTTGACCTTCAGGAAAGGCATCAATCAACGTATGAATGGTCGTTTTTGACCATGCGCCTCCAAGATTGACGTAGACGCGGTCCATAAGCTCTTTTACTTGCGGGTAGTCTTTTTTCTTAATCTCAGCAATCGTGAGATGCAGATCATCTAGCTTTTCTATTTTGGTCATATATATCCTATGCTGACAGCTCGTAGCTGTCTATTGATAAGTAAGGGATTAGGTAGTTTATTGAATAGCGTATTGTTTTTATGGTGTTTATTGACGTTCACAAAAAACGATTTAGTATAAACGATAATAATGTTACAATCATTAACGATAACAAAGACTTGTGAGACTTTTAATTTTCAATTCAAACTTGAATTTCAAGATTGAATTTTGTACTTAAACTAAAGTTATCTCAGAAATTTCAATTCGCTATCATATCATTTAAAAGTACAATTTCCAGTTGACCTTGGTAGTCCTTATAACCCTAGTAGTCATTTGCTTTTTTTAGTACTTTACGGGCTTGATAATTATAAAGCCATTAGGATTCTCTTTATGCCTTTACCTTTAGACTACATGGATACAGTCGAAAAACTGTCTGAGATACCAGAGGACAGTATGATCCAGTTGGTTTATGTTAGTAGTATGACTTTTAGTTCACGTCTGAGAGCGTCTGTGTTTGACGAAGTCGAGGCGCACGCTCGCAACTATAATGAGCAGCATGGTATTACAGGTACTCTGTGTTATGGCAATGGTCAATTTTTGCAATGCTTGGAGGGCGAAAAAGGGGAGGTATTGACGTTACAAAAGCGGATTTTCGCTGATAAACGTCATAAGAACGTTCAGATATTATCTCTAAAGAACATTCATCAGCGCAGTTTTCAAGATTGGCGCATGCGCTTATTGTTTTTGGAGCGCTGGCTGTGGTCTCCTGCTACCAAGAAACAGGCGGTGCAACTGTCACCTTTTCTGCCTTTTGCGCCGCATGGCTGGACCCCTCAGCGTACAGGACAGTTCATCACAGTGATCAATACTTTTGATAATCCGCCGCACATAAAAGCGGCTGGCATTACCTATAACGCGATGGGCAATATGGTTAAACACTTCGCAGCGCCGCACCAAGCCTTTTTAATCGTACAAGGGTTTTTGGCGATATTACTACTCTTAGGTTTATATCTGCTTAGCTACTGATAGTTTTATTCAAAGCACGCAAATTTAAAGCAAAATAAAAAGACGCCAGACTATTAGGTCTAGCGTCTTTTTATTTTGCTTACTACATATCAAAAATCTTGCCACGATTCATAATGTTATTGGGATCAAACACCTTTTTGACCTCTTTTAAGTACTCAATTTCAAGCGGGCTACGGCTATACTCTAGATAAGGCTTTTTGGTCATGCCAACGCCGTGCTCAGCGGACACCGAACCGCCGTATTTTTGCACAATTTCAAACACGTATTTATTGACAATTTGGCAAGCGTCAAAGAATTCATCTTTGCTTAAATTTTCAGGCTTTAAGATATTGAGATGCAAATTACCATCACCGATATGACCAAACCAGCACACCTCAAAATCAGGATAATTGCGACTGACAATCTCATCAATCTCAGAGATAAAGTCAGGCACGTAACTGATCAATACTGACACGTCGTTCTTGTAAGGGGTAAAGACTGAGATGGTCTCAGAGATATACTCGCGTAGTTTCCACAGCTCTGTAGCCTGCGCGATGCTTTGACTCATTACGCCATCAACGACCCAGCCCTCGGTCATACAATGCTCAAATATCGCCATTGCCTTATCCATGATCGGCTCATAGGGCGCTTCAAACTCCAATAGCGTATAAAACTTGGTACGCGATTCAAACGGCTCTTGAACCTGTCCGTGTGCCATAAGTTTATCGATGGCAGTATCATCAAAAAACTCAAAGGCCGTTAGGTCAATCTGAGCTTGAAAGGCTGACAAGACGTTCATGACATCGTTAAAGCTATCCATACCAAGTACCATGACATTTAAGTCCTGCGGCGCACGGTCAAGCTTAATCTGCGCATGAGTGACCAGACCCAAAGTGCCCTCAGAACCGATAAATAGCTGGCGCAAGTCATAGCCTGTAGCGTTTTTGACCATACCGCGGTTGAGGTGTAGAATATCGCCTTTACCCGTGACCACCGTCAGACCCATAATCCATTGACGAGTCATGCCGTAGCGTATGACTTTAATTCCGCCTGCATTAGTACCGATGTTACCACCCATTTGACTAGAGCCTGCCGAGGCAAAGTCGACAGGGTAGTACAGGTCTTTGGACTCAGCGAACTGCTGTAATTGCTCAGTGACGACGCCTGCTTCGATGTCAACTAAGCGATCAGCAGGATAGAATGTCCCAATTTGGTTCATCTTATCGAAACTCACGACAATCTCGCCATTGGCAGCAACGGCGCCTGCGGATAGACCCGTACGACCGCCGCTTGGCGTCAAGACAACGCTGTGCTCGTTCGCTAGTAACACAATAGCTTGTACTTGCTCGGTGGTCTTGGGAAAAGTAATAGCGGAGGCGGCAGGTGCAAAATGCTTGGTCCAGTCCTTGCCCCAATGTGTGAGGCTCTCACTATCGGTCTTGATTTGACTGCTATCAAAATGATGCGTATCAATCAGGGCGCTTAGGATAGCTTGTACCGCTGTGCTGTTTGTTGCTGCGGGCGCAAGTGTTGGCTCATTGACGACAGATTGGTCAGCGGCGTGCGTACGCTCGTGGGCGGGCAGGTTCTCAATAATAGATTCAGTCATAATAGTCTCGACTATTTGCAGGGTAACGTATTGGACAAGTAGAATATAGCTAGTATTAGGCCGTGTTTGATCATTCACAAACGTGTTCTAATATTAGCACATCACAGATACATATTTAGAGCGCGTTTGACCCTTCACGGGTCACTATTGGTCACAATATCCACTGCGTATTTCATATTATCCTCTAACACCTAGCGATAATTTTGTGTAAGATAAGCGCATTGTTTTTTATTCCCCGTCGACTGCTGGTGTTATGACGCCAACAGTGACTCCAATTATAGGACAGATCTCATATGGCATTATCACTACAAAAAGATAAAATCCGTTTTCTATTATTAGAAGGCGTCCATGATAACGCGCTTAAAGTGTTAGATAGCGCAGGTTACAGCAATATTGAATATCTCAGTCATGCGCTTGATCAAGATGAGCTGATTGAAAAAATCAAAGACGCGCATTTTGTTGGTATTCGTTCGCGTACCCAATTGACGCGTGAAGTGCTTGAGCATGCCAAAAAGCTTATCGGTATCGGCTGTTTTTGTATTGGTACCAACCAGGTAGATCTAGAAGCGGCACGTGAGATGGGTATTCCAGTATTCAACGCGCCGTACTCCAACACGCGCTCCGTTGCTGAGTTGGTGCTCGCTGAAGCCATCATGCTGTACCGCGGTATTCCAGAAAAGAATGCGACCGTACATCGCGGCGGCTGGGGCAAGTCTGCCAAAAACTCGCACGAAGTGCGCGGTAAGACCATCGGTATCGTCGGCTATGGCTCTATCGGCTCGCAGCTATCGGTACTCGCTGAGAGCTTTGGTATGAAAGTCATCTATCATGACGTTGTGACCAAATTACCACTGGGTAACGCGCATCAAGTCGGTAGTTTAGAAGAGCTGTTATCTACGGCCGATATCGTAACTCTACATGTGCCTGATGTGCCAAGCACGCGCTATATGATGAAAGCGGAGCAGTTTGCACAAATGAAGGACGGCAGCTACTTTATCAATGCAGCACGTGGTACTTGTGTTGAGATTGATGATTTGGCAGCGGTACTTGAGTCTGGCAAAGTGCTTGGCGCGGCGATCGATGTGTTCCCAAAAGAGCCAAAATCTGCGGATGAAGAGTTTGAGTCGCCACTACGTAAATTCGATAATGTTATCTTGACGCCGCATATCGGTGGTTCAACACAAGAAGCGCAAGAAAACATCGGCTTTGAAGTCGCTGAGAAGTTCGTTCGCTACTCTGATCAAGGCGATACGGCAACAGCGGTCAACTTCCCAGAGGTTTCTGTACCGTTCAAAGAAGGCTCACACCGTCTGCTTCACATCCACAGAAACGTCCCAGGCGTATTATCACAAATCAACCGTCTGTTCGCTGAAGCGCACATTAACATTCTGGCGCAGAGCTTGATGACAGAGGGCGATGTCGGTTATCTCGTCATGGATGTCGATTATAACGATTCAGATGCAGCGCTTGATCAGCTCAAAGACGTAGAAGAGACGATCCGCGTGCGTATCTTGTTTTAATAGCACATAATAACGGTTCAATAAAAAAGAGAGACTACTATAGTCTCTCTTTTTTATGGGTAGCGGTTAGAACGAATACAATAGAAATTATAGCGAAATAATTATTTAATCTTATTAGCAGTATCCGCTGGCAGGCGTGCTTTACTCTTCGCCGCTTTGCGCTTTTCGATGATGTCATTTACGTCGCTACCGATATGCGCCTCACCGCGCTTTGACGCCAGTTGCATCTGGTGCTCACGCTCGCGAAACCGTGCTTTTTGCGCGTCAGTCGCCTTATCTATACAATGCGGACAGGACTCGCCTTTGATATAAGCGGCGCTGTTCATATCCGCTTGAGTGATCGGCATACGGCAAGCAAAACACTGCTCATACTCGCCTTTTTCTAAGTCATGATTGACCGACACGCGGTTATCAAACACGAAGCAATCACCTTCCCACATCGACTGCTCTTGCGGCACCTCTTCTAAATATTTGAGGATGCCGCCTTCTAAATGATAGACCTCATCAAACCCTTGCTCACGTAAATAGGCGGTAGATTTTTCACAGCGGATACCGCCCGTGCAAAACATCGCCACCTTTTTATGCTTAGTAGGATCAAGCTCTTTTGCGACATACTCTGGAAACTCACGAAAAGTATCTGTATGAGGATTGACCGCGTTCTTAAAGGTGCCGATCTGTACTTCGTAATCATTACGCGTATCGATCAACGTTACCTCTGGGTCGGATATCAGTGCGTTCCAATCCGCGGGCTTGACGTAGCGCCCAACGGATTGCATTGGGTCAATGTCTTCGATGCCCATCGTGACGATTTCTTTTTTGAGCTTCACCTTTGTACGATAAAACGGCTGCTCATGAGTATAAGACTCTTTGAAGGTAAAAGTGCCAATCGCTTCAATACTACGCAAATAGTCTAAGACAGTATCGATGCCCTGACGGCTACCAGATATCGTGCCATTAATACCCTCTGCGGCGATAAGTAGTGTGCCTTTGACATCGTTATCCAGCATGATGTTTAAAATAAGCTCACGGTACTGCTCAAAATCAGTGAATCGTGTAAATTTATACAGCGCTGCGACGACGATGTTGTTGATTTCGCTATCGTATACTTTTGGTTTTGTTAAATGCTCGTTAGTCATGCTCATGATATCTCCTGCTGGCTAGGACGTAAACCTAGTGCAATGATGGGTTAAAAAGTGGACTACATTTATCCGATTGTGGAGTTCATAAATGCGCGCGTAGTGTAGCAAATTTGGGATGGGTTTTGAACTGGGCTTTGATACTTGCACTATGAATAAGCTTCATCTTCTTAAGATTACGAAATACTCAGAGTACATGGCTATGATGATGAGGACACTACTGTTTGCCTTAAATTATTCAACAGAATATAAATTTTGCAGAGGAAGTAAAATATTTTAGACAAGCCAACCTTTAAACCCAAAAAATCCAGCGCAAAAGCTGGATTTTTATTTGGTAATAATTAGTTTAAAGCTTATTTACTCTGAAACCAAGTATCTGCTTTCGTGCGGGCACTAGCAATATCTGAGCTTGATAAGTTCAATGCCAACTGGCCGATTTTACCACGGGCTTTAGTGCGTACCTTTTCATCGAGCATACCGTCACGGGCAGCAAGGTCATACCATTTATAAGCATCGACTAGATTTTTTTGCTTCTCATCGAGTAGTGCGAGGGTATAGCTGGCGCGGTTATCGCCGCTCATTGCTGCTTTCTCTAACCATTTGCGCGCTTGTTGTAGATTTGGCTGGACGCCTTCGCCGCGCAAGTACATGATGGCGAGATTGAGCTGGGCAGGGGCGACGCCTTGCTCTGCTGCGCGGGTATACCACTCAACAGCTTTTGACGTATTCTGAGCGATGTCTTGCCCTTTTTGCAGACGCTTAGCTAGATAGAACTGCGCATGATCGTTACCTTGAGCGGCGCGAGCAGACAACTCACTGACAGGCATGATCTCAAAGCGTGACGTATCAAGTGGAATGTTGGCAATCAATTCAGCATTGGCTAAACCGGCACAAGAGAAAAGGGCAGTAAACAAGGCAGCTTTTAGCAGTTTCATAGCAGCTCCAAAAAAGGGCAATAGAGTAAGTGGAAATATTTGGCTTAGATAGCTATTTGACCTAAAGTAAGAACAGCTTGTTTTACTATCGAACGAATAATAAAAACTACTATCAAAAGGCTATATCTAGGGTGTTATTAACAAGATTTGATTAGCTTACCACTCAAAGTTACAAAACTCAAATACTAATTACTTGCTTTAACACAAGTTTTTGAATGGTTTTTGGTAACTAAATCATACTGTTAATCAACTGAGTGTTTGAACAAGACTATAATCAAAAGTATTCATACTTGTTGAGTCTATTTTTTAATTAGATATAACTCTCAAATTTCTACTTTTTGAGAGATGGTTTAGAGTGGCATCGAACGTTTTGTTACCCTATAAATAGCAACGTCAGCAAGCAGGTTGGGCGCATGTCTAATAAGAGTCGTCATCAGCGGACTATGGCCCTTATCTGAGTCACTGACAGCGAAGCGGTTGATGATATCAATGCCGTGTTCAGCACATAAGGCTTCAAAGTCTTTGAAAGTACACAGATGGATATTGGGCGTGTTGTACCACTCATAAGGCAGCGCTTCTGAGACGGGCATTAGACCTTTGAGACCAAGATGGATGCGGTTTTGCCAGTGAGCAAAATTGGGGAAAGTAATGACGGCCTCAGTCGCTACGCGCAGCATATCTAATAGCAATAGATCAGGAGATTTGACCGCTTGTAGGGCACGTGCCATCACTACCGTATCGAAGCTATTATCGGCAAACCTTGCCAAGCCATCGTTCAAGTCTTGCTCAACGATCGACAAGCCTTTACCGATAGCGTCGTTAATTTTGTCCTCATCAATCTCAAGCCCGTATCCTGTCACCCCAAGCTTTGTGTGCAAATGTGTGAGCAGCTCGCCATTGCCACAGCCCAAATCGAGCACATGCGAGCCTGGAGCAATCCAGCGCTCAGCCAATTGATAGTCCATTCTCACAAGCGTGCTCCTATGCGGCTGGTAGTGATAAAGGGCGCAGTCAAGAATCCTTTTATCGCGCCCATATAACGCGGAATATCAAACAAAAACGAATCGTGACCGTGCGGCGCATCGATATTGATGTAGTTGACCGGTTTGCCTGTCGCCATAAGCGCATCGACGATCTCTTGCGAGCGCTCAGGGGCAAAGCGCCAATCAGTCGTGAATGACACTACTAGATACTGACATTGAGTATGAGCAAAAGTGGCTTTGAGATCAGTAAGCTCATTTTCATAATTAATCTCTTTATTGAGGGTATCACTATCTTTTATATCTTTACCTTTTGCGTCACTATCAAAGATACGATCTTCTTTGATTTCATTATCATTGATGTGTCCACGAGTCGGATCGAAATAATCTAATGCTTTGGTCATCAATAGATAGGTATTGGCATCGAAGTTTTCGCTAAAGCGCTCGCCTTGATAGCGCAGATAGCTCTCGACCTGAAACTCTACATCATAGCCATACATAAACTTGCCGGACTTTAGGTCACGACCGAACTTGGCTTTCATAGCATCATCAGTCAAATAAGTAATATGCCCGACCATGCGCGCTAATATTAGACCGCGGCGCGGATAAGTGCCCGCTTGCAAGTAGCGTCCTTCCTTAAAGTCAGGATCTGATAGTATCGACTGACGCGCCACCTCGTTAAAAGCGATGTTCTGTGCTGAGAGTTTGGGCGTACTGGCAATCACCACGCAGCGCCTGAGACGCTCTGGATAATCGACTGACCACTGTAGCGCTTGCATACCGCCCATTGAGCCACCAACGATAGCATGCCAAACCTGTACCCCTAAACGATCTGAGAGCAGCGCCTGCGTGCCAACCCAGTCTTTGATGGTGACTAGCGGAAAGTCAGGACCGTAAGGCTGCGGCTGACCCTCCACTATGCTGGCAGGATTGATGGACGTTGGGCCTGTCGAGCCAAAGCAGCTGCCGATATTATTGACACAGACTACAAAAAATTCATTGGTATCGATAGATTTACCAGGACCGATCATATTGTCCCACCAGCCCGCTTTTTTGTCAGCATCGTCGTGATAGCCTGCAGCATGATGACTACCAGATAGCGCATGACATATTAAGATAGCGTTTGATTTATCAGCATTCAACGCGCCGTAGGTCTCAAATACCAAGTCGAACGAAGGCAAAGTGCGATTGCACTCCAAGGTGAAAGGCGCATCGAAATGGTAAGTCTGCGGCGTGACAATACCCACTGTGCTTGCATCAACTGAACTTGCACTAGATGAATCGACTGATTCACTCAAGGCAGCTGATGGCTCAGCCTCAGAATCAGAAGGTTTGTGGCTCATAGCGTGATTATTCGTATTAGGACATGCGCTCAAAGCTACCTCACAAGATGACAGACAATAAAAAGGCGATCACTATCGCTATAGGCATCTATTGTATGGCGATGCGCTGATGAGTACAACCTTCACACTTAATATACTGTATTGAGCGGCTCTGATAAGGTGTAAAGTGCTACACTTATGCTACAGTCGCCGCCGTCTCTGACCGTATTATTTGGCTACTATTATTAATAAATATCTAGTATAAAGATAATGTTGTTAAATCAAGCTTAATAGTTTAACGTTGACTACTTGCCATCTTAATCCCTTTTATAAAATGTGCTGCTATGAAACCTAAATTACCTCCACGTATTGCCGTTTTACTGATCAACCTAGGTACGCCAGATGAGCCAACCGCGCCTGCGGTACGTCGCTATTTGCGTCAGTTTTTATCAGATCCCAGAGTTATCGAGATCCCGCGGTTCTTGTGGGCGATTATTCTCAATCTATTTGTATTACCAAATCGGCCCAAACGCGTCGCCGAAGCTTATGCTAGCATCTGGGATGGCGATTCACCGATGCGTAATATTTTGAATGGTCAAGTCCAAAAGCTAGAGCCGCGTTTGGCCACTGCTAATGCACCATTTAGAGTGTCTGTCCATGCAGCGATGAGTTATGGCAATCCTGGATTGCCTGATGTTATGGATAAGCTGCGCGGCGAGGGCGTCGATCACTTTGTATTGCTACCTGTATTTCCGCAATATTCTGCGACATCAAGTGGGGCGGTATATGATGCGATTAATAAGTGGGCGCTCAAGCAGCGCAACCTGCCCAATTATACCATCGTCAAAGATTACTTCGCCCATCCGCTCTATATAAAGGCTTTGGCGGACAGTATTCGTAGGTTTCAGGCCAAACATGGCAAACCCGACAAGTTGATGTTTAGCTTTCATGGTATTCCGCAGCCGTATGCGGACAAAGGCGATCCGTACCCTAAACGTTGTAAGTGTACCGCAGCGCAGGTGGCACAAGCATTAGGTCTAGGCGAGAATGAATGGATTATTAGCTTTCAGTCGCGCTTTGGGAAGCAAGAATGGGTCAAGCCGTATACCGATGTCGTGTTGGATGATTGGGCCAAATCAGGCGTCAAATCCGTGCAAATTATTAGTCCTGCGTTTTCAGCGGATTGTCTTGAGACGCTAGAGGAGCTGGCGATTGAAAACCGTGAAAACTTCATTGAGGCAGGCGGGCAAGAGTATCATTATATTCCTGCGCTCAATATGGATGACGCACACATAGATCTATTAGAAGCGATGAGCGCGCCACTGGTCAAAGGCTGGGCAGGTACGCTTGATGGCTGGGTGTAATTCGTTCCTCCCTTCTTAATATATATAAAACATTCACATGCAAAAAAGCCCGCTCAATACTATTGAACGGGCTTTTTACTTTTAGAATATAGAGTCATGAGAATATAGAGGGTTATAGATCATCACCATTGCTACTTTGGGCGGCGTCTCTATCAGCGATGTCGACGATATCAGGATAGCCCTTGTCATGTAGATTGTCCTCTACCAATAACTCATCGACACGCGACTCATCGACATTTTGATGATGCATAGGCGTCACACCTTGAGTAGCATCTGTACCCACTTCTGAATTATCAAAACCGGCACTGTTATCGATCACATCGTCGTTATCGATAGTATGCAGCATAGGGTCGTCTAGATTAATCAGTTGATCATCCTTGTCCATATCCATGCTTTTATGGCTAGCAATCTCGTTCATCTCTTCAGGTATTGGCTGTTTTGAATTATCCATTATAGTTCCTTACTATTTAAATTTGAATAGGTAGCGATGATGTTACTTCGCGCCGATTCTTTTGTTAATCATGCGAATAATAACGTCTGGGGTCACCTGTGAGGTCGTTTGCAAAATCTTTGCAGGCAGGCCAATAGGGTAATGCGTACGAGTGATCTTGCGATTAGGGCTTGACGCTAACTTGCACAGCTTTTTAGCGACGTCATCCACTGTCAAATTGATACCTAAACGGTCAATGCTAGTAACTTCAATGTCTTTGGTCATATCAGACTTGACCCATAATGGCATCACATCAAAAACCTTGATACCCAGCTCGCTATATTCGATATTTAGTGCTTCAGTCAAACCGCGTACAAAGAACTTGCTCGCAGAGTAAGTTGCGACCTCAGACTGACCATAGATCGCAGAGGCAGAGGATAAGTTTATGATTTTACCGTCTGTACTATCTGTTAAGTAAGAAGCCAGCTTATGACAGCCGATCAAGACGCCTTTGCAGTTGATATCCACAAGCGATAATTGCTTGTCTAAATCGATAGACGGCAGATGACCACTAGCAAGGATACCTGCATTATTAATCAATATATCAATACCACCGAAGTTGTCGACCATGTGCTCGATAGCTGTATCCCAATCTGTAGTCTTAGTGACGTTGAGATTACCTGTAATAATACGCTGTTTTTTATGCGCTTTTTTAAAGGCTTTATCTTTACTGGCATGCTCAAGCTCGCTGGTATCAATGTCGAATAAGCCTACGCTATGGCCCTTTGCTGCCAGACGTTTGGCAGTCGCCAAACCAATTCCGCGTGATGCACCAGTGATCAATATATTCATGTGTGTCTCCTTTTTTGATGAGGGTGAATATGGTTTAATCGAGAGTAGAATTATAAGTTATTTTTTTATCTACTCACTTTACTACTTTTTACAGGTCGGCGCAGGTCTTTTAATAGTGCTATATATCTACTTTGGTTTATATTATTGACGGACCCTCTCAAAGTGTGAGCTAGTGGTTAACTGCTTCTCAAAATCACTTAGTGTAAACGTCCAGAGATACCAGAGTGCTATGGCATAAACGATGCCTTCGGTGAGCTCTTCAATCGCGACGCCAACGCTCTCTGAAAAGACTATAGTGTTCTCGCCCATATATTGAAGTATTGCGAGTAGGGTAACGGTAAGGTATAAAGACACGGGTACGCGCTTTAGCAGGGACCACAGATAACGCCAAGCATAAACGAGTAGTCCTAAAGCGATCACATAGATAATTATGAGCACCGTATCCTCCCACCACTCGTAAGTGTGATTGAATAGGAGAAGGTTGCTGGGTATCACTAATTCTGGCAGATGATTAAGCTCGCGGCGTATTACCGTAAAAAATATCAGAGTAGATGCCAACCAAAAGCTGCGACCTTGCTTGATATCACTTTGTATAGCGTATTGCACGCAGCGCAGCAAGCAGGCAGCTAATAAGATAGAGCCTACAATCTCGATAATGCCGTTTTCGGTAAAAATAGGATGTCTCCTAAACAATAAAGCAACGAGAAGTCAGCTTAGCTACTCACTTCTCGTTGCCGTAATCTTAAGTACTGAGTTTAAAAGACGCATTATATCGCTGAATATAATGTTGTGCCATTATGTATATTGACTAATTAACTCACTAATGAGATTGATGTTTTTAATGCTCATATCAATGCGCTTCATCCCAATTATCACCGCTATCCGTTTCAACCAATAACGGCACAGCAAAATCAACATTCCAGCCCATACCTTTTGCGGTATCTCTGAGTACATCCTGCATCGCAGTTTTGATAAGCGCGCTGATCTCATCGACCTTGTCGCTATCGACTTCAAAGACCAGTTCATCATGGACTTGAAGCATCATTTTGGCGTGCTCTTTTGGCAGTACTTTATCGACCGCGATCATCGCAAGCTTAATCAAATCAGCAGCTGAGCCTTGTAGCGGGGCATTAATGGCCGCGCGTTCGGCCCCTTGCTTAACCATCCGGTTAGGGTGATTGATATCAGGGGTGTAGAGTTTGCGCCCAAGTATCGTTTCGATATAACCACGTTCTACGGCGCTGGCACGCGTATCGACCATATACTGCTTGACGCTAGGGTAGCGATCAAAATACATATCGATGTAATCTTGCGCCTCGCCGCGGCTCATCTGTAGCTGTTTGGCCAATCCAAAGGCGCTCATGCCGTATAACAGACCAAAGTTGATGGCCTTTGCATTACGGCGTTCAGTGGCACTGACCTCATCAACCGCTTTGCCCAAAACTTCAGCAGCAGTGGCGGTATGAATATCGAGACCCTCATTAAAGGCGCGAGTTAAGTTCGCATCACCTGAGAAATGCGCCATTAGACGCAGCTCAATTTGTGAATAATCCGCCGCCAAGATTACGCGGCCTTTTGGGGCGATAAAAGCTTGACGGATCAGGCGACCGGTTGCGGTACGAATAGGAATGTTCTGTAAGTTAGGATCCGTTGAGGACAAACGCCCCGTACTGGTCAGCGCTTGATGGTAGCTGGTATGCACGCGATCAGTCTCGCTATCGGCCACCGCATCGAGCGAGTCGGTATAAGTGCTTTTGAGCTTGGAGAGACCACGATACTCCAAGGTGATATCGACCAGTGGATGATCAACTTTGGATAATATCGCCTCACCCGTAGAGTACTGTCCTGATTTGGTTTTTTTGCCGCCAGGGACACCAAGCTTTTCAAAGAGCATTTCACCAAGCTGTTTGGGTGACCCTAGATTAAATTCCTCGCCTGCGACCTCATACGCTTTTGCCTCAAGAGCGATGATCTCTTCATCAAAGCGCTTAGACAACTCATTTAAGAACGCACGCTCAATTAAGATACCGTGTGCTTCCATCTGACAGAGTATCTGCGCGACAGGGATCTCAAGCTCATTGAGCAAGCGGGTATTGTTTTCATCATCTGTGAGCTTTTCGCTAAACAATGCAAACAACTGGTAAGTGATGTCTGCATCTTCGCAAGCGTAGTCACTGGCAATATCGATCGCCACTTGATCAAAGGTGACCTGCTTTGCGCCTTTGCCAGCGACGTCCTCATAGCTGATAGTTTGCGTATGTAGATAATGACGAGCTAAGTCGTCCATACCGTGACGGGTCGCCGCGGCGTTGATGACATAGCTTGCCAGCATGGTATCCATGGCCCAATTGCTAGGCGGCTTATGTATTGACCCTATCAAGTCTATATCGTAATGACTGAGAATATGGGCGTCATATTTTAAGTGCTGGCCTATTTTGCCGATACTAGGATTTTCTAATAGCGGCTTTAGTCTGGCGAGGACGGTATCACGGTCTAGTTGTTTGCCTAGTAACTCATCGCCCTCTAACTTATGAGTAAGGGGAACATAATAGGCTTCGTGGGCTTGTATCGCAAATGACAAGCCGACGATCTCAGCCTGATGCCAATGAACGCTAGTCGTCTCGGTATCAATGACGAAGTGCGCCGCGTTCTCTAATTGCGTCACTAAGCTCTCAAAGGCAGGCATATCGAGTACGGTATGCCACGCTTTATCATGGTTTTTGCTGTCTTTAATATTGTCGATTTTGGTGGACTGAAGGGACTTGGCTACTTGTGCTTGTGATTCGCTATCGGCTTGGGCACTAGCAACGCTCTGGCTACCATTCGCTGGATGATTGGGATGATCAAGAGAGGCCAGCTCATTTTTGAATTCAAGCTCGCCATACAGTATCCGCAGCTCGTCAATATGAGCGCAGGGGTCAGTATTTATCTTTAGATCCGTCCAGTCTTGACCGATGTCTAAGTCCGTAACGATGGTTGCCAGCTCAGCATTCATCGGAATATCTGCTGCGTGTTCAACGAGGTTCTTGCCTGCGCGACCTTTGATGTCAGCGACATTATCTAGCATAGTATCGATGTCACCATACTGGTTTAGCAGATCCTTTGCCGTCTTTTTGCCGATACCTGGTACGCCTTTGATACCATCAGAGGAGTCGCCCATCAAGGTCAAAAAGTCGATCATTTGATGCGGCTTAATCCCGAACTTTTCGACGACACCTGCGCTATCAGTGATTTTACCTGTAAAGCTGTCTTCTAATATCACACAGTCGTTGATCAGTTGCATCATATCTTTGTCACCGGTTGAGATGACGACATGATGACCTTCGGCGACGGCGCGATAGGCGAGTGTACCGATGATGTCATCAGCCTCTGCGCCTTCAATACGCAGTAGCGGAATCCCTAAAGCGGCGACTAAACGATGGATATAAGGTATTTGCTCTGCCAGCTCGATATCCATCTTTGGTCGATTGGCTTTGTATTCCTCCGACATCGCATGACGAAAGGTCGGTGATTTGGTATCGAAGCAGACGGCCATGTGAGTCGGATGGTAGCGGCGCATGAGCTTAAGTAGAGCATTCAAGGTGCCTCGTATCGCATTGGTCATCAGCCCTTGTGTGTTTTCCATCGTTTTGGGCAGGGCGTGATAAGTGCGAAACAGATAGTATGAGCCATCGACCAAGATGAAAGGCGGCTGGTCTTTGTCCACATGAGTGGTATCCATGATCGCAACTTTCGGCATGGTCTCAAAATTAGGTCGCACATCGGGATTGATTGGAGAGTGCGAGTTGTGCGAGTTGTCAGTCATAGCATCAGTCATAAAGGCCACTTGTTATATGTAAAATAAAAAAGATGACCTATTATAACGATAAAATCAGCTAGTGCCGAATGGCTTAAGCGTTAATAAGTGTATGTAGTAATAGAGGTTAAACGTTTGCGCCAGACATAAAAAAAGAACCCAGTGCTGACTGGGTTCTCATCTTGATTATACTGTTTTTACTCGACTATAAAAGTCTTATTTCACTTCTGATGTCACTTCGATATCGATGTTGCCTTGCGTGGCTTTTGAATACGGGCAAACGGTATGCGCTTTTTCGACTAGCTTCTGGAACTCATCGCTTGAGACATCAGTACTATCAGCAATCACATGAATTTTGACTGCTAATTTGTAATCATGATCGCCACCTTGCAATAAGTGCACAGTAGTTTCAGTGGTTGAACCAAAGCTTACGCTTTCCATCTTTTTGACCACGCCCAAAGCGCTATCGAAACAAGCTGCATAGCCCATAGCGAGCAGTTGCTCAGGATTATTACCTTCTTTGTTGCCACCAGGAGGTGCCATAGTTACTTTCAAATCGCTGTCATCAAGACTCGCTGAACCAGTGCGACCACCAGTAACGGTGGCTTTAGTAGAGTATAAAGTTTTCATATTTATCCTTAATTATTATTGATAAGTGTTATCACAAAATAACCTATTAAGAGTAGCAAAATATCAGAGTTACTTTATATAGTGGAAGTAAAACTATACTAAGGATTTGTAAGTGACTCTTATCTTCATAACCTTAAGTTACTTAGAGGATGATTTATTACAGCGACGTACTTTTCGTTCAATGACGAGCACTGAGTAAATGAGATAAAGTAAACGTAATCAACTAGACCGTTTTTTACCATGTTATCTTATATATTATAAGTTGGTATATTGTTGCAAAGGCTGCGCGCCTTTGTGCAAAAATAGCATCTCAGTCGTAAATCCGCTACAATACGCGCACCAAAATCCTTCCTATATTCTGTCACGTCTTACAGAAATTTAACGATAAGCTATTCATTATGAGCGCAGATACCAAATCATCAGCGACCAAGCTGACGCCGGCTAAGCTGGCTCGCGAAGTTGCCAAACGCCGCACTTTTGCTATTATTTCGCATCCCGATGCGGGTAAGACCACGATGACAGAAAAGCTACTGTTATGGGGTCAGGCTATTCAGGTTGTCGGTGAAGTCAAAGGCCGAAAAACGGACCGCCATGCCACCTCAGATTGGATGAGTATGGAGCAAGAGCGCGGTATCTCTATTACGACCTCAGTCATGCAGTTCCCATATCAAGATCACATCGTCAATTTGCTCGATACCCCAGGTCACGCCGATTTCTCTGAAGATACCTATCGCACTTTGACCGCAGTCGACAGCGCACTGATGATGGTCGATGGTGCCAAAGGTGTCGAGGCGCGTACTATCAAGCTGATGGAGGTCTGCCGTATGCGCGATACGCCGATCATCTCTTTTGTTAATAAGCTGGATCGCCAGATTCGTGAGCCGCTGGATTTGCTTAGCGAGATTGAATCAGTTCTGAAGATTAAATGTATTCCCATTACTTGGCCTATTGGTATGGGTCAGGATTTTGTTGGGGTATACCATTTGACCGAAAACAAAACCTACTTTTATGAAAAAGGTCATGGCGGCGATATGACCGTCTCTGAAACTCGGGACGGTTATGATTATCCAGATATCCGTGAGCGCTTGGGTAAGCTTATGTTCGATGCGTTCGAGGAGTCGCTTGAGCTGGTACAAATGGCGCTGGAGGATTTCGATGTCGATGAGTTCTTAGCTGGTGAAATGACACCTGTATTATTCGGTACCGCCCTTGGTAATTTCGGTGTCAATATGGTACTCGATACGCTAGTCAAGTACTCGCCGCCACCAAAAGCGCATCCGACTGAGGAGCGTGAAGTCTCCGCGATAGAACCTGAGTTTAGTGGGTTTGTGTTCAAGATTCAGGCCAATATGGATCCGCGCCACCGTGACCGTATCGCCTTTATGCGAGTGTGCTCGGGCAAGTACGAAAAGGGTATGAAGATGAAGCATGTGCGTCTGGGTAAAGACGTACGTATCGCTGATGCGCTAACGTTTTTGGCAGGGGATCGCGAAGCGTTAGAAGAGGCCTATCCTGGAGATATCATCGGCCTTCACAACCACGGTACGATCTCCATCGGTGATAGCTTTACCGAAGGCGAGGCGCTTAACTTTACAGGGATTCCACATTTTGCTCCTGAATTGTTTCGCCGAGTGGTACTGCGTGACCCTCTCAAATCCAAAGCGTTACAAAAAGGCCTCCAGCAGCTGAGCGAGGAGGGTGCCACACAGGTCTTTATGCCGCAGATTAATAATGATCTGATCTTGGGTGCGGTCGGTGTGCTCCAGTTCGAAGTGGTCGCGCACCGTCTCAAGGAAGAATACAAAGTACAATGTACCTTTGAGCCCGTCTCTATCGCTACTGTGCGCTGGATTCACTGTGACGATGAGGTAGCACTCACCAAGTTTAAACGCAAAGCTCACGATCAGCTCTCAATAGATGGCGGCGGCTATCTCACTTATTTAGCGCCATCGCGAGTCAATCTACAGTTGATGCAAGAGCGTTATCCAGAAGTCACTTTTAGTAATACGCGCGAGCACTAATAGTGAAGAGCTATCCATTATTATAAAAAGGACACGTATATCGTGTCTTTTTTATGGATGAAAAGTTTTAACGACTGTTATTGCATACTTAATCCGCTCTAAAAAACATAAACAGTGTTTCAACACTAGAGGACAAGGGTTGCGGTAGAATAAAAGCAACTAACAAAAAGGAGTAGTGGAATGACAAGTGATATGGATGATAACAATGCATCGAATACCAGCACAACCAACCCAGTAGTAAGGGGTAATATGAGCGTCAAAACTTGGCAATTAAATGCCTTAAGTGAAGCATTAGGAGATCTGACGTTAACGATCACTGATAGCTTGTCCATTGGTCGTGGTAGCGATAATGATGTGGTGCTTGGAAGTAAAGAGGTCTCGCGCAATCATGCTGTGCTCAGTGTCGCAAACGATCAGCTATATATTAAAGATTTGGACTCATCAAACGGCACCTTTATCAATGACGAGCGTATAGCAGGGAATCAATCAAAAGATTTAAAGAGCGCCGATATTGTCGGGTTTGCTAGTTTTAGTTTTCAGGTGTTGGCAGTTGCTGATACGGCAAAAGAGATGCTTGCGACAGACGAAGATAGCATGAGTCCCGATGCAAGTACTACCGCAGAAGCCATTAGTTTAGCGACTGGCGCTGCTGCGACAAAATCTACGATATCCACAGGTTATAAGAGCAAAGCGCCCGATGGTACTATTAATATTAATGACGTCGTTGATAGCAATACTGCTAATAATGTTGCTAATATTAGTAATACCGCGACCAATACTGATACGAAGCTTCCTAGATCTAATGAGCCGGTAGTCAAACAAACCATGATCTCAGAAGTACTAGCAACCAGTGATGATACGCAGCCAGTATCGAACAGTGTAACGCCTTTAAGTACTCAAACGGATAGTGACGAGCCTATCGTCAAAGATACGATCATTGCTGAGGTACTAGCAGCTGCAGACCGTAACGATTTAAACAGTACTGATGCGCTAGTAGGTCAAGATTCATCAGCGCTAGATGCAACATCATCCCAGATACCTACAAGTAATGCCCCCACACATGAGGAGACAGTGATGTCAACCGAGCCATCAACAGATACCGTCAATAGTACAACTGCTAGTGAGCACGCAACCAAGCGCGCTCCTTATCACGATGATACGGTAACTCCTGAGCACGATAAGACGACGACAACTGCATTACAAGAAGAAGCCGACCCAGAAGTGCTGCGTGCCAAGCAAGCGGCAACGGCTCAGTTTTCAGGAACTGCTAATCTAGGCGGGTCTCGTGATTTAGGTACTACGGGCAATAATGCTATGAATCAATCGATCAATAGTGCTGCTCACACTGACAAAAAGCCAAGCGGTGGCTGGTTCATTTGGGTATTTGTCATTATTCTGATTATCGGTATTGCATTATGGCTATTTAATATGGGCGGCGCGTAATTCATCTAAGGATTGTTTTGAATATATTTAAATGACCTTGCCCTAAAAGATACTCCAAGATAGTACCGTTTCAAATGACTAGGCTGCTAGAGGGTTACTATGATTAACCCTCTAGCAGCTTATTTTTATGGGTGATTATCTACCGTACTGCTTAACGCCAAACATTTTGGCTTGAGCATTAATAATGCCAGTTAGTTTTGTTATACTGGTTCGCTACTATTGATGATTTGCCACCGCCCTGCTCAGAGACCCTTTACTATGATGAATTTTGAAGAATATAACGCTTTTAAAGCGCAAGGATTTAGTCATGCGCCGCTTATAAAAAAGCGTTTGATGGACGCGCAGACACCCGTTTCTGTATTCTCCAAAGTACGTGATTTGAGTGGGTCGGCTTATTTATTTGAGTCAGTAGTAGGCGGCGAGCGCTGGGCACGTTATTCGATGATCGGCTTGGGTAGTGATTTGCTATTGCAATATGCAAATGGCGAGATGACCGTCAAACAAGACGGTCAAATTACGGTCGATACCGTACCTGATCCCTTTGATTATATTCGTAAGCTGATGGCTCAATACAAGATGCCAACTGTAGAAGATATATCTACGTTACCGAGCTTTAGTGGCGGGTTAATAGGCTATTTTGGCTACGATATGGTACGCGTCATTGAGCCGAGCGTCGGTCAGTCTAATGCGCCAAATCCGATGACCTTGCCTGACATGTGGCTCATGCTATCGATGAGTGTGGTCGTGTTTGATAATTTGGAGAATACCCTATCTATCATCGTTTATGCCAATTGCAAAAGTGACGACGGTTATAGTGCGGCGATTCGTGAGCTTGAAAAGATTGAGGAAAAGCTGGAGGAGATGCCAGACTTGAACGCGCCTATTATGCCAACGCCTAAGTTTGAATCGCAAACGGGCGAAGAAAAATACTGTAGCGACGTCAATAAAATTAAGGATTACATCTTTGCAGGTGACGTCATGCAAGTGGTGCCCGCGCAGCGTTTGACGGCTGACTATACGGGTGACTCACTAGCCGTCTACCGTGCACTCAGGTTTTTGAACCCGTCCCCTTACCTATTTTTGGTTCATGGTTATACTTTAGATGATCACAAGCGCTTTGATATCATTGGTGCCTCTCCTGAGATACTATCGCGTATCGAGAATGGTCAAGTGACAGTACGCCCATTAGCAGGTACCCGCAAGCGTGGACGCGATGAGGCCGAGGATTTAGCATTAGAGCGTGAGCTATTATCAGACACCAAAGAGATTGCCGAGCATCTCATGCTAATAGACTTGGGACGCAATGATATCGGCCGCGTTTGCGAGTATGGTAGCGTCAAAGTCACCGAAAAGATGTTCATTGAGCGCTACTCACAAGTCATGCACATCGCCTCTAATGTCGAAGGTACCGTATTGCCTGGCAAAGACGCCCTTGATGTCTTCTGTGCGACTTTTCCAGCAGGTACGTTATCTGGAGCGCCCAAAATACGGGCGATGCAAATCATTGATGAAGTCGAGCCAGTACGTCGAACCGTATTTGGCGGCTCAGTTGGATACTTGGGCTGGCATGGCAATATGGATACGGCTATTGCTATCCGTACTGCGGTTATGCGCCGCGGCAAAATCCATATTCAGGCAGGGGCAGGGGTTGTTGCCGATTCCGTACCAGAAGCAGAATGGGATGAGACCAACAAAAAAGCCTTGGCACTGGTCAAAGCGGTAAAAATGGCTTGCGATGGATTACGCATTCAGTAAAGGTTTATCGAGTTAAGAGCTCTGATGTATTCTACGGTGTTCTGCAAGCGTTATTTTTGGTCTTAAAAAATCATAATATAATCAACTAAGTAAAATTATTTATAAAAAAACTGTCTAAAAGTGGAAATAGGGCTTGTATTCTAGGATATATTTGATAGAATACTCCCCACTTTGAAGGAACAAGCCGACTTAGCTCAGTTGGTAGAGCAACGCACTTGTAATGCGTAGGTCGCCAGTTCGATCCCGGCAGTCGGCACCATTTTTCAAAGTCGTTTTAAAGCATTTTAAATAATGCAGCTTTTTATGAATTTACTTTTTTAAAGTTATTTTTGTTTAAAGCAACCTAAGGTGGGGTTGGGGAGCGGTCAAACCCAACAGACTGTAAATCTGTCGCGAAAGCTTCGAAGGTTCGAATCCTTCCCCCACCACCATATTTTTATGCTTATCGCATAAGTTTTATCGCAACAGCGCCAAGCATACTCTATAGAAAAACCTTTCTTTACACTGATATCAGTTGTTAGTTGAAAGGCACCTTGAATAAGAGCTATTGCGGGTGTGGTATAATGGTAACACCTTAGCCTTCCAAGCTAATGACGCGGGTTCGATTCCCGCCACCCGCTCCATATACATGGCATTGACCGCAGCTTACCATAGAATTATTCATCACGATAATCAGTTATTATGTTTAGCTGTTTCGTGATATTTTTTTAAGTAGCATTTGCAGGTTACCTTTATGTTAGTTATTTAAAACATGCTCATATAGCTCAGCGGTAGAGCACTCCCTTGGTAAGGGAGAGGTCTCGAGTTCAATTCTCGATATGAGCTCCACTTATATTTATTTTTTACGCCTGTTTTGCCCTATTGGTATATCCAGCTTGCATTATAAATAATAGTATGTGATAACTATATAAAGTTTTGCACCGATATAACTATTATATAGCAAGCGATAATAACAGGGTAACACTGAGGTGTTGCCTTTTAGTGCTGTCAGTTTGCTTATTATTTGGCTTATGATACAGTAGGATCACAAGCTAGAAGCTATGCTCTTATTTAGTAGATAGACGCTGTAGCTGTTATATTTAAAGTAAAATAGATAAACAGTATCGTCGCAAAAGCTGCAATGTGTACTAAGATTTAACGATACCAGTTGTAAGAACGATAGATGCTCAACTCATTGTTTAACCAAAAAAGGAAAACCTCATGGCAAAGGCCAAGTTTGAACGCGTAAAGCCCCACGTTAACGTCGGCACCATCGGACACGTTGACCATGGTAAAACCACACTAACCGCCGCTATCGCAACCGTAGCCGCTAAAACCTCAGGCGGCGAAGCCAAAGACTACGCGTCTATTGACTCAGCACCTGAAGAAAAAGCACGTGGCATCACCATCAACACCTCACACATCGAATATGACACCGAAGCCCGTCATTACGCCCACGTTGATTGCCCAGGTCACGCCGATTATGTCAAAAACATGATCACAGGTGCAGCCCAAATGGACGGCGCCATCCTAGTTGTCTCAGCAACTGACGGCCCAATGCCACAAACTCGCGAACACATCCTACTCTCTCGTCAGGTTGGCGTACCCTACATCGTCGTCTTCATGAACAAATGTGACGTCGTCGACGACGAAGAATTACTTGAGCTCGTCGAAATGGAAGTTCGTGAACTTCTCTCTGACTACGACTTCCCAGGTGATGATACCCCAATCGTCAAAGGATCTGCCACAGAAGCCCTAAAAGGCTCACAAGACAAATATGGCGAACCTGCCATCGTAGAACTACTAGAAATTCTAGACACCTACATCCCAGAGCCAGAGCGTGACGTCGACAAAGCATTCCTAATGCCAATCGAAGACGTCTTCTCAATCTCAGGTCGTGGTACCGTAGTCACAGGCCGTGTTGAATCCGGTATCGTCCGTATTGGTGACGAAATCGAAATCGTCGGTATCCGTGACACCCAAAAAACCACCTGTACTGGTGTTGAGATGTTCCGTAAACTACTTGACGAAGGTCGTGCTGGTGAGAACTGTGGCGTACTACTACGTGGTACTAAGCGTGAAGACGTCCAACGTGGCCAAGTACTCGCTAAGCCAGGTTCAATTACCCCGCATACCAAGTTTGACGCCGAAGTCTACGTCCTATCAAAAGAAGAGGGTGGTCGTCACACACCATTCCTAAACGGCTATCGTCCACAGTTCTATTTCCGTACCACTGACGTCACTGGCGCAATCCAGCTACAAGACGGTACTGAAATGGTTATGCCTGGTGATAACGTTGAGATGGGCGTTGAGCTTATCCACCCAATCGCTATGGACAAAGGTCTTCGCTTCGCTATTCGTGAAGGCGGCCGTACGGTCGGCGCTGGTGTGGTTGCTACGGTCAAGGACTAATCATTAGATTAGACTCTAACTATTAGATAAGTAAAAGCCATCCTTTAGAGGGTGGCTTTTTTGTGGGTGTTGATATTGTTTGTAGGCGATAATGAGAGTTAAGATGGGCGTAGGGTGGGTTAGTTCAAGCGTAACCCGTCAAATCTTTGATTCAAAATCAGACGGCGGGTTACGTTTTTTCTGCACTCTCTACGAGAGCTTGAATAAACTAACCCACCCTACGCAAATTTGCAGATATGCTTAATAGAGACAAGACAATGCTAATCATAGACTCATTTAATAAAAAAACATCTGGGGCTCAAAGCATTATTCAAGCCGTTGCTAACATCGAAGCGGATGTTCAACCGCAAGACGCTTGGTCGTATCAGACAATAATAGACTTGCTTGCACAAGATAGTGTTGATTTATTATTCATTTACCAAAGCGCTAAAATCGTGGGTTACTGCCTTTATCAAACCGTTTTTGAGCAAGCAGAGATCTTACGTATCGGCACTCATCCTGATTATCAGCGTCAAGGTATTGCTTCCCAGCTATTCATAGCACTAAATGCTATGCTGATTAGCAAAGACGTCCAGCAATTAATGTTAGAGGTGAGAGCAGATAATATAGCGGCGATTGCTTTGTATGAGCAACAAGGGTTTGAGGTCATTCATAGTCGCAAAGACTATTACAAAGAGGCGCATAGGCCAAGCGTTGACGCCCTTATTATGCAGCGTCGTTACTTAGATGATTGATGTTACTTAGACAATTAATGCTACTTAGATGATTGATGCTACTTAAATGATTAATACTACTTCTTTATTATGTCTATTTTTTCGAGGCTGTTTTGATCTTTTTTCATTTGTTCAAGGGTAATCAAGCGCTGACTTAAGGTTTCCACCATCAGATTAATAGTAGCTTGCTGCTCGAGAATTTGGGCAAGCTTTTGTTTAACGATATCAAGTTGTTCATCCAAATCGAGCTGGCCATCGTAATAGTCGTTTAGACTATTTTGAATCTCAGTCAAAGTAAAGCCGATCGCTTGCGCGCGCTTTATCAGTGCGATACGATCTACGCATTCAGGATGAAACTCAGTATACAGACGTGATCCTGCTTGACGTTTACGAGATTTTAACAACCCCAAATCATCATAATGACGCACAGTATCTTTGGTGGTATTGGCGGTTTGTGCCAGTTGACCTATTAGTAAAAACGAGTCGTCGAATGACATATAGACGTCCTTGCATTTGTGAATATATGGCTAGTCTATACTTATGATTGCGTCTGTTTTGCCTTATGTTTGTAGCTTCCAAGGAAGAGCCGTCCCTAATTTGGCAACAGGCAAAGACCTGTGTGAACCTGTGTCCCATCTGATAGAACGTGCGCCGATGAGGCTATCAAGCTGCGCCAAAAACTCAGTACGCGGTAGCGTCGTTGCCCCCAAACTCATTAAGTGTTCGTTTGGTAGTTGACAATCTACTAGTGCGACATCACTTTGCTCGCATAGACGCATTAGACCCCAAAAAGCGAGCTTAGACGCGTTAGAGACAGTATGAAACATAGATTCACCAAAATAAATGCCATTTATTTTTAGACCGTACAATCCGCCTACTAGCTGGCCTAGCTCGTCCCAGACCTCTATACTATGAGCGAAACCATAGGCATGAAGCTGGGTGTAAGCCTCAATCATTTCCTCATGAATCCAAGTGTGCTCGCCCTCAGGCAGACCATCGCTACGCGGTAGACTACACGCATGTATGACCTCGTCAAAAGCCTGATCAAGCGTCAATTGCCAACGCATTTGATTCGCTTGTTTGCGTAGCGATTTGCTCGCCCGGTAGCTGCTTGGCGTGATCACGCAGCGCGGCTCAGGACACCACCACGCAATAGGCTCCTCTTCATTGAACCAAGGGAACAGACCTCGCGCATAAGCGGAGATTAAAGTCTCTGCCGCAAGATCACCACCGACCGCCACGATACCTACGCCATCAGGATCAGCATCTATAGGACTAGGGAAGTCATAACGTCCGAGACTTTTTAAGGTCTCAGGCGTGATGGCGCTCGCACTGACAAGGGGTTGATTACTCGTATGACTGTTGCCAGATGCGCTCACTTAAGCCTCTTTGTCCGCAGTCAAAGTTGAGTCGTAGGTATGATCAGTTGCTACTGTTTCACCGATAGCATCGAGATACTTTTCGGCATCGAGTGCGGCCATGCAACCTGTACCCGCTGAAGTAATGGCCTGACGATAAACGTGATCTGCGACGTCACCTGCGGCAAAGACACCTTCAATGCTGGTTTGAGTGGCATTGCCACCAAGACCGCTGTTGACGATAAGGTAGCCATCTTTCATATCCAGCTGACCTTTGAACAGATCGGTATTGGGCTTGTGACCGATAGCGACGAACATACCAAATACGTCTAGTTTTTTGGTACTGCCATCTAGCATCGACTTAATCACAACGCCATTGACACCCATGTCATCACCGACCACTTCTTCGACGCTATGATCCCACTCTATTTTGACATTGCCGTTCTTGGCTTTTTCAAATAGCTTATCTTGCAATATTTTCTCAGAGCGTAGCTTGTCACGACGATGTACTAATGTCACCTCAGAGGCAATGTTAGAGAGATACAAAGCTTCTTCAACTGCGGTATTGCCACCACCGATGACTGCCACTTTTTGATCTTTATAAAAGAAGCCATCACAAGTAGCACAAGCAGAGACACCAAGACCTCTAAATTTGGTTTCTGACTCTAAGCCTAAATACTGAGCAGAAGCACCTGTTGAGATGATGAGGGCATCACAAGTAAAGCTACCGTTATCGCCAGTCAATGTAAACGGCCGCGCGCTTAGATCGACCGCATTGATATGATCGTAGACCAGCTCAGTACCGAAACGCTCAGCATGCGCTTTCATGCGCTCCATCAGCGCAGGACCTGTTAAATCGTACGGGTCGCCCGGCCAGTTATCGACTTCAGTTGTCGTCGTAAGTTGCCCGCCTACTTCTAAACCTGTGACCATAACAGGCTTTAGGTTAGCCCGTGCAGCGTATACGGCAGCTGCATATCCTGCTGGGCCTGAACCTAAAATGATGAGCTTTTCGTGACGAGTATTGTTAGAAGCCATAATTGTTCCTTTATGATATAAGAATGAATCTCTAGAAAGTGCGTACAAACAGTAATGCTACAAAGGTAGCATCAAAAAGATAAACAGGTAGCCCTTAAAAATGACGACCTATATCGTTATTTATCGTGTTATCGTAATTATGAGATGATACTAACATAAGGGTCGCGGGCAAAAAGTGCAAGTTTGCTAAAACAAACATCGTTATCATTAGAATAAATCTATGAATAAGCATTAAAGGGAGCTTTCTTGACAACACAGTCGCCAATTAACCTATCTATTTGTTATTATAGGAGGTTATACGCGGCTTGAGACATAACTTATTTTGCGATAGTTTTTTATCCTAAGCACCGCTTATCTATACTATAAGCACCGTTTGATTTTATAGTGATATTTGACGTCGTTATGATGAACATTCATCATAATCTGGCACCCTCTTAGTATGAATCGTATTGATAAAGGCAGATCCTACGTGATATCAGCATCAGTTATTGAGTACTTAAAAAAAGGGATATTTACTATCCTTGGATTAATAGTGGCCGTTTATTTATTTGTTATTTTGCTGACGTATACCGGTAACGATCCTAGCTGGTCGCATATTAGTAGTGATATGAATACGATTAATAATATGGGCGGCGCTATGGGCGCTTGGTTATCCGACCTACTCTATAGCTTTTTTGGCTTTGGCGCTTGGTGGTTGTTTGCGTTCTTGGTTTATGAGTCGATCTTGATTTGGTGGGAGAGTAAGCCTACGTTCTGGCCATTACGTTTGATGGCCTATGTATTCTTACTACTGAGTGCTAGTGCGTTGTTTGCGCAATTAGTTGCTTTAATTCAGCAAGTAGCAGACCCTGTCGCGACAGGTCTCAAAGGAGTCGCAGGCGGCATCATCGGTCTTGAATTACAAGCACGATTAGCGCAGTTGCTATCGCAATGGGGCAGCGTGGCATTCTTGGCGTTGTTTGTGATTATCACCGCTACTTTTGCCTTTAATATTCATTGGCAACAGCTGTATCATAAGCTCACTGATCTCGGATGGCTTGGCTCTGGTGTCAGCGACAAAAGTACTCAGTTGAATTCTCGGTTAGACGGTACTCAAAGCGCTGAGAAAAACAATATAGAGGACCAAGATAATATTGGTTTTGATCAGTCTGACGATGGACTTGGTACTGCTCGCATAACCGCGCAAAACGAAAATGTGAATCGACAATCCGGTCAACTGCCACTTGAGCTACCAGAGAATCAAGAGGACTACACGGCTAATAGTGGTCGTTTTGGCACGGTGTTAACTGACTTTTTATCGAAATCAGGTCTAAAAGATAGTGTAAAAGCTTCGATGGCAATAGCGGCGACTGAAGCTGCTGCTATTGGTCGCAAGCCGCAAACTGCGATGGCGAGCGTGAGCGTGAGCAGTCATCCTGCTCATAAGTCATTAACAGAAACCACCCCGACGCCTTTACGTAAGGTAGAGCCGAGTTTTGCCTGGAATGATGCCAGCACGGTCGATGATTTGTTAGCAACTGGTGATTTTGTTAATAATTATGGCGAGCAACATGAGCCAGAGTCTGACAGTGCTCCTGTTGTAGCGACAGAGCTTAGTAATACTGATAAGCCAATCGTTTCGCCATCTACAACGCCACTAGCATCAACGACAGCGGCAACGCCCGTATTTGACGATAAGTTATCTAATGGTGTAACCATTGAGGACGATGCAAGCCAAGTCGATGAGTTGGCCGATGCTTGGCTAGCAGAGCACGGTACTATACCTAACACTACGCTTGATACCATGCCTAGCACTACGCCTAATGCTATACCCGATAGCTCATCTGTTATCGAAGATGAAATAGATGAGCTATCAATCCATAACGACTCAACCGAAATAGCGAGCGCGCCGCTACACAATGAAACCGTAGCACCAGTCATTGAACCACAAGTGGATACTCAAAACGTATCAAGTCCACCAGCTACTGATATGACGCCGACCAATACGCCACCTGCGAATCCAAAACTACCACCAACAGCAGTCGCGCCAGTCTCAGCTATAGTTGCTGAGCCAGTAGTGCCTGAGCCTAGCACACCCAAGTCTCATATAGGTTTTGCAGTACCTGAAGGCGATAGTAGTAACCATATCACTGATATGATGCCAGATCATAACGATTCTGACGCGCCAGTGATGCCAGATATCAGTGATGATGCAGCCTTTAGTCAAAAGTCACGCGCGATGCAAACGGCTGAATATCGCGGTAATCTCACGCCTATTCCAGAGATATCCATTCTCGATAAACCTGACCCTGACCGTATGCCAAGCTATACCGTAACTGAGCTTAAGCAACTATCAGAACTGCTCGAGATTAAGTTGCAAGAGTTCAACGTCAAGGCAGAAGTGGTCAATGCTATACCGGGACCTGTAGTGACGCGTTTTGAAGTTGAGCTTGCCGCTGGAGTCAAGGCTAGCAAGGTTACGGGTATCTCTCGTGATTTGGCGCGCTCCTTATCTATGGCATCCCTGCGCGTGGTCGAAGTGATACCAGGCAAGCCCTATATCGGTATCGAGGTGCCCAATAAAAAGCGTGAAATGGTGCGTCTCATTGAGCTACTAAATACCGAAAAATTCAAAGATCCCAAAGCGCAAATCAGTATGGCCATGGGTAAAGATATCGGTGGCAATGCTATTATCACTGATCTTGCTCGTGCCCCGCATATGCTAGTCGCGGGTACGACAGGCTCTGGTAAATCGGTACTCGTCAATTCCATGCTACTATCGATGCTGCTCAAATATAAGCCTGATGAGCTGCGTCTAATTCTGATTGATCCTAAACAGTTAGAGCTTGCTAACTACAATGACATTCCGCATCTGCTGACGCCCGTCGTCACCGATATGACAGAGGCGGCTAGCAGTTTGTCTTGGTGCGTCGCTGAGATGGAGCGTCGTTATCAGCTTATGAGCTTGCTCAAAGTCCGTAAGCTTGACGAATTTAACAAAAAAGTCCGCGCTGCTGAAGCTGCTGGTAAACCGATGCTTGATCCCTTATGGCGACCGAACGATAGCGTGAGTATCAGTCAAGCGCCTAAGCTCAAAACGCTACCGATGATCGTCATCGTCGCTGATGAATTTGCTGATATGATTATGCAAGTGGGCAAGCAAGCTGAAGAGCTCATCACGCGATTGGCACAAAAATCACGGGCAGCAGGTATTCACTTAATGCTCGCAACCCAGCGTCCGTCAGTCGATGTGATTACAGGTCTCATCAAAGCTAACATTCCAGTACGAGCAGCACTGCGGGTCAATTCAAAAGTAGATTCGCGCACGATACTCGATAGCGGCGGTGCTGAGGACATGCTCGGTAACGGTGATATGTTGTTCTTAGGGCCAGGGCAGATTGAGCCTGATCGTGTCCACGGCGCGTATGTTAGCGACGAAGAGGTCAATCGTGTTTGTGACGCGTGGCGCGAGCGCGGTGCCCCTGATTATATTGATAATATGGCAGGCAATTTTGAGCTATCAGGTTCAAGTAGTGGTAGTGGCGCGGGTAGTAGTACTGGCGAAGATGATGACCTATACAACGATGCGGTCGCTTTCATCATGGAGACCCGCAAAGTCTCGGCTTCAAGCATTCAGCGTAAGTTCAGTATCGGTTATAACCGTGCGGCGCGCATCGTTGACTCTATGGAGGAGGCTGGGCTGGTCAGCTCGATGGGCAAAAGTGGTAAGCGTGAGCTATTGATGTAGAGACTAGTCGGTTTAACACATGCAAAAAGCGAGTCGTGAGAGCGGCTCGTTTTTTATTTGAGCATTTAAAATAAGTTACAGATGGACTGAATGTAAATAGGTACAGTATTGAGATTAATATAAGTAGTTTCACCACCACAATAACAGTGAGCAAGGACGCCGAAATGTTTAAAGAATATACCCAATACGACGCTATAGGATTAGCAGGTCTGGTCAAATCAGGCGAAGTGAGTGCCAAAGAGCTATTAGAATCAGCGATAGCTCGCGCCAACAAACTAAATCCTAAGATGAATGCCATTATTCATCGTTTTGATGAACGTGCTTATACGGCAGCGCAGCGCGGCTTGCCTGATGGCGTATTTACTGGCGTACCTTTTTTATTAAAGGATCTGTCCTTTCATTTTGAAGGTGAGCCGATCACTATGGGCAGCCGGAGCATCGAGGTCACAAGCGACCATGACAGCGAAATCGTCAAACGCATGAAAGCATCAGGGGTCAACACCTTTGGCAAGACTAACACCCCTGAATTTGGTTTGATTATCACGACCGAACCAAAAGCTCACGGGGCTACGCACAATCCATTCAAAAAAGGCTATAGCTCTGGCGGCTCATCGGGTGGTAGTGCAGCTGCCGTAGCTAGCGGCATCGTACCGATGGCAGGCGCGGGTGATGGTGGCGGCTCTATACGTTTCCCTGCTGCTTGGTGCGGCGCTGTAGGACTAAAGCCCAGCCGTGGACGCAACCCATTCGGACCTGATTTTGGAGAAGGATGGGATGGTGCTGCAGCCGATCATGTTATCACTCGTACAGTACGCGATACCGCTGCCATGCTCGATGCCACAAGTGGTCGTGAGATCGGTGCGCCTTATATCATTGCGCCGCCTGAGGAGTCGTTTTTGCAAGCGGCTATGCGTGCGCCTAAGTCATTAACCATCGCCTTGCATCAGCAGCCACTCATTGCCAATACAGCAGTGGATAAAGAGGTGCTGGCAGTGCTTGAGCGTACCGCTAAGCAGTTGGAGTCCATGGGTCACCGCGTCGTTCCTGCTGAGCCTAACATCAATATCGAACAGTTCTGGCATGATTTTATCGTAGTCGTTTGCGCGCATACTGCCTTTACTATCGACAATATTGAGAAGCGCTTTGGTGCCAAACATATCAAAAAACTAGAACCTCAAACCTATAATATGGCGATGCTCGGGCGCTCACTGTCCGCAGCCGACTTAGTCCATGCTAAACACGGCTGGCACCACAGCCAATATCAGACGGGGTTACTACTTGAAACTTACGATATGATCTTGTCACCAACAGTGCCTACAACTGCGGTCAAGCACGGCGTACTGCCGCCAAGCCGAGTCGAGGAGATGCTGATGAATACCTCAGGCTTACTAAGTAAAGGCATTGACATGGGTAAGTATACCTTTAGCTCAGGTATGATCGAAAAACTCAGTCATCCTGTACTGAGCAAAATGGGCTTTACGATACTAGGTAACATTACAGGCCTACCTGCCATCTCTCTACCGATGGGCATGAGCAAAAAGGGGCTACCTATCGGTATGCAGCTGATTGGGCGAATGAATGATGAGTCGACGATACTGAGCTTAGCAGGAGAGATTGAGCGTGCAGGCTGGTTTACCAAACCTACTTTTGAGAAATAGGTTTGGTAAACCAGCATTAGTACTAGTGCTGGTACTAATGCTAGCAGGCATACTTTAATCAAAGCGATAAATATCCATACCTAAGCTGTGATGCGCCATACTCTGATGAACCACAGAGACGCGCTGTCCTACGCCAAGCGCAAAAAATAGCGGCAATAAGTGCTCATCGCTTGGATGGATATCGCGATAGTCAGGGTACTGTTGCCAATCTAACGCCGCTGGAATATCAGACTTGAGCTGCTGTAATAGCCACACCTTAAAATCATTTGCGCATCGATCCACGCTATCAGCCTCCCACCGCATTGCCTGCAAATTATGAGTGATATTACCTGAGCCGATGATTAATATTTGTTGACGACGCAAGCGCGCCAATTGTGCCCCTAACTGATAGCAAGCGACACTATCATAGTGACGCGGCAGAGAGATTTGTACGATAGGCACATCCGCCTCTGGATATAGATGACGAAGCGGCGACCAAACGCCATGATCCCAAACCCGCACAGGATTCACGCTACAAGTAATCCCGCGCGCTGTTAATTGCTGAGCAAGTGACTCTGCGAGTGGCGCCTGACCCGCCGCAGGGTAATTAAGATCATAAAGCGCATCATCAAACCCCGAAAAATCATGCCACGTTTTGGGCTTTGGATTGCTACTAACCTCAAGCTTGGTAGAGTGCCAATGCGCGGACATGATAATGATAGCGCGCGGTTTGGGTAGATTGTGACCCATACGCGCCAGAGCGTTGGTCGTCGCCGATTGCTCAATAGCGAGCGTTGGCGCGCCATGAGATATGAACAGTGCCGGTAGGCGAGCGGCGTTCTTTAGCCCAACAGGTGTATCCGCCCAAGCGACTGCACCTGTGATAGGAGTAGCCGCTTTGCGCGGTTTAAAATTAGGAGGTGTGGCAAATCTTGATTGGCTCATTTAGCATTTATTAGGGCGTAAGTGGGTTTTTCAATCGCTAGAAGGGATGATATTTTATGAAAAAAGGTATAGACATAGGTATTTTGATCGACGGAACACTTCTTCTTTAACATCAGTTACCACGATGATAAGGGTGATTATTATTGATACTCATCGCGCGATACAGCTGCTCCATGAGTACGACTCGTACTAGTGGATGAGGCATCGTCAGCGCTGATAATGACCATTTCATATCAGCTTTTGACAATAGGTCAGGTGAGACACCGTCTGCGCCGCCAATGACCAGCGCGATATCATCGCCCTGTATCATCGCCTCGCTAAGCTTATCCGCTAGGCCCTCAGTCGAGAGCATTTTGCCCTTGACGTCGAGTACCCACAACTGCTCGCGCCCAGTATCATTATGTGCGGCGAGTATCGTTTGACCCTCTGTCTCTCGGTACTGAGCCAAATTGGCATCCGAAGGGTTTTTAGCGCGTTTAGCAGCAGCCAGCTCTATCACTTCAGTGCTGAGCATAGGTTGAATGCGTTTGTGATACTCATTAAAACCGCTTTGTATCCAACTGGGCATTTTGTTACCAACTGTCAAAATCCGCACTTTCATATGTATCACTCCTGGTTATCGTTAAGATAACTTTACAAACAAAAATTCGTTAGTTTTAAGTTTTATGCTCTACTAAGCCGAGATAAACAAAGCTTATTATGTTTATTTATCTCAAAATATCTCATTATAAAATCAATGGAGCTGATTATGAAACGTGTAACATCAATGGTACTAGGTTTTAGTGCAAGCGCTCTACTGTCCACCTCTGCTCTTGCCGCCTCCTTAAATGGCACGCAATGGCAAACGGTAGACGACAAGACGGGTGAGAAAAAAGCCATTATCCAGTTAAATGAAAGTAGTGGCAAAGTATCAGGCAAAATCATTAAGGTTATGAATACCAAAGATGCCAAAGCACTGTGCGAAAAATGTCCTGGTAGTCTCAAAAATAAGCCCGTTGAAGGCTTGCAGATTCTGTCAGGACTAAAGGCAAACGGTAACAATCAATGGAGTGATGGTCAGCTTGTCGATCCAGAAACGGGCAAAGTCTATTCTGGTAAGTTGACTCTTAGCGATAACGGTAAAAGCCTAAAACTACGTGGTTATGTGGGCTCACCCGTCTTTGGTCGCTCGCAAACTTGGCAACGTGTGAAGTAGTTATTACAAAATAATCAATCAAGCTCAACGGGAGTCTAATAGCAGTGGACTCCCTATTTTTGTATGCAAATGTCGTAGCGCTTGTATAAACGCTTATTACTAGCTGATCGATAAATACATTTATCTGCTATCTGCAAGATCAATCAATTAGAGGCTGTAGGGTCTCAGACACGCGTGCATCCTCTTTATTCTCTTTGCCTTCTTTTTCTTTGGGTTTTTTGAGGATAGTGAGTTTGGCATCAGACTCAAAGACTACCGCTTCAATCTCATCAAAATCATTAGCGCCCTCAGAGCGCATGGCACATTCAACCTCTTGCTGAGTCAAACGCTCAGCGCGCAAAGCTTCAGGCAAGAACTGTCCTTGATAAAAGACGATACGCGGGTCAGACAAAACAAACTGGCTAAATGGCGGCGAGATAGAAGCGTACTTAGTCACTAGGTATTGGAGGGCATATAACACCAAAATCGACGATGATCCCTCTATAAAGGGAATGTCTTTGAGCAAAATAGTGCTAGCACCTAGTGAGCCGATCATGACGGTCACAATCCAGTCAAAATTATTAAGCTGAGAGGTTGAGCGTTTGCCTGAGACTTTGGTTGTTATGACAATTAGCAGGTATACCATAACGGTTGTTAATACAATTCGTCCTAGTTTTTCGAGGTCATCGAACATCAACATATCCATGTGGCTGCTTCCTTATGATTGTAACTTATCATCATAGACGATGAGTGAGCCAAGCTCGTTGTAGGGTTTATAAGAATGATAACTATACGCCGATTTTGGTAGGCGCTAATAAGCGATTAAAAATTAAAATACCAATACGTGCGCTAATAACCGTCAGGATCATAACCATGACAAGTGCGCTCAGTAAAGGTAAAGGACGATCCACAGCCATGTCCATAAGCACCTCACGACTGACGGCGTCAAATAATAAAAACCATAAACCCAATAGATAAAGCGCACTTAGTAGCCATATTGTAGCGATACCTGCCACTGTCAAATAATTGATCTCACGGCGGCTCAAAGCACGGTGGTGATGCTTGATAAATTTGTACACGGCGATATAAGCGCTGACGATAACAGACAGTACAGTGACGAGCTGCGGGTTCATAGGTAATTGCGTCTGAACAATCATCAATAGCGTGCTGGCAAGTACATAACCTAGCGCAAAAAACACAACGTAGCGTGAGAGATTGACGGATATCATCTGAGGCGACGCTGACGACTTTTTTGATTTACTGATACTGGGTTTTTGAGACATGTTCTTGCCTATAAGTCGTTTTAATAATCGTATTAGACTTAAGCAAACTTTGAGGTTAACACTAATATTAAAGCTTAGCATCAAAGCTTGGCATCAAGTGTCTTTTGTTATTGCTGAGCCGTCCAATCAAGTAGCGTATCCAATACAGGACGAGCGGTATAAGCATTGAGGGCTTGCTCGGTATTGATAATACCAACCACCGCATAATCTTGACCTGATAGTCCTTTGACGTAGCCTGCTATCGAAGTTACATTATTTAGCGTCCCCGTCTTGATCCAAGCGCGTCCTATCGCTGCTGACTCAGGCAACCGCTCGCTATGAGAGGAGATAGTACCGCTCACACCTGCTACGCCTAATGAGCCGACATAAGCCTCAAAACTTGGATGCTTATAAGCGTAAGTTAAAAGTTCACTAAGATTGGCCGCAGTGAGGGTACAGTCTCGGCACAGTCCTGAACCATTAGTCAGATAAGGCGGCGCTGTGCTGAGATGAGTGCGCCACCAGGTATCAATGCGCTGCAAGGCTTGTGGATAGTCCGTAACCTTTGACGCACCATAATGATATAGGCTTGTTGCTTTATTAGCAGTTGGCGCATTCTGATTGTGAGGCGTGCTATCTTGGCTATAAGCGCCTAACGACAACGCCACTTGCTCCGTCATAACGTTGTTTGAGAAGTGATTGATGTCGTAAATTTGCTGGGTCAAATCAAGCGAAGGATAGCTTGCAATCGGTAACGGTGAGACGATCTGTGCGACTCTTTTACTACCTTTTTTTGTAGCCTGATAAGGGCCGTCTTTTGCAATCACTTGACCGCTAAGCGTATTGCCCAGTTGCTGCCATTTCGAGGCAACAACGCGGGCGGCAAAGTCTTTGGCATCAGGATAAGCCACATAAAACACATGTTCCGCGCAGCTCGTCGGTAGATTGGCATTGAGTACCAATTTATCAGATTGCCACTCAGGCGCAAGACTACTACTCGCCTGCGAGCAACCCGCTTGACGCGTCCCGATAGATGATGGCAACTCATAGTTAGCGAGCTTGGGCTTGTAGGTAAGTTTTGCGCTTTTGTCGTCTTCCAAAAAGCTGTAAATACCAACAGTACTAAAATTCACCAAGAACCCATCAGGACTGGCGTTATAGGGTCGCAGTGGCGCGTTATCAAAAGCGCTAGGATCTTTGGTCACATTATTGAAGATAGTGCTATCAACAATAATATCGCCATCGATATGATGAATGCCTGTTTTTTTGACTTGGTAAAGCAGCTGACGCAAACGCTCATGAGTCATCTTGGGATCGCCGCTCCCTTGAATAATTAGATCGCCTTGCAAACGATCGCCGATAATGAGTCCAGTATGATAAACCCGAGTATGCCATACAAAATCAGCGCCCAAGCTATCTAAGGCAATAAAACTAGGAATGAGCTTCATCGTACTAGCAGGCGTGCGTGCAACATTGACATGATGGATTATTAAAGGCTGACGATTTGATGATAAAGGCAAAGTAGATGGGGTTTGAGACTCTATATCCTCAGCGTCCAAGGTATCGCTATTACTATCCGTATTTTCGATAGCTGGTACTACCAACGGATCAAGGCTTAAGTGAGTATAAGGGTCATCAGTATAAGCACTGAGCTTGCGTTCTTGTTCAATGATATCTTCTTCGACCACTAGTTGCTCACTTGCTACTAGCGTCTTGTTCACCTCATCCGCGATGGCATGATCTTCGCTTAGCGCCACCACTTGTATTATAGGCGGCAAACGACTGTTGTCTTTTAAACCAACGGGCACGACCATGATACTAATATCAGCGGGTTCTAACTTTGCTTTTGACAACGCCTCCAAAATAGAGACAGGCAGTACAGCTTGCGCACTTATCGGCGTGAGCGTAGCTAGAGCTGCAAATACCGGCATCGATAAAGGCGTAATTGACGCCCGTATTAGCCTTTGATTATTAGCTACAAGCAAAGACATAAAGCGCTGATAGACTTGGGTAGTAGGCGGCATGAGGGGATCTATTATCTGAGGTCAAAAACAAGCTATGGTAGCATGAGTGGATAGTTTTACCTATATGAAGCGTAATGCTTAAGTCTATAAAACAGGACTGAGAGTACCAGATGGTCTCGCAAGACACCATAAAAAAATCCACTTCAGTACTAACGCAAATGCAAAAACGCCATAGCAGTCATCACCGCATCGTTGTAAGCGTCGTGAACACCTAATTCAGGGATGTCGTAGTGCGCTAAAATATGACTTAAATGATGAGATTTATTAGGAGGCGCTTGGGTAGAGCTCCCCATTTTTCTGGCGTATAAGCGCCGTACATCAATCACTTGATTGGGCAAAGGGGTGCCCATATAGCGCTTGATCAAAGGGTTCAAAAAGGCCGTATCGATCTGCGGACAAAACCCTACGATTGGACGATTACCGATAAAGGGTAGTAGCAGCGCGAGCATATCCTCATAACTCATGCCGTTTTCGACCTCAGCGCACCGTAGTCCATGGATAACAATGGTATCCGCGTCTGGCATAACAGGCGGGCGACAGACTAGATGTAAGCCGTTACCCGTATCGATCGTATTACTATTGATATGAATGGCGGCTACCGAGAGCAGGTGGTGCTTGCGCGGATTTAGCCCTGTCATCTCACAGTCAATAGCAACCCACTGATCTGATAGTGGCGGCGCAAACAGCTTTGCCAGTTCAGGACGCTGCAGGCGAGTGCTATACCACAAGGTTGCTAATTGCTTAAGCCAGCTCATAGTCATGACGCTCCGATATACTCTCCATCTATCCTATCTCTAAATGATAGTGATGACTGAGTTGGTTTTTGAAGCTTTTGACTACAGCGAGACACTCTTTTAGGGCATCGCGCTCAAGCGCTGACAAAGTGATAGGATCTACTTGGCGTGCGTATTTATCATCGGTAGATAGCGCTACCGCTAAGCGCTGCGCCATAAAAAACTCCAGCGCCTCGGCTAGCGTCTCGGCGCGCTCTTTGTTGAACATACGGGCAGCGACCAAGGCTTTGAGTCGCTCCTTAGTACTTGTCACCTCAAAAATATCATGCTCAAGTGCTAAGGTGCGAATACCATGTACAAGCGGAAATAAGCCTGATTTTTTGAGATCAATGTCTCGGCGCGTGGGCTTACCTATCAAGGGTGCAAACTTTTGCCACCATTGACCAGTATCACCAAACTGTAAGGCTACGCGAGCAAACTGACGAACGAACATAGGCTCTGAGCGCTGATGCGCTATCTGCAAATGAGCCCGTATTTGCGTTAATAGATCTTTGTCCCCGCAGATATATTCGCCATCGAGTATTGAGGATAGATAAACACTATGCATAGGGTCAGTGTTTTTAAACCATAAACTGATTTGTGCTTTAAAAGATTTAAGCTCCTGTCGCCATATCGGATTATTCATCATGATATGACCGTCACATAAAGGATACCCTAATATGGACAACTGCTGGTTAAAGGTATCCGCAAACTTATCTAAATCAGGATGGATGTAACCGTCACGAATGATCAGCGCGTTGTCTTGATCTGTGCGCATGATTTGCTCTCCGCGACCCTCCGAGCCCATGACAATGACGCAGGTGTTTTCGATCACCTCTTTTGGTACTATTAGCTGCCACAGCTTAGTAAATACTTGTGCATTCAATTGCTGTACCATACGACTGACCACGCCGACTCTTACCCCGTTTTGCTGCTGGGCGCGAATATAGCGCCCAATCAGCGTCACCGCTTTATCCAAACTTGCCATATCGCGTGCTTGTTCAATCTCCATACTAATGAGCTGCGAGTGATGACTGACATAAGCGAGCATGTCGTTTTGTGCTAAGACTCCAATTACCTTATCATTACTATCTAAGACAGGTAGGCGGTGAATGCGGTAGCGCGTCATAGTCAATAGCGCATCGCCGATCTCACTATCGGCATTGATCGTATGCAAATCAAAGCTTGCATAGTGTAGGCAAGGAGTAGTGGCAGGGTCTCTTTGATCGCTCACTGCGCGGCAGATATCATGGTCGCTGAGCATACCTAAACTGCGATCAGAACCTTGATTTGCTAACGGGTCTGATAGCGTCTTATCGATAGGTTCGGTCTGCTTGGGCAGACGCACTAATACATGCTTAAGAGAGGCGTCAGTCATAGTACGCGCCGCTTGATACAAGCTACTATGGGCATCGACAATGTGTAT
Organism: Psychrobacter sp. DM4; assembly: GCF_051307035.1. Lineage (GTDB taxonomy): Bacteria > Pseudomonadota > Gammaproteobacteria > Pseudomonadales > Moraxellaceae > Psychrobacter. Next base: position 547,010 of record NZ_CP195536.1, read on the forward strand.
GGGTAGCAAGGTTATATCAGTGACAGGTTGAAGCAAAATCTGCTGTACTTCTTGCTGAGCGGTATAACTGCTCGCGCCTGTATGTTGCGTCTGACGTCTGCTCTTTAGTGACTTTAGGCGCTCAGAGAGAGTATCAGAGAGCAGCTGACGTACTAGATGGTTTTGCGCCGCTATCTTATCGATAGTTGTACCATCGATTTGAAGTAACAGGGAGTCTTCAAGCGCACAAAATTGATAACGATTTAGCTGTTTTTGGGGGTCAATACTCAAATCAGGAGTACGGCGACTATCGAACCAGTCGTTGCTGTTTAGTTGTTCGGTAAGGTTGTTACCTAGATAGGTGGTAACCCGCTCATCACCTAAGCGCTGTTCAATTTGACCCTTTAGGACCACATAGAAATAGATAAAATCTTTATCAGCCAAGCACTCGTTTTGAGCCAAATAAATAACTTGAGTATGTTTTTTGACGCTTGAGCGCTCGTCATTACTTAGGACGTCAAAAGGCGGCTGAGTAAAATCAAGCTGAGTCATGACATCTTCCTTCTGCACACAACGCTATAGTAAATCATCTATCACTATAGCATTATCTGCATTCAAATCCACAATAACATCGTTGTTATCATAGCGTCATCTCACGACTATATTAGTATTACGAAAAAAGGTTACTTATGCCTCTTTTTACGCTGTAGCACCGAGCAGAGTGCGGATACGGCGAATAGCCTCGCCGCTTTCATCGACGCTCGCGACTAGTGCGATACGCACGTATCCTTGACCAGGATTGACACCGTCAACCTCTCTTGAGAGATAGCGTCCTGCGAGTGCATGAATATTAGCCTGCTCATACAAGGCTTTGACAAACCGCTCGTCATCCTCATTGAATTGCTCAGGTACTTTTATCCAAAAGTAAAAGCCTGCATCTGGCATACGCAACTCTAGTAGATCACCTAAGTCCTGCATCCACAGAGCAAACTTCTCTCTATAAAGCGTGCGATTGTGTGCCACATGCCTCTCATCCTGCCAAGCCGCTATCGATGCCAATTGATGGGGTATGGGCATCGCGCAGCCCTGATAAGTACGATATTGCACGTAGCTCTGTAGTATATCTCCATCACCTGCAATGAATCCTGAGCGTAGTCCTGGCAAATTTGAGCGCTTGGAGAGCGAATGAAAGACCACGCAATTTTTGAAATTATCACGGCCAAGCGCTGCACAAGCTTGTAGCAGTCCTATTGGTGCTTCATCAAAGTACAGCTCGCTGTAACACTCATCACTTGCGATAATAAAATTATGCTGATCAGATAGGCGGATAAGATACTCCCAATCCTCCATACTCATGATAGCGCCAGTAGGATTGTTAGGATTACAAACGAATAGGAGCTGCGTGCGCTCCCAGACTTCTTTGGGTACTGAGCGATAACTGCCTTTAAACTGGTTATCAGGAGTACAAGGCACAAAATAAGGCGTCGCTTGCGCTAGTATCGCAGCTCCCTCATAAATCTGATAAAACGGATTAGGCATCACCACCGTAGGACTTGCGTCAGCATCAGAGTTGTGATTGATTACTGCTTGTACAAAACTGAAGATAGCTTCGCGTGAGCCCATGACTGGAAGTATTTGAGAGTTTGGATTGATATGTTGCAAAAAGAATCGCTTCTCAAGCCAGTGCGCGATGGTTTGGCGCAGCTCAAACATACCATTGGTCGTGGGGTAGCTGGACAATTTGTCCAAGTTTTCCTGTAATACGTCCAGTACAAACTGGGGCGGCGTATGTTTTGGCTCACCAATACCAAGCTTTATCTCGCTGTAATCGATAGCTGGCATACTATCGGCAAGGAGTGATGCCATCTTTGCAAAGGGATAAGGATGTAAGTGCATTAAGTTGTTATTCATAAGAGTGCTGACTATAATAGACAATAAATAATAAAGTTATAAAGAAAAGTAACAATTGAGCAGTGTAGCACTTCTGCTATTTATTGTCTTTTTCTTCCCAAATTATTGTCATGACCTTGGTATCTACAAGCTCTATGACAGTGTGTTATGACTAACCTATTACAGCGTCAATCGTTGCAACATTGATACTTTCGTTTTGAGTACGTTCTATCGTAACTGGGGTGCTCTGAGGTTTGACTGTATTTCTATTATAGTCTGGCTCATAGCTTATAAATAACAAGTATGACAAACCGTTGTGACGCCGTCTGTAGCGCGCATAGTTTGATAGGCTAAGGATGATTGATATGACTGTCGTTTACAATCCAAACAATGTCGATAGCGATAATTTCAATATAAAAGACAACAGCACTGAACGCTGTGATCTTGTGTGCAATCATCTTAAAGCTCGTGAAGTGCAGTGGTGGCAGGCACGTAGACGTATAGTTACTCTCAAAGAGCGTCAAGTCTTTTGGTTCGGCGATAATAGTACAATGATGTGGTTACTGTGGCAACTGGTGGCTTATGTAGTGATCGCAATCTTGTTAATGCTCTCTGCAAGACTACTAGGTATCTCCTGGTCTTATTGGGGCTATATGCTGGTATTTGGTCTACAGACGATTTTTTTCTTTGGTATGTTCGCCTTCAAGGGTCATCTGGCTAATCGCATTCAAAATCGTATAGACAAGGCGGACATAACTTGTGAACAGGCTTTTAATGAGATGGTAGTTCTGGCCAAAGATAGCATTTTTGCTGATATTCATACCCAGTCGCCTATCTCTTTGATGGCTATCTACGAGCGCTACGATGCTCAGTTGCATCTAGCTAGTTTACGTTGTTTGTTACAGGGCGAGGTTGAGTCTGGTAGGCTCATTATTAAACAAAAGCGAGTGGATGCCGATATCTTGCCTATAGACCTTGCTGATAAAGATCTTGCCAAACATGCTACTGAAATATTATACCGAAGTACGCTATAAATCGATTAGTATGACGTTTTAAGTTTAAAAAAGCCTTGTAATCTACAAGGCTTTTTTTGTCTAATAACTCAATGTTTCATCGCTTTTATAAGCTTATATTATGAGTTGCTCTATGTTTAATATCGAGACTGTCTATCAAAGCATCCTTTAATGAGCCAAGTTTATCAGCAGACAGAGGGTTATCATCTTGATCACTGATGTAGAACATGTCCTCAGCGCGCTCACCTAAAGTGGTAATACGTGCTGCATGGATCTCTATTTCTTGCTCTAAAAACACTTGACCGACTCGCGACAATAATCCTGGCTGATCCAAGGTCTGTAAGCTCATGATATGCTGGTTTGATGCCTCATTAAACTCAAAGCCTATAGTCGTTGGTACCTCAAAGTGTCGAAGCTGACGCGGTATGCGTTTATGAGCAAGCTTAGGTACCGTCGGGTTTTTGAAGGCATCAATTAAGCGCTGTTTTAACTTTTGTTGATTGTCCTCATCTGCAAGCAGCGTACCACTGCGATCTAAGAGCACATAAGAGTCCAAAGCAAAATCACGAGTTGCGGTAATAATACGCGCATCCAAAACATCTAAATTCATCTGATCAAACACCGCCATCGTCACCGCAAACAGATTGGCTTGATCTTGCGTGTACACGAAAACTTGCACCGCATCGAGTGCCAGTTCGCGATGCTCGCGTAGCACCACTAAGGGCATGCTATCAGCATCAGAGGCTCGCCCGATTGGCGGGTGGTTCAAGATGGCCTCTGTATGCCAAAAGATATCCTCTGCAATCTCACGCAAAAAATACTCATCGCCTAGATCATCCCATAGCCTTAGCACCTCATCACGATTCATATGCTGATTATCGGCATCATCTAACATCGTTAATGCTTGCTTATAAGTGGCCTCAATCATATCTTTGCGATTGTTGGGCGCATCGATATCAGCGCGCAAGATGCGACGCGTTTGCGAATATAGCTGCTTCATAAGAGTGGCGCGCCAGCTATTCCACAGCTCAGGATTGGTCGCATTCATGTCAGCGACGGTGAGCACATATAGATGGTTAAGGTGAGTGACATTACCGGTTAAATTTGCAAATATAGTGACCACTTCAGGATCTGAGATGTCCTTTTTCTGTGCGGTCATCGACATCAATAGATGATAGCGGGTCAACCAGCCGACAAGGTTGGCATCTGCTAGGCTCATACCATGTTTCAAGCAAAACTCAATGGATTCTATTTGGCCAAGCTCACTATGATCGCCGCCGCGACCTTTGGCAATGTCATGGAACATCGCCGCTAGTACCAATATCTCTTTGCGCTCAATACGCTGAAAAATAGCACTGACCAATGGGAAGTCTTGACTATAAGCTGGATCAGTAAAGCGGTGCAAAATACGAATCAAAAACAGCGTATGCGCATCGACAGTATAGCGATGGAACAAGTCATATTGCATAAGACCTGTGACTTGGCCAAAGGCGGGAATGTAATTGCCTAGTACGCCATAGCGGTTCATAGTACGCAGACGACGGAACAGATAGTTTTGCTCTTTTAGGTTCGCCAAAAACAGTTGCTGGTGCTCAGGGTTATCACGGTAGTTTTGGTCGATACCGCGTGCGGCGATCTTTAGCGCGCGCAACGTGCGGGTGCGCACCGTCTTGATACCATGCTGTCCCATAAGCAAAAACATCTCAAGAATCGCCTCAGGATGCTGAGCAAAAACGCGGTGATGCGATATGGCGATCTGATCGCCGATCTGATTGAAATGTGCATTAAGAGGCCGTTTACGCGGGCGCTCCTCATTGGGTAGTTCAGGCTCTATGATAGTCTCGTAATAGTGGTTGGTCAGCATCTCAGACAGCGTCGATATCTGCATAGCGCAGCGGTAATAATCACGCATAAAACGCTCAACTGCTGCATTAGGCTCGTCATCTGGTTGCGTCTCATAGCCCATGCGCTGGGCGATGTCACGCTGATAATCAAATAATAGCTTGTTCTCATTACGGCCAGTCAGCTCGTGCAAGTGATGACGTATCTGCCATAAGTAACTCTCGGAAAACTTTAACTCATCGAACTCCTTTTCGGTCAAAAAATTCTGCTGAACCAGATCGTAAAGCTTGCTGATGCGAAAATGGCTTTTAGTTACCCAGCCGATAATATGGATATCACGCAAGCCGCCTGGTGCAGCTTTAATATCGGGTTCTAGATTATATTCAGTCCCATTGTGGCGCAGATAACGCGATTTGGCCTCGCCTGTTTTAGCCTCAAAAAACTCACGCTGCGACCACTGTTCACTAACCACGCGGCGAGGTATCGATTTGAGATCATCATTACCGATTAGTAGTCTAGCTTCTAATAAAGCGGTGGCAATAGTCTGATCACTCACCACTTCTAAGCAGTCAGCGATGCTACGTACAGAGAGTCCAGGCTCAAGTCCAACATCCCACAACATAGCGACCAATTGATCAATCTTGGTGCTGACCTCTGCGGTAATCTCTTTAGGCATTAATAATAAAATATCAATATCTGAGTACAAGGATAATTCGCCGCGACCATAACCTCCGGTTGCAAATAGCGCCAAGTCTGTCTCATCTAATTTGAACCATAAAAACAATGAGATCAGTAGCTCGTCAATGGCACAAGCACGAGCCGCGACCAGTTGACGAATATTTACCCCGCGCTCAAGCGCTCGACTGATATCTTCATTAATTTGTGTGAGCCACTCAGGAATGCCAAGCAGGGACTTTCTGCTTGTATCAGTGACTGTCAACAAAGGTGTTTTCATCGTAGCATCTGGTGGCAGCAAAGAGGGTAGTGGCGTGATATATACAGAGGCAACATCGCAAGTAAACATGAAGATTGTCCCATTAAAAGTTTATAGCTGAGGTAATGGTATTAAAAATAATAATATCAAAATAGGAGAATAATAAATTCAAAAAAAAGACCGCCTAAGCGATCCTTTATAGTACTACTGAATCAAAAAACTCAAATCTTCTTCTGGACGCGTGGTAAAGACCTCACAGCCATTGTCTGTTACGACCATTGTATGCTCCCACTGCGCGGACAGCTTACGATCTTTGGTGATAGCAGTCCACTCATCAGGCAGTATCTTGGTCTGCCATGTGCCCTGATTGATCATAGGCTCAATGGTAAAAGTCATACCGGTCTTTAATTCAAACCCTGTGCCTTTTTTGCCGTAGTGCATCACTTGCGGCTCATGATGAAACTCATTACTAATACCGTGACCACAGAACTCGCGCACGATACTAAAGCGCTCAGGCTCAACGACTTCTTGAATAGCGGCGCCTACATCACCTAAACGCGCGCCATCTTTTACGACACTCATACCTGCGTACAAGGCTTCTTGTGCCACCTTACAGATACGCTCTGCCATGATAGAGCCGTTACCGACGATCCACATTTTTGAGGTATCACCATAATAGCTATCTTTGATGACGGTCACATCGATATTGATGATATCGCCGTCTTTGAGTAGTTTACTCTCAGTAGGAATACCATGACAGACCACATGATTGACTGAAGTACAGATCGACTTTGGGAAGCCGTTGTAATTGAGCGGTGCGGGAATAGCTTGCTGCTCATTGACAATATAATCATGAGCGATTTGATTAAGCGCTTCGGTACTGATGCCTACGCGGACGTGTTTATCCAACATGACAAGTACATCGCTGGCAAGCTTACCAGCAACACGCATTTTTTCGATAGCCTCTGGAGACTGAATTAAAGTTTTTTTAATCATTATTATTAATCTTATCGTTGTGAAAATATAAGTTGATTGACTACATCAAATTATAGCATATACGCATAATTTATATAATTAACGCTGTACTAATGACTTTGATATAGATTTCAAAAGAAGCTTACTAATCAGATGTTTACAGTTGACTAGAAAGTCATCCTTTTGTAATCACTAAACCAGATTATCTGTTGAATGTTACGGAGTTTACAAGTAATGTAAGTATCACTATCAAATGGATTGATAGTTGTTTTTGATACCCTATGTGCTATTTACTTTGTAAATGGTTGTACTTTGAATAGGCCAGTACAAAAACTACCGTCCCGTCCCAACGACAAGGAAGTTGCTATGAAGCTGAACGCTTATTTATCTGCTGCGATCTCATCAAGTAAATTTTTACCAACCTTAGGTGCTCTAGGTACCGGTCTACTTCTTATGAGTATGCCAACCATCTCCGCTCAAGCCGCTGGAAAACATTATAACTGCGCCAATGCGAATGGTTGTAGCGTAGTTGAAAGTAGATACTTTACCTCTAAGTATACCCAAACTCAATATCCTATAGTGATGGCCCATGGACTTGGCGGCTTCACGTCGTTGTTTGGTGTTATTGACTACTTCAATGGTATCCCTGGATCACTAGTAAGGGGTGGCTCAGAGGTATATACCACCAAAACGTCAGCTGTTAATAATAGTGAAATTCGTGGTGAGCAGCTACTACAGCAAGTCAAAACAATCTCAGCGATCTCAGGCAAGCCTAAAGTCAATCTATTTGGACACAGTCAAGGCGGTATCGATATCCGCTATGTCGCGGGTGTTGCTCCAAGATACGTCGCTTCAGTAACAGCCGTGTCAAGCCCAGAGCAAGGCTCTAAAACGGCAGATTTTGTCAAAGCTACGCTTGAGCCAAGCAACAATGATGACTCTGGTGACAATCTAAATCTAGGCACAGAGCTGGTTGCGGGTCTGTTTAACTTGATTGGCGGCTTTACCGATATTGGTTCTGGTATTAGCTATAACGAAATACAAGAGCAAGATGGTTGGCAAACGTTGGTCGCTTTATCTACTAGCGGCGCTGCTACCTTCAATGCAAAATTCCCAGCAGCGATGCCCACGAGTTATTGCGGTCAGCCAGCCGATACTGAAGTCAACGGTATCAAATACTACTCATTTAGTGGTGTCGGACAACTGACAAGCATGCTTGATCCTACCGATTATCTGCTAGCAGCAACCAGCATTCCGTTTCTTCTCGAGGCCAATGATGGATTGGTCTCGAAATGCTCAAGTCGTTTGGGTAGAGTGATCCGTGATAACTATAGAATGAATCATTTAGATTCAGCAGACCAAGTATTAGGAATGGCATCATGGGGTAGCTCTGAATCCAAGTCTGTCTATCGTGCGCAGGTCAACCGTCTCAAAAATAGTAGCCTTTAATAGCGTCACAAGCAGACTATCGCTTTGAGTCTACTGGTACGATATAGAATCAGGGTCAACTCAGTTGACCCTGATTTTTTTACATTAAATATCTACGCCTATTTATCTTACTTTTTGAATTTGGGTTGTACGCTTGATACTACCTTACCGTCATGATAGTTACAGTAAATTCAGTGTCGCAAGTACGCAAGTCACTATTATATTTCCTATAATTTAGTACTGTAATTGACCTAATTTATACAATAAGGCATCTTAATTATGTCAAAAAAATATCGCGTTCCCTATTTTGCGCTCGTCATTATCGCTATTGTCATCGCTGTCACTATAGCTGTTATCTTGTGGTTTAAACCTGATAAAAGTGCTGCTACTGTCTTAGCAGACACCTCAACCACCGTCAGTAACGGCTCTACTAACGCAATGACGGATATGTCTGATCCTTATAACGGGCTTGAGGTCTCATCCACGCAGACTAATACTGAATTTACCACAGGTTTAGAGCGTCTGCCATCCTCATTACAGGGCACACAAGTGGATGGCGAGATCATCATCGATGACAACAAGCAGTTGGTTGTGACCGAAGGGTTACGACGCTTGTTTGATTATTTCTTATCAGCGATGGGTGAGGAGGATGAGGCGACTATCCTTGCGCGTGTGGAGAGCTATATCCGTCATCACACCCCAGAACCTGCTGCCAGCCAAGCTGTTGCAATATTCAATCAGTACGTCAGCTATCTAAAGCAGCTATCAAAAATAGAGGCGAGCTATGGTAACTTACAACTGCAAGCGACCAAGGCAGGAGCATTGGATCTCAATGTCGTCGGCCAGCGCAAGCAAGACGTCAGTAACCTCCGTAAGCAGATTTTTGATGATGAAACTATAAAGGCGTTTTTTAGTAGCGATGACAGCTATGATGAGTACAGTGTTGCCATGCTAGAGATCGAACAAAATCAGCTGATGTCTGATATGCAAAAAAACGCGGCTCGTCAAGATTATGTTAGTCGAATGCCTGATGGTGATATCAAATCGAATATCAAGCAACAAGCAAACATAGGCGAGCTGATTGAGCGTACTGAACAGATGAAAGCAAAAGGCGCCTCCGCCCAAGAGCTATACAATATGCGTCGCGAGTTAGTCGGTGCACCAGCGGCAACGAGACTTGCTAAGATTGATGTCGAGGATGCTAATTTTGATCAGCGTTTTATGCAGTATCAAGCGCAAAAGCAGCAATTGCTAACTCAAAACCCAGATAACGCACAAATTCAGATCAATCAGCTAGAGCAGCAATTGTTCGATGACGCTGAACGTAAGCGCTTGACAGGATATGCTGCTCTAAAACAGGAGAGTTTAGACTCAAATTAACATTAAATAACTTTTAGTAAGATAAAAGACAGTTGTGATTAATCTTCAGATAAGTTACGGTTGTTAATGGAAATACGAGTTAACATCGTAATTTTGACAAAAAGCATCAATAACACTTTTTGTAGTAAAATACTAACCAACGGATTTAATTAAAACACTTAGGGAGCTTCAATGAAAAACATGACCAAAGCACTTATGACCGGTATCGTAATGATGACTATGTTAGTCGGTTGCCAGTCTATGATGGCACAGCCAACCAGTCAGCCTGATATTACAGGTACAGACGTTATTTAGTTCTTATTAGCAGCAGTATCAGTTCAATGACCTCACAACTTAGTGGGGTTTTTTATTGCCTTTTTATTAGCTGATAGCAGGTCTGTGTTTAGCTGACAAGTACGGATAGCAAAACGCTTATAATAAGAAACAGAGTAGAGGCTAACTCCATACAGGATAGACGATGACAGTGATACCTTAGTCAGGCACAATAGATACATTGTTTCGTTTTACAAGTAGAACAATGAACTGATAATCATATGAAAGCACCAATATCATTAAATTAAAACTATAATTTTATAGGAGACACTATGAATAGTTTAACTAAAATCCTTATGGCAAGTACCTTTGCGGCTGGCATGTTAGCAGGGTGTCAAACCATGTCAAACGTCAGCGCGCCGATGGCTCAGCCTATCACATCAAATACTCTACAAGCTTATAATTGGCAGCTTGTTGATGCCAAACGTGCAAATGGTGAGCAAGTGTCCCAGCTGTTTTACAATTCAGCCAAACCCTTAACCTTGAGCTTCTTTAAAAATGATGGCACCGATCGCGTCACCTTTATGAATACTTGTAATAATATGGGTGCTGAATACAAGGTCGTAAACAGTAATGTTGAGTATGGCAATATAATAAGTACTTTGATGGCTTGTCCTGAGCCTCAAGCGAGCTTTGATACCGCAGCGATGGCAATAGTACAAGGAAAATATAGCATTAATAAGAATGCCGATAATCTACCTATCTTGACGATTCGCAATAACGATCAAGTGGCTTATTTTAAAGCGGTCTCAAAATAAACGTTGGAAAGAACCCAAAAAGCATCTTTAACAATAACGCCTCGCTAGTAAGTGAGGCGTTTTTTTGCAACAATTGCGTTACACTAGAATCATTCATAGTCATGATGACCCTCTACTGGATGCAATATATGCCAAAGCCGCACCTTTATAACAGCTTCAAGATACTGGCACTCACCGCCGCCGCTATTCTCAGTGGCTGCCAGACTCTCTCTAGTACAGCTCCCAAGACAACGTTAGATACCGGTACTAATAGTCCGCTTACCGCTGCCATGCCCGTGATGGATCGCACAGGACGTATCGCTTATGTTGAAGAGCAAGGCGTAGGCGCTGCCAAAATATCGACGCTCTATAGTATTCGACCTGATGGTAGCGATCGGCAGCTGATAGAGCAGTTAAACGGCTATATTTATGCGCCAGCATGGTCAGCGGATGGTCGATTGCTCGCCTATAGCAAGCAAGCCATGCGCGAGCCGCCCAAGATTTATATTTATGATCTTACTCAGCAAACGCGCAACTTAATCGTCAATAGCAATGGCAGTAATCTATCTGCTTCATTCTCGCCTGATGGTCAAAAGATGCTTTATACCTCGACAGTAGGCGGTAACGCTGATATCTACGAGCTATCATTGAACGACGGCAGTACGCGTCAATTGACAACGCTACCGAGTACCGAGGTACAACCTAGCTACGCCGCAGACGGTAAGAGCTTCGTTTATGTCAGCGACAAAGTCCGTGCTGGTCGCCCGCGTATCTATCGTTATGACTTTGCGACTAGTAGCGCCTCCTTGATAGCGACCAATGGCTATGCAGCAAGTCCGCAGCTAAGCGGTGATGGTCAGCGTATGGCTTATCTCAATGGACGCAAAGCGGCAATCATGACCCTCGCGACAAGGCGGGTTGTCGATCTTGCCGAAACGGGTCTCGATGAGCCTGCACGTCTGTCTCCTTCTGGGCAGTATGCGGTCTATCCTACGCGTAGCAGTTTAGTGATTGCCTCATTGACAGGTGGCAATAGTTACACGATTAGTAGTCAAGCAGGTACGGTTATACGTTCGCCGATTTGGGGTCGCTAGTAGGATACAAGCAGTGAATAGAGCGTTTATCTATCAGCGGTAAGTTTTCTTCATTATGCTATTTATTCTCTATATAATGACTAACAAAGAAACATAAGTTGAGAACAAAGATGTGAGTTTGAAGCTAGATTCTGTAGACTGTACTCAAAATAAGCAGCGTCGTCAGTATGGGCTTATGTAGCAGAGTAAGAGTTAATTACCATCAATCAAGCCGTGTGTAAGCTAAGACTGGCTGTATAAGTGCTAAACGTAGGAGTACAGCATGCAAGACAATTTTTTGATATTCATCACCAAAATCAGCCTATACCCGACGATTGTCTTTACAGGTTTAGTCATGTTTGTCACTCTGTATTGGCTCGTGTCTTTATTGGGCATGGTGGATATGGATGCAATAGATGTGGGTGAAACTGGTGATGTCTCTGACTTATCCTCGGTAGGATTCTTCTCAGGGTTACTGCTGAAGTTCGGCCTATACGGTGTGCCGCTCATTATTATCTTAACGCTCGTAAGCTTGATCGGTTGGTTACTGAGCTACGTTTACACAAGCTTGCTACATCAGTATTTTAGTTCAGGTCTCTTGTACTGGGTATTTGGTACAGGCGCATTGCTATTTGTGCTGGTAGTAGCCCTGTGGCTCACTGGCATTATTATCGCTCCGATTCGCAAAAACATTGCCAAAATCCCCAAGCGCAATGCTAGTAGTAATATCGGTAAGATCGCCGTTGTACGTACGCTTAGCGTCACTGATAAACATGGTGAGGCTGAGCTAAATGATGGCGGCGCAGGACTGATACTCAAGATTCGTCCTGACATCAATGAGCATGGGTACTCGCTCAAACAGGGCGACAAGGTGTTATTGGTTGAGTATCTAGAGCATGCTAATACTTACCGAGTCGAGCGGGTTGAGGACAACTTACGCTAAACAACGACTAGCGAAACAATAGCTAGTCAAAAGAATACTAGCTCAAACGAGTAACACTTATCGTGATTGCGATTTTATTTTTATAGTGGCATAGCCTGTTTTAATTAGAGGAATGAATATGGACATACTTATTATCGTCGGCGTGGTTGTGGTGCTGGCGTTTGTTTTCATCATGGCAGCGCTTTTGATGCTCAAAGCTTTTTACGTCAAGGTCGAGCAGGGCAAAGCACTGATCATTAACGGCGTAAACAAAATCGCTGTGCGTTTTGATGGCGGTTTTGTTTGGCCGATCATCAACAAAAAAGAGCTCATGCGCATCTCGCTTATTACGTTAGAGGTCGATCGCCGCGGTAAAGAAGGACTGATCTGTGCCGACAACATGCGCGCCGATATTACCGTCGCCTTTTATTTAAGGGTAAATGAAACCGAAGAAGACGTGCTTAAAGTTGCCAAATCCGTGGGCGTTGAGCGTGCCTCAGATAAAGTGGCAGTAAACGAGTTATTCAATGCAAAGTTCTCTGAAGCACTAAAAACGGTTGGTAAGCAGATAGATTTTGTCAAATTATTTGAGAACCGTAGTGAGTTTCGCGACAGTATCGTCCAAGAAATCGGTAATGATCTTAACGGTTATGTCCTAGAAGATGTCGCGATCGATTATTTGGAGCAAACGCCAAAATCCTCACTGGACTCGAGCAATATCTTGGATGCTGAAGGTATCAAAAAGATCACTCAGCTCACGGCCATGCAAAACATCATTACCAATGAGCTTGAGCGTGACGAAGAGCTGGCGGTAAAGAAGAAAAACGTCGAAACCAGAGAGGCTATGCTGGAGCTTGAGCGTCAACAAGCCGATGCTGAAGCCAAACAACAACGTGAGATCTCTTCGGTAATTGCACGTGAGACTGCTGAAACCCGTAAGATTGAAGAAGAAGAACGCAAAAAGTCTGAAACGGCGATCATTGTGGTTGAGCAGGACTTGGCAGTACAGCGCGAAAACCAACAGCGTGAAATCGAAGTCGCTGAACAAAATCGTATGCGCGCCGTTATCATCGAGCAAGAAAAGGTTACTCGAGCACAGGATTTAGAAATTGTCTCGCGTGAGCGTGAAGTCAACTTGCAACGAATTGAGGCTGAAAAAGCGATTGAGCTTGAGAAAAAAGAGATCGCCAATGTCATCCGTGAGCGTATCGTCGTCGACAAGTCAGTAGCGCAAGAAGAAGAGCGTATTAAAGAAGTACGCGAAGTCAGTGAAGCCGATCGCGACAAGCAAACGCGCGTGTTAGCAGCTGAGGCGGAAGCCGAAGAAGGCAAAGTGCGTCAAGTCAAAAAGGCGGAGGCAGAAGAGTTATCTGCTAAGCACAAAGCGGTTGAAATCATGACCCTTGCCAATGCCAATCTAGAAGCCGCTGCAAAAGACTCAGAGGCCAAGATAAAAATGGCTGAAGGCACCAAAGCGGAAGAATCAGCGCGCGGTTTTGCTGAAGCGGCTATTCAAGAAGCTAAAGCCAGCTCACTTGAAAAAGAAGGTCTTGCCAAAGCCAATATCATCAAAGCGACTGGACAAGCGCAAGCACAATCTGATCGTGAAATTGGTATGGCTGATGCCGAGATCATCGCGGTTCGCGGTGAGTCGAATGCCAAAGCTGAGCGTGAAGTTGGACTGGCCAAAGCCGAAGTTACGCGTGCGCACTTCCAAGCCGAAGCCGATGGTTTGGTCGAGAAGTTCAATGCGATGGGTAGCATGAGCACTGAGGCGCGCGAGCACGAAGAGTTCCGCATGGGACTTGAAACCGCGCTACAAGAAGCGATGGCCTCTATCCAAGCCGGTAAAGAGATCGCCAAAGAAAATGCTGAAGTGTTAGCAGTGGCGCTACAAAAAGCCAAAATCGATATCGTCGGCGGGGAGGCGCATTTCTTTGATAACTTCGCCAAGTCACTATCTATCGGCAAAGCTATCGATGGCCTTGCAGGCAAGTCTGATACTTTGAGCGGTATTATCAATACGATGATGGCGAGTCAGTTGAGCGGTAAGACCAATAAGTCTAGTAACGACGATTCTGATAACAAGCCTGCTTGATAAGGTTGTATCACTAAAAATCTGCCGCTTAGGTGGCAGGTTTTTGGTGATAGGTTGGGTCTTTGACACAGCCTACAAAAACAGCATATCAAAATTTATGACATGACACAGTCTATGGTTTAGTCGTAGGGTGCATTCCATGCACCATGCACTATGATAGTGTGATAATAGACAGTCTTATTTAAAAGATTTTCCCTGCTTAACGCGGCAGTGCTTTTTCATGGCTTTTAGGTGCTTAAAAAGCACCCTACCTATAATTTATAAAACGTTTTTTTAGACTAGCCCAAACTTTATCTTATAAAATTATAATAATTCTCTATTGCCCAATATAAAGTGGACGACTCATAATGGCGGATACGCAAAACCCAAACCCTTCTCATAGCCCAGATAAGAACCAGCAAAAGACGCAAGCGGACCAAACCGATCAGGCCGTGGCTTCAGGTAATGCTTATGAGCTGATCAAAAAACGCCTAACTGAGCAGGGTAATCGCTTAGAGGTGCAAACGGCTACGTTGAACAACGCGCGCTTACAAGAGTTTGGCAGTACGCAAATGCAAGTCATTGCGCGTACCCGTATCCGTACCGAATACAACTGCGTCGCACAGGATATGGTACAAGTCGGCGACTACTTGCTGTTTGGCTATAATGTCTTTATGGGGCTCAAGCGCGCGAGCACTGTCAAAGATGTGCTATCGCTCTACCGCTTGACCGAACCTAGTAATAAAAGCAATGCTCAAGTTAGCGTTGATGACAACAGCAGTAATGCAGCCACTGATACGGCCGGAACCTTTACACAAGTTAAGTCTACCGCGAGCAGGGACAATGATTATCAATTAGAAGAAGTTGATTTGGCGGGTACGTTTTTGGCGCAAGATAATTTTGTGCAAGACTTTAATGAGCTGTATCGCTATTACAAACAAACCCGTCTCATTCAAATAACGGTCAAAGACAGCAAACTACTACTAGCGTTTCAGATTGGCGAGCGCATTACCGATATTCGAGTGTTTCGATTTGCACTAGACTTCAGCGAAGGTACTCCTGAGGCGGCGCGTGTCGCTTATGTAGACAACCGTGGCGAGCGCGATATCGAACTGCCTCCTGCTTATGATTTTGATTGGATTGAGACTACCCGTGATCAGATGATCAACGGCAAGTATCCGCACATGAATATCTTGGATACAGTCTTTGTGGAGACCATAGGCGGTGATCTGACTATCAAAATAGAAGACAACACCCAATCAGGGCAAGGGATCTATAGCGAGTCGGTGAGTGATAGTACTCAGTCGCTCACCGATGCTGAAATTCATTATGCCAAAGTTGGCAGTTTAATACTGCTCAAAATCCTGCCTTACCGAGAGGACAATTACCGCTATTTTGTCTATAACACTCTGACCGAGACGGTATTACGCTTGGATGCTATTGGGCAATCTTGTGTGCAATTGCCTGAGGATCATGGCATTATTTTCCCAGGCGGTTACTACCTACAGACGGGCGAGTATAAGCTATTCGATAGTAGCAATGGCGATGGCAATACGAGCAGCAGTACTGGTAAGAGTCTAAAGTTTAAGCGCCGTATCGTCTCACCTAATGGTGAAGATGTGCTGTTTTTATTTTATGACAGAGACTTAGGAGTCACTGGGTTATTCCCTTATAACCTCATCAAAAAACAATTAGCAAACCCTATCTATTGTAATGGTATGGCACTGGCTGAAAACGGTCGCTTAGTACTGTTCAGCGCGCAAAGCGACGCCTCACGTATTCATCCAATGCAGATATGGCACACGCCTTACGCCTCACAAGAGTATGTCAGCGAGCTGCCAGAGAGCACTAGCTTTTATGGCAAGATTGGCAATAAGGAGCTAGTACGCGGTATCTCAGACCTATATAGCATCACCCGCCTCATTGATAATCAAAGCGTCTCACAAAAACTCTATGAGGAACTCGCTGATAATACCAGTCGCCTATTCGACAACTATTATTGGTTGTCTGAGCCTGACTTAACTGAGATTGCGGGGAGTATCAAGGAAGTCACTGCGACCGCTGAGCTGGTCATTGATGAATTTGCCAAAGTACAGAGCATCCAAAAGCAAACTCAAAACGCGCTAGCGGAAGCTGAAACCAAACAGAACGAAATCGTACGACAAATTAAAATCACGACCTTTGAGAGTGCGAGTGATTACGTCGATCAGTTATCAAATATCAGACGTCAAAAAGGCCATTTAGTCAGCTTAGAGGACTTGCGATATTTAGACGGCGAAAAACTAGAGACGCTACAAGGCCAGTTAGAAGACGCCGAAGCTAATCTCGCTGAGCAAACCGTGGTCTATTTAAGCGCAGATAAAGCGCTATCGAGTTACGATGAGCTATTAGTAGACGTCAACGAGCGCCTTGAGACGGCAGAGACCAATAGCGAGCTAAAACCTGTACTGGAGCAAATAGACAATACCGCGCAGGGATTGGATTTGCTAACCGAATTGCTCGGCACTTTAGATGTCGCCGATGCTACCGTACGTACGCAAATTATCGATGATATCTCAGCTATTTATTCACGCCTCAATCAAAGCAAAGCCAAGCTTAACCATAAACGCAAAAACCTTGGTTCAGCTGAGGCAGTTGCCCAGTTTGGCGCGCAGTTCAAGCTCTTTACGCAGTCGATCGCCAATGCCTTGTCGATTGCCAATACTCCTGAGAAGTCCGATGAGCAAATGGCCAAGTTACTGGTGCAATTAGAGGAGCTGGAGAGTCAATTTGCGGATCCTGAGACCAATAGTGGCGATCAGTTCTTAGCTGATATTATCACCAAGCGCGAAGAGATTTACGATACCTTTGAGAACCATAAACAGCAACTGCTCGATACCCGTAACCGTAGAGCGCAGAACTTAGGCGATGGTGCACTACGGATGCTTGAGAGCATCAAAAAGCGTACCCAAAGTACCGGGGTTACCGGCTTTATCGAAGAGGAGGCGCTCAACACTTACTTTGCCTCTGATGGCCTAGTACAAAAAGTACGCGGTATCGCCAAAAGCTTGCAAGAGATGGGCTTTAGCGTCAAAGCCGATGATATCAATGCGCGCCTAAAAGCCCTTCAAATTGAGAGTTATAAGAGCCTCAAAGACAAGTCCGACTTGTTCGAAGAGGGCGGTCAAATTATCAAACTAGGCAGACATCGTTTTTCTGTCAATACTCAGCCATTAGATTTGACCTTGCTCAGTCGCGGGCACAACGACGGTACACGCATTCTGAATTTACATCTAACGGGCACAGACTATTACGAAGTGCTCGACAATGCTGAATTAAACGCCTTGCGTCCCTTTTGGGATATGAACATCGCCTCAGAGTCCGACAAAGTTTATCGTGCTGAATATTTGGCCTATAGCATCATCGAGAGCGCCAAAAATAGCCAAGACTGTCTGACTGAGGCGCGTCTATATCAGGCTTATGACGACACCGCTAGCGCTCTTAATAGCAGCGTCAGTAATACAGGCAATATTGACGACAGCCCACTTGCTAAACTAGTCAAAGCTCATGCTACGCCGCGCTATCAACTTGGGTACGACAAAGGCATTCATGATCATGACGCCACACGGCTGCTGATGCAAATATTGCCAACACTGCGCGATGCCGGACTGCTGATATATACCCCACAAGTACGGGCGCTCGCGCAAGTGTTTTATTGGCAACTGGCTATCGTAAGGGCGCTCGGTCTGAGCAGTCTTAAGCAATACGGCTATTATGATCAGTGGCTCGATGACGTGCTACTTATGCGTATCGACAACTGGACTGACAGAGCCATGACCGCCGAGCAGCTGCGCCGCACTCTAGGTAGTGACACCGCCAAGGCGTTGCTAGTGGAAGATATGACGCAAGTGATGCGCCGCTTTGTCGCCGCTTATAGCGATAATAGCATCACCAGTACTAACGGCACTAATAAAGAAGATAGCAAGGCTAATACTACCTTTGATAAGGAGCTGGAGACTAGCGGCATCCACAACGCCAATATTTTTAAGCAAAGCTATGTGGCTTTAGCTTGTGAATATTTAGTTAGCGTCATGGGTCAAACTGCTGATAGTAATGCAAGCTTAAGTACAGATCTAAAATCTGCTGCAAGCAAAAGTATCAAATGGCAGACGAGCAAGCAAGCGCAGGACTTGTGCAAACAGTTAGTAGAGACAGTCAGTAAAACCAGTACTGACGTTAGTGCTTCTTCCGCTAGCAACAAGGCGGGTTTTGAGCAGCTCCAAGTCGCGGTAGGCAAACTTGGCTTTCAGCCTAAATCTGCTTATGAGTTATTAGCGACTTGGTTCCATGCGCTACTCGATAAAGCCTATGCCAATAGCAAAGATGCTAATGCTAATAGTGATAGCAATGAGCTTAGTGAAGAACAGCGCGCCGAGCGTGAGACTCAAAACGTACGACGTCAGCAACACTTACAGAGCGGTCGTCATTATGTGCCTGAAGCTATCGCAATTATGCTCACCCAGTTCAATGATGCTCAGCGCGAAACTTTAGTGCAGCGTCTTATCGACTCGGGTGCTAGCTTTGAGAATGGGGCGGCAAACGCTTCATCACGCTTATCCTTTAGCTCGGCTTCTTCTTTAACTAGTAGTAATAACCCGCTCAATCAAGTGCAAAGCTTTGAGCGCGGCACAGGTGAGGTCGCGCTTGAGATTCAAGTTGATAATTTGCTCGGCGAGCACGAGCGTATTCACAGCCAGACGCTCAGCTTTGCACTTGATGACTTCTTAAGCCGCTTGCATCATCATGAAAGCCAAGTTATTCCTGCTTATAGACGCTATCTCGCTATGCGCTCCGAGATCTTGCATGAAGCCCGCGAGGCGCTACGACTGGACGAATTTATGCCGCGTCCATTGTCCTCCTTTGTGCGCAACCGTTTGATCAATGAGAGCTATCTGCCGCTCATCGGTGATAACCTTGCCAAGCAAATGGGAACGGTCGGCGAAGATAAGCGTACTGATCTGATGGGTATCCTGATGATGATATCGCCGCCAGGGTACGGTAAAACGACCCTGATGGAATATGTAGCAAACCGTCTCGGTCTTATCTTTATGAAGATTAACTGTCCGTCACTCGGTCATGATGTGACCTCGTTAGATCCCGAAAAAGCACCCAATGCGACAGCGCGTGAAGAGCTAAATAAAATTAATCTTGCCTTTGAGATGGGCAATAATGTCATGCTCTACTTGGATGATATCCAGCATACGCATGCTGAATTTTTGCAAAAATTTATCTCACTTGGCGATGGCACGCGCCGTATCGATGGCGTCTGGCAAGGCAAGACTAAAACCTATGACATGCGCGGCAAAAAGTTCTGCGTGGTCATGGCAGGTAACCCATACACCGAAAGCGGTGAGGCCTTTAAAGTGCCTGATATGCTCGCTAACCGTGCTGATATTTACAATTTAGGCGATATCATGAGCGGTATGGAGGAGGTCTTTGCACTCAGCTATATCGAGAACTCGCTCACCTCAAACAAGGTCCTTGCGCCTCTTGCTAATCGCGATTTGGCAGACGTGCATCGTTTGATTAAGATGGCAAAGGCAGACAATCCTAGTCTAGCGCAAGTGCAAGCTAGCGAGCTGACCTATCCGTATAGCACCTCGGAGATTAACGAGATCATCGCTATTCTGCGCCATATGTTCACTGTGCAAAAGGTGATCCTTGACGTTAACCAAGCCTACATCGCCTCGGCATCGCAAGATGATAAATACCGTGTTGAGCCGATATTTAAGCTCCAAGGCAGTTATCGTAATATGAATAAGATGACCGAAAAACTATCAGCAGTCATGAATGATAATGAGCTGAACCAATTAATAGACGATCACTATTTAGGTGAGTCGCAACTGTTGACCCAAGGCGCAGAAAGCAACTTGCTCAAACTTGCAGAGATGCGCGGCGAGCTTGACGATGCCGAAGCTGAGCGCTGGGCGCAAATCAAAGCCGACTTTTTGCGTAATAAAGCGATGGGCGGGGAGGACGGCGACGTTGGCGCTCGTATCGTCGCGCAACTGGTCGATCTTGCCAGCGGCTTCAATGCTATCAGCAGTCAGTTTGATACTTACCTTAGTCAAAACGATCCTGAGCAAACAGCGCGTCTTAGAGAAGCATCAGAACAAACAAAACGAGACGCGCAGCTTGAATCACAAAAACTACTCGCCGACAGCGTTATCACGGGTTTTGTAGATAACGCCAAAGTCGTCAGCGACAGCATCGATAATGGCTTTGGGAAAAGTATGAATCAGCTCATGCAAATCTATAAGCATGACCACGATGCTGAGGTGGCAGAAGGTGAGTCCCTCAAGCAAAATCAAGAGATGCAAAAAGCACTCATGGTGCAATTGGTCAGCGCAGTTGAACAATTAGCGCAGCAAATGGCTCAAAGTCTATCGAGTGGTGCTGACAATCAAGCCTCGAACACCGATCTCACTGAGCAAACCGCGTTACTGGTAAATGTGCTCAAGCAAGCGCTAGAGCCACTCACCATGCGACTAGACGAAAAGCTCGCCCTCGATACCAGCACGGAGCAATCGGGCAAGCTCATCGTTAACAGTCTTAATCAACTTAACAAAATATTTGATGAGCACCGCTCATAGAGTAGGGTACAAGGAAAACTATGGCACACAAAAAAAAGAACGTCCGCAAAAAAGAGTGCCCCGTCTGTGAGCGCGAGTTTAGTTGGACTAAAAAGCTCGATAAAAACTGGGAGAGTATGGTCTATTGCTCAGATCAATGCCGCCGGGTTAAGACCTATGAGAATGTAGAACATAAGAAAGGATAAAACCATGGCACATAAAAAGGAAAACCTACCGCAAAAAATCTGCCCTGTATGCCTGCGTCCTTTTACTTGGCGTAAGAAGTGGGAGAAGGATTGGGACAACGTTGTTTATTGTTCTGAGCGTTGTCGGCGGGGGAAGGATAAAGCGGATTGAATCAGAATTAGGATAAAAGAAGACCGCCACGTTTTCTAACCCAATGTTGCCAGAGGAGGAAGATAGAGGTGGTGGTGCTTCTTACATATAATTATAAAAAAAGTATAGTGAACGTAATAGCTTGCATGCTTATTAAGCTATTTTTCTAATAAAATAGTCATATCTATCTTGAATATGATTTTCTTTGAAAGCTCCTTTAATAGATTGTCTCAAAAATACTTCTAAGTCCTTTTGCGTAAGAATCATAACTAATCCTGCTTGATTTCTATTAGCTAGATTCGATAAATGATTAAAATAAGAGTTTTTAATCTCATCACCACGAAACACTATAATTCCGAATTTACCTAAAGTATCGTTTAAGTAATAACCCATTTGATGAAAATCGTCTGATTTTAATTCTGTATAGTTTTTACATTCCCAAACAATTTGGGTAGCACCATATTTATTGCGAATCATTTCCCAAAAACCATCTGTTGCTCTGTTAGATGCAACCCAGTCTCTAATACTAGAACCTTCATGAGTCCTTTCTGAAGGTTGAACATTGACTAAAGAGCGGAAAAAGCATAGTTTTATAATTTCGCCAGTAATATCTTCAAACTCTTTTGCTCCAGAAGTTCCTGTGGGAAGATCTTTAAGTCTTGCAAGGAGGTCTTCTAGAGTTATTTTATAATCATCTAACTGAAAACTTTCGGGTATATCTTCTAATAATCCTTCGACCTTTAAACTAGTATCATCTTTCAAATCAGTAATAAGTATAGGCTGTAGATTTAAGGCTTTATGATAAGTTGGATGAATTTCGAAAATACTACTATTACCTATAGCAGGTTTTGCGTTTGATTCTTTTCCTGATTCCTTATATTGAACGGTCTTATTTCGTTGAATTCCAATAAAACCTATTCCATACATTATTTCGATAAACCTAAAAGGAGTTGCGTTTTCAAATAACCAGTCTTTACAATATTTATTAATCATATCGTTAATCAAAAGCTTTTGAATGAAGTCTTCTATTGCGTTTAGCGTAAACTTGTTACCAAGTCCATAAAAATATTCTAATACAAAGCTAATATTAGGATAATTCTCAGCAAACTCATCACCTAAATCTTTAAGTCTGCTTGTGCTATATCTAATAGAAGCACTTTCCAAATTTTAATTGTAATTTTGGGGTTTCCACTGTTTATAGCATTGTCTATTGCGTAACTACAGAGCATAAGAACATCTCTCGGTCTATGCTGACAAAGTGACATAACTTGTGTTTGCGTATTGAAGTTGGAGTTAGTATCATCGAAAAAATAACTCCAAGCTTCACCACCTAGTTTTGGCTTTGTTGTGAAGGGTTTGACCAATCTACGTTCTACAAGTTCTATTAACTTTTTCTGAGACCAGTCTAGGAAAACAGAAGATGTTTCTAGTCTTGAAAATTCATTGTCCATGGCTCTAATTCTATCGTAAATATTTTCTCTTATAAAAATTAAAGGTCTTATGAAGTCTGTTGTGGCTCTTAGTCTTACTGAAGCGTGCATCAAAGCCATTAAACAAATTATTGCTGATTCGGAACCATCCCAAGATTCATCAAGACGATCGATAACTATTATAAAGTTGAAACTATTATTGGTAGCTATATTATTAGCTTCTTTAGTTATTTCACTACTACGTTTTACTTGTCTTAGCCATAGCTTTGAATTCTCTTTCGTGTATGCTTCGAATATCTCATCTGTTAAATTTAGAACTCTTTGATCAAAATCACAATTCTCGATTAAACCGCGTTCGCGATTGATTTGTCCATATTTTTTGTCAAATTTAAATAAATTTTGATTAGTCCATGTTTGGATTACTTCATCAATCAAAGCTCTTTCCATAGAACACATTAGAGATTTAAATGGTCTTTGTCTTGTATCTAAAAAAGCTTCATGTTCCAAAGGTAGAGTAATCAAATCGAAGATTTGAGGAGCTAAATGGATTGTTCTCGGGAATTTGCGTTGAACCTCAAAGGTCAATGCTGTTTTACCAGCGCCACGACGTCCAATAAAAAAGCAATCAGTTGATTTTTCGTCTAAAGAACTAATAGTAGAAGGTGTGGATACGAATAATGCGTGGTCCTTTCTTATGATATCGTATTCTGCAAAAGCCTCTCCTAATCTAACTTTAGTCAATGCATTTTTAGGTAATTGTACTTTTCCCATAATGAACTCTCCAATATGTTTTTAACTAATATCATTAAAACCAATCAACCACGACTAAACCTTCTACACGCTCAAACTCTTTAGTATTATGCGTCACCAAAGTAGCGTTATTAGCAAGAGCGCAGCCTGCTATTTGTATGTCATAAGGGCCGATAGGTTGACCTTGACGTTCAAGTGTCGCTCGAATATGTGCTGAAACCTCTGCTTCTTTACGACCAAATGGCATGACTTGAACTTGTTTTAAAAGAGTAGATAATTGACTCAAACGTTTATCAGGGCTAGTAGATTTTTGAATACCGACATTCAGCTCGTAAAGTACAACAGTAGGAATGATAATTTCATGCGGATCATAAGAGTAAAGGTGTGAGGCAACTTGCCCCACACCTTTGAAAAAGTAAATTAGCGTATTTGTATCTAAAACATAGCTCATAGGGATTCACGCTCGGCGTCATTACCTTGAGTATCATGAATCTCATCCAAACTTGGAAAATCAGCCCAACTACCAGCCAATGCTTTGACTTCTGGTGACCATCCTTGATGCTGTTTAACTTGTCGCTTAACAAACTGACTTAACCAGAGATCAGGCGCTATGTTTTCAGAATTAGCCATTTGATAAACAATAGCTTCAACTTCTTCGTCTAGCGTTAAAGTAATTTGGCTCATCTTAGTTCTCCTTCTATCTACATATAGTTATAAACTATATAGGGTTATATAGATAAACTCCATCATCTTTAATTCAGATAGATAAAAGCAAAAGCGGGATTGACTACTAAAGCAACCAATCCCGCAACGAATATTTCTCTAGCAAACTAAAACCAACCCTACAAATTCGGATTCAACCACTTCTCAGCCGTCTTCATATCCCAACCTTTACGCTCAGCATAACTCTCTAACTGGTCAGTGCTGATTTTACCGACGTTAAAGTATTCACTATCAGGGTGCGAGTAATAGAATCCGCTGACCGATGACGCAGGCCACATCGCATAGCTTTCGGTCAACGTCGTACCGATCGCCTCAACCGTACCGAGCCAGTCGAACAGCTTACCTTTTTCCGTATGCTCAGGACAGGCAGGGTAGCCAGGAGCGGGGCGGATGCCAACGTATTTCTCTTTAATCATCTCATCATTAGTGAGCGACTCAGTCGGCTGATAACCCCAGTACTCTTTACGGATGAGCTCGTGTAGATGTTCAGCGAATGCTTCAGCGAGACGATCGGAGAGGGCTTGTACCATGATAGCGTTGTAGTCATCACCTGCCGCTTTATACTTCTCAGCGAGCGCTTCAGTACCGACGATAGAGACGGTAAAGCCGCCTAAATAGTCTTCCTTTTCCGTATTGGGTGAGATAAAGTCCGCTAAGCTAAAGTTAGGCTTACCGCTAGCTTTATCCGACTGTTGACGTAAGTGCTCGAACTGATAGGTTGGATTGCCACTATCCGCTGTAGCCGTGTCATAGACCGTTACCGTATCATCAGCAGTACGACGCGCAGGCATAATCTTAAATACGCCTTTTGCGATGATTAACTTCTCATCGATCATTTTCTGTAGTAGCTCTTTTGCATTATCAAACAAATCACACGCCGCTTCACCGACTACCTCATCTTGCAATATCTTCGGATATTTACCAGCGAGACCCCAAGAGATAAAGAACGGTGTCCAGTCAATGTAGGGTACGAGTGTCGCTATTGGATAATCATCGAGAATCACTTGACCCAAAGTATTGGGTACAGGTGGTAGGTAGCTATCCCAATCGTATTGAAAGCCAATTTTGACCGATTCAGCATAGGAGAGCTTGGCAGCTTTAGGTTGACGCTTAGCCAGACGTTCGCGCACTTTGATGTACTCTTCACGAGTCTCATTGATCAAGCCTTGGCGATGCTCTTTGGATAGCAGTTTGGTAACGACACCGACAGAGCGTGAGGCATCCGTCACATAGATGACGCCATCGTTTTGATATTGCGGTTCGACTTTGACCGCCGTATGCGCTTTAGAAGTCGTTGCACCGCCGATCATTAATGGCAACGTCATGCCGCGTTCTTGCATTTGCTTGGCGACGTAGACCATCTCATCAAGACTTGGCGTAATCAGTCCTGATAATCCGATGATATCGACGTTCTCACGAATAGCTGTGTCAAGAATAGTCTCGCAAGGCACCATAACACCGAGATCGACGATATCATAGCCATTACAGCCGAGGACCACGCCGACGATGTTTTTGCCGATATCATGCACATCGCCTTTAACCGTCGCCATGAGGATTTTACCTTTGGTCTCGCCTTCAACCTTTTCCGCTTCTATATACGGATTCAGCCAGGCGACCGACTGCTTCATTACACGTGCCGATTTTACTACTTGCGGTAAAAACATTTTACCCGCGCCAAAGAGATCACCGACGATATTCATACCATCCATGAGTGGCCCTTCGATGACTTCTAACGGTTTGGGATATTTCTCCCATGCCTCTTTGGTGTCTGCCTCGATAAAGGTCGTGATACCTTTGACGAGTGCGTGAGCGATACGCGCCTCGACCGTGCCTTCGCGCCAGCTCATGTCAACGGTACTTTCTTTTTTCTTGCCGCCATCTTGGTAGTTTTCAGCGGCAGTCATCAGGCGTTCAGTCGCATCTTGACCCGTCTCGCCTTGATTGCGGTTGAGCATGACATCCTCAATCGCATCTCGGGCATCTTTTGGAATATCGTCGTACAGCTCAAGCATAGCGGGGTTGACGATACCCATGGTTAGACCGTTTTGAATGGCATGGTACAAGAATACGGAGTTGATTGCTTCACGTATCGGGTTACCACGGAAGCTAAAGGAGACGTTAGAGACACCGCCTGATACCATCGCATTGGGCAGATTTTCAACGATCCACTTAGTGGCATTGATAAAGTCTGCGCCGTAGTTATTGTGCTCAGTGATGCCGGTTGCGACAGCAAAAATATTCGGATCAAAGATAATATCCTCAGAGGGAAAACCAACTTCATCGACTAGAACGTCATAGCTACGCTGACAAATTTGAATTTTGCGCTCATAGGTGTCTGCTTGACCATCTTCGTCAAAAGCCATCACGATAATCGCAGCACCATAACGCATACAGAGTTTGGCACGCTCGACAAATTCCGCATGACCTTCTTTGAGTGATATCGAGTTGACGACGCACTTGCCTTGCGTGCGTTTGAGACCTTCTTCAATAATGTCCCATTTTGAGGAGTCCAGCATTAGTGGTACACGGCTAATATCGGGCTCACCTGAAACTAAATTAACGAAGTGAATCATCGCC
Organism: Psychrobacter sp. DM4; assembly: GCF_051307035.1. Taxonomy (GTDB): domain Bacteria; phylum Pseudomonadota; class Gammaproteobacteria; order Pseudomonadales; family Moraxellaceae; genus Psychrobacter. Next base: position 573,999 of record NZ_CP195536.1, read on the forward strand.
TGCTTAGAGTCAAGCATGCCCTCATCCATATTGATATCGACGATTTGCGCGCCGCCCTCAACTTGGTCTCGTGCGACATCGAGAGCCTCAAGATACGCTTCTGTTTTAATTAAACGTAAAAACTTCTTTGAGCCGGTCACGTTGGTACGTTCACCGACATTGACGAATAAGCTATCAGCGTTAATCGTAAATGGCTCAAGCCCTGATAAACGGCAGGCAGGGGCAATCTCAGGGATCACACGCGGCGGATAGTTGGCGACCATATTGGCGATTTGGCGAATGTGCTCAGGCCGAGTACCACAGCAGCCGCCGACGATATTTAAAATACCTGCTTTAGCGAAGCCTTCTAGTAGGGCTGTTGTCTCTTCAGGCGTTTCGTCATATTCACCGAACTCATTAGGTAGACCGGCATTAGGATGAGCGGATACATAGACATTAGCAATGTTCGATAAGGTTTGAATGTGCGGGCGCAATGCATCGGCACCAAGCGCACAGTTAAAGCCAACGGATAGAGGTTTCGCATGACGCACCGAATTATAAAAAGCCTCAGCCGTTTGCCCCGAAAGCGTACGACCAGAAGCATCGGTAATCGTCCCTGAAATCATAATGGGTAATTCAAAACCAATATCATCAAACACACCAGTGACTGCAAATATCGCCGCTTTTGCATTGAGCGTATCAAAGACCGTCTCGATTAAGATAATATCGACGCCGCCCTCTATCAAACAAAGCGTGGCCTCGCGGTAGTTATCGACCAGCTCATCAAAGGTAATGTTACGATAGGCAGGATCATTGACATCAGGCGATAACGAACAGGTCCGTGACGTTGGACCAATGACACCAGCGACAAAGCGTGGCTTAGCAGGATCTTTGGCAGTAAATGCATCGGCAGCTTCTCGTGCAATTCTGGCAGCAGTAATATTCAGCTCTGGCACTAGATACTGCATATCATAGTCCGCCATCGATAGACGCGTCCCATTGAAGCTATTAGTCTCGATGATATCCGCGCCAGCGTTGAGATGATCGTGATGAATATCGGTGATAATTTGCGGCTGAGACAGCACTAATAAATCATTATTACCGCGCACATCTTGTTCGATATCAGCAAAACGCTCTCCTCGATAATCTGCCTCTTCTAATTTAAAGGTTTGAATCTGCGTACCCATCGCACCATCGAGCATCAAAATCCGTTTAGCCATTTCAGCTTCGATGCGCACGCGGGCAGTGAGCTGCTGTTCTTTGTATGGGAACACGCTTGGCGGCGTTAGGATAAAGTCACTGGTAGCAGATGCGGTTTGCGGTTTGGTATCGTCTAGAGATGTCATTAATGAGCTCATAAGAATAGGACTTGTATTATCGGTGTTGTAAGAATAGAGGTCGAATAAATGGGCGTATTTTAACACGAAAATACGCCTACTCTAGGTAGAGTTAGTACTGTTGTTAATACTAAAAAAGACTAAGTTTTTAAAGTATCAAGATTAGAAATAGACCAAGCGATATGAATAATGCTTTGTTAAGGTAAAAAATAGACACAACTTACACGGGTATTACAAAAAGTTGCGTAAACACAGAGTGATGCTTGAACCTGATATGTTAATTTACGTTTATAAGAAATAACTTCTCGTTAGTACTACTTATGAATTAGTTGAATTTTATTTAAATTTTAAATCAAATTCTTTTAACTTAGAGAGCTGATATTCTTATATAGAGTACGATAAGTTGTAAACCTTAAATAAAATAATCAAGGATACGAATATGAAACTTATTAAAATTGCTACGATTAGTACACTTGCGGTTTCACTACTAGGCTTAAGTGCCTGTAACAACATGATGGCAGCTGACATGCCTATGAAAACGCCAGCACAAAAACAAGTTATGCAAAATCAGATGATGTCAGATATGAACGTTGTTCAGATTGCACAAAGTAACTCTGACTTCTCGATTTTGGTTGAAGCCTTACAAGCGGCAGGCTTAGCAGGCGCGTTGACAGATACTGGTGCAAGCTATACTGTATTGGCACCAACAAATGCAGCCTTTGCTGCTGCATTGCAAGAATCAGGCATGACCAAAGCTCAGCTTTTTGCTAACAAGCCACTATTAACTAAGATCTTGACTTATCATGTGATTAAAGGTAACACCCCAGTCTACCAAAAGCATGTGAAGCCTGGTAATTACACTATGATGAGCAATGATACGCTCGTCATTACGCCACAAGGTAAGTTAATGGATGAGATGGGTCGTACAACTAATATTGTCAAAACAGACATTGCTGCCAGTAATGGCGTCGTACATGTTATCGACAGAGTTTTGATGCCGCGATAACTATAATAAAAATCTAATGAGCGAAAAGCCCTTACTTCAAACAAGCTGATGCTTAACTAGCATCAGCTGCCTCAAAATCTATGTCTATCAATGCCAGTCTATAGATTTTTAATTGTTTACCTCAACTCAATACTTGTACTATATTGTCATTATTATAAACAATGCACGGTTCAATTTTTAAAAGGATATACCCATGTTAAAGAAAACACTACTATCTCTAGCTATCGCAGCATCTGCGGTTACTTTAGTTGCTTGCAATGATACTGAAACTGTCGTAGAGCCAGTTGAAGAGCCAATTGTTGAAGTTGAGCCAATGGTCGAAACAGAGCCTATGGTAGACCCTATGGTTGAAACTGATCCTATGGTTGATACTATGGGCACTCAAAGTATCACTGAAATAGCTGCAGGTAATGAGAACCTAACGGTTCTAACGGCAGCGCTTCAAGCAGCCGATCTAGATACTATGCTTATGGATGCAGGTACTTATACTGTATTTGCGCCTACTGATGATGCATTTGCTCCAGTACTCGAAAAGCTCGGCGTCACAAAAGAAGAACTATTAGCTGATACTGATTTGCTCAAAAGTGTCCTACCGTACCATGTTCTACCTATGGTAGTTATGGCAGCCGAAATCCCTTACGATACTGATGTCGCTACTGTAAATGGTGCAACCATTAATATTAGTGATGCTAACGTCATTACCGACGCTGCTGGTAATAGAGCTAACATCACTGGTACTGACATTGTGGCGACTAATGGTGTGGTTCACACTATCGATGCGGTACTAATGCCGCAGTAATCACTATCTAGCATTCATTGTGTTATCGTGAAAGCCCAGCTCTTGTAGCTGGGCTTTTTGTGTTCTATATGTCATGAGTAGATAAAGATAATAACGTGTTGTGAACAGGAATTGTGTTAGACACATATGATTTGAATATTGAAATCTGTAGCATAGCTACAAGTATTTTTAAATAAAACATCGCGACGACTATAGTTCTCTTAGTACTAGGTAATTTATTATGCTCTAGCTATCAGAGCAAGACGTTGATAAGGCTATTGCAATCTAAACTAAATAATTTCCATCCATAAGTAAGATCCTATAAGTAGATGCTACGCTTAAGTCGCTAAGAATAAACTATCGTATTAATCGCTACCCATAAAAAAGCCCGAGAACAAAATCTCAGGCTTTCATTTTAAAGGTAGACTAACGCTTTTTTTCTAAAAGACGATTACTTAACATCTTTGCGTAATGGATCAGCTGCGACTCTTTGCTGCTCTGCTAGATGACGCTCTTCCCAATACGTTGCGTTCTTGATGCCGAATTTCTTAGGATCAAAGACGAATCTCTTAGAATCCGTACCGCCACCTGCTTTGAGCTGTGCTTCGTAATCTCGTAAGATGTCGATAGCAGGACGCGCTACAAAGAAGATAACGATAATACCAACGATGTTGAGCCAAGCCATTAAGCCAACACCAACGTCTCCAAGTCCCCAGATGTAACCTGAGCTATTGAGCGCACCGTAAGCGACCATGAACATAATGACTAGTTTGACAACGAACTGACCCGCTTTACTCGCGCCCTTACCCATAGAGCGAGTAAGGTATGAGATGTTCACTTCAGCGATATAGTAGTATGCCAAGATAGTAGTAAAGGCAAAGAAGAATACTGCTACCGCAATAAATGTATTACCAAAGGTACCGTAGACAGATTCCATAGCCATTTGCGTAAATGACGGTGAGTTAATCTCAACTGTTGCCGCTACGTTTTGGACTAAGAACTGGCCATCAGCAAGCTCGCCTTGAATGTTGTACATACCAGTAGATAGAATCATAAAGGCAGTAGCAGAACATACTAACAAAGTATCGACATAAACTGAGAATGCCTGTACCAAACCCTGCTGCGCAGGATGATCAACCGCGGCAGCAGCAGCAGCATGTGGACCTGTACCTTGACCGGCCTCATTAGAGTAGATACCACGCTTCACGCCCCAACCGATAGCTGCACCAAATCCTGCTTGAGCCGTGAAGGCATCACCGACGATCATGCCGAACACTTGCGGGATCATACTAAAGTTTGCAAACATGATAAGTAGCGCTAGGATAATGTAGCCTACTGCCATAAAAGGAACCGCGTACTCAGTAAAGGTTGCAATACGCTTGATACCACCAAAGATGATAAAGCCTAAAACCACTAAAATGATACCAAGGGCGATGAGGCGAGTTGAGCCTGTTTCCATACCCATAAAGCTCATTGCTGACCCTTCACCTGCAACTTGTGCAACCGCGTTGATGACACCGTTGGCTTGTACACCAGGTAAAAACACCCCACAAGATATAATTGCAGCTATAGCGAATAAAATACCGTACCACTTTTGACCAAGTGCACGCTCAAAGTAATAAGCAGGGCCACCGCGATACTCGCCCGTTACGACGTCGCGTTCTTTATAAATCTGACCCAAAGTCGATTCTACATAAGCAGTTGATGCGCCCAAAAAGGCGACAACCCACATCCAAAATACCGCACCAGGACCACCAAAGCCGATGGCAGCAGCAACACCAGCGATGTTACCCATACCAACACGTCCGGCGAGTGAGACAGCTAATGCCTGAAATGACGAGATACCTGCATTATCAGGTTTACCCTTAAATAGTAGTCTTACCATCTCGCCAAATAGGCGAACTTGAACAAAACGGGTTAAGATAGAATAAAATAGACCTGCGCCCAAACATAAATAAATTAGTGCAGGACTCCAAATAATACCGTTTGCTAGATTGACTAAACTTTCCATATTATGTATTCCTAAAACTATCTCAGTAGACTTATGCTAAGCAAAGAAGTAAACCGCCTAAAACCAGATTAGGGGTCTAATCGTTCATACTGCTACTAAGAGTAGGCTATGGTTGTCTGTATTTATCTACCAAGATTAGTATCGATATTAAATAGTGACGTCAATATTGATATTAGACTCAGATACACTAGTAATTTATAGCTACAACAAACTTGCGATAAACACTAGTAGATAAAAAAGGGAATGTTATAAAAAAATGTTTATCACACTAGATAGACACTCACTATATCTTACACTGTAATGGATACTTACATTTACATTTAGTTAAAATGATAGGGATTAGGATCTATAACTAATAATCCGTAGTAAATTCAAAGATTTATCTCTCTACACTTTTTGTTAGATAACAAATTAATTACTAAACGTGAGTAAACCATACAGTAACGTAACTGCAATTTGCCATATTTTTACTTTAATTACTAGAATTTTTTTTGAATGTAGCCAGTTAAAACCACAAATACAAGCATCTGTTCATTAGAATACTATAAGTTTTAGAGGGATGACTATTTGGTTAAAATTTACATATAGTTTATTTATTTGCAAAGATTACTAGCGGCTATGAATATAGTTGATATAGCTAGTTTGGACAGAGAGCTGTGCGAGTTGTGTTTTGGTAACGGTGAATTGTAAAACGCTGGTGATAACGTCATTATTATCGGCACAAGCTACTGCTGGTAGTTATGACTATAAACGTATCTAAACGAAGTATTCCATGTAATATACGCAAACAAGCATTAGAAATGTACAATGTCTTTAATGATTAACTATTAGGAGCGACCCTTATGTCACGCAATTTTTTTATAAAGCCTATATTACTCTCAGCAGTACTAGCGACCTCTACTATTGGTCTAACAGGCTGCGGTTATAACAATTTGCAGTCACAAGATGAGCAAGTGACCGCGTCTTGGTCCGAGGTGGTTAACCAATACCAGCGCCGTGACGATCTCGTGCCAAACTTGGTCAAAGTTGTCAAGCAGTATGCAGATCAAGAGCAAGAGGTGTTCACACAAGTGGCCTCAGCACGATCGCAAGCGGGTGGCATTACCGTCACGCCTGAGCTATTAAACGATCCTGAAGCGATGGAGCGTTATGCTGAAGCGCAATCTCAGATGACAGGTGCTTTGTCGCGTTTAATGGCAGTCTCTGAGCGCTATCCTGAGCTAAAGTCTGATGCCTTATTCCAAGACCTCCAAGCGCAGTTAGAAGGTACTGAGAACCGTATTGCGGTTGCTCGTAATCGTTATATTCAAGAAGTACAGGGCTACAATACAACGGTGCGTCAGTTCCCAACCAACATTACTGCTAAAGTATTTGGCATGGATACCAAGCCCAACTTTACTGTTGCTAATGAAGAAGAGATATCTACCGCACCTGACGTCGACTTTGGTGAGTAATCCTTTATATCGGTTGTATATATAGCCTGACTGAACCTATAGATGGTAAAAACACTATGCAAAACCTAAAACCATGCTTGACTGCGATACTTTTAGCGTGGGGCAGTCTATATGCGCCGATAAGTTTTGCAGATGATGTTGCCAGTAATGCTGCTTCAGAGAGCTTGCAAAATCGTAGCGTTGAGGATTTAGTGGCTATCGCTAAAGCGGGCGATTCTAACGAAGCCATCAATGATGCGGTTTTGGGTAATGATGCTATTAGCGGTACTGTTTTGGGTAATGAGGCTTTGGGCAACGACGCTGTTCTTCCTAACGCGGACAATGACGCTACCACCAATACCCAAATTCCAGCGCCTACTCAGTCGAGTGCTGCTAGTGTCAATGCGGACCAGCTAATACTGAATGACCCTGTCATAGATCAAGCCAACATTCTAAACCCGCAAGAGAAGCAGCGTCTTGAGGAACAATTGCGCCGTATCTATCAGCAAGGACTGGCTCAAGCTGCCGTAGTCATCGTACCCACTACTAACGGCTTGCCTATATTTGACTATGCTTTGCAAGTGGCAGAAAAGTGGCAACTCGGCAATGAGGCTATTGATGATGGCTTGCTGATAGTCGTTGCGGTTAATGATAGAGACATGTATATCTTGACCGGATACGGATTAGAAGGAGTATTACCAGATTCCGCCGTCAATCGCATTATCCGTGAAGATATTGCACCGCAATTTAAACAGAACGATTACGCAGGGGGCTTACTCACAGGAATTAGTGCCCTTGAGACACGCCTAACCGCTGACCCTGAAGTACTAGCGCGCGCTGATGCTCAAGCTGCTGAGCGTAGCACGCAGCAAAGCTCGGAGGAGAGTCCCTCTTCTGTATTCTTATTTGTGATGGCAATGGTGTTCGGTAGCTTTATTACTAGTATCTTTGGTCGTGTGTTTGGCTCTATTTTGACCGCAGGTGGATTTTTTGCAGGCTCTCTTGCACTCGGTGGTGGCTTCTTTATGACCCTCATCATGGCGATATTTTTGTGGATGTTCTTGATCTCGCGCGGTTCAGGTGGTGGCAAGGGAGGCAAAGGCGGACGCGGTGGCGGCGGCATGATATTCTTGCCAGGTCTTGGTGGCGGTGGTTTCGGCGGTGGAGGCTTTGGTGGTGGCGGATTCGGTGGCGGTGGTGGCGGCTTTGGCGGTGGCGGTGCTGGTGGGTCTTGGTAGTGAGATTTATGATATTAATTAAACAGTTCCAAAATTATAAATAATCGTAAATTTGAATGAATTAAACCAGCACACGCAATATCAAAGATTTTAGGAAGCTCAACATGAGACAAGAAAACGCATCACAAAATAGTTTTGCTCGCTTATGGCGGCAAGTCATGTTCGTTCCTATGCTACACAGCAGATGGTTGACCGCTGATGCCAGATCACGACTCACTACGAAGATTGCTGAAGCCGAGCTTGGTCATCGCGGAGAAGTGTTTTTGATAGTGGAGAATACTTTGCCATTACAAGATGCCTATCACGGCAATGCTCGTGAGCGTGCTATCGATCTATTTAGTGAGTATAGAGTTTGGGATACCGAAGAGAACACTGGCGTTTTGGTTTATGTCAATATATGCGAGCACAGCTTGGATATCATTGCTGATCGAGGTATTAGCTCGCACGTTAGTCCGACAGTATGGCGTGCTATGTGTGATAAAGCTTTAGTCAGTATCGCGGGTAAAAAGACAGAAGCAAGTTTAGCGGGTCTGTTAGATGAAATTGGGCAGCTACTAAGACAGTATTACCATTTGGAGCACAATCCCTCTGGTAATGAATTATCTAACACCGTAGTGTTTTTGAAGTAAGTTTTGTTATAGAGAACAATAAAGTTATTACCATTGATAATTAAAAACGTTAACAAACAACAATGGGTTCTCTATGATTGAGCTGATAGAAAGATTACCAAAAGCAGAGCTGCACCTGCATATTGAAGGCTCGCTTGAGCCTAAGCTTATGTTTGAACTCGCCAAAAAGAATAACGTGACTATTCCTTATGCAACGGTTGAGGAAGTCCAAGAAGCTTATGACTTTACTTATTTACAAAGCTTCTTGGATATTTATTATGCAGGTGTCAAGGTATTGATTACCCAAGATGACTTTTATGATTTGACTTGGGCTTACGTTTTAAAGGCGACTCTAAGTGAGTCGCTTTTTTATTTAAGAAGTAGCTCTACTAGTAAAGGTAATACTTCTCCCGCTTTTGCTGTCAGCGTAATATCGACTACTGTGTTTGGCGTAGGGTCTGTGTTGATCTCTATTATTTTGGCTCCATTTTGCTTGGCCAATTGTGCTAAGCCTGCGGCAGGATAGACCAAACTTGAGGTGCCAATGCTGATAAATACCTCACAGCCCGCTGCCGCCTTTTCTGCTATTTGCCATGCTTCTACAGGTAGTGCTTCTCCAAACCAAACGATATCAGGTCGAATGTAACCTTTGCAATGCAAACAGGTGAGTAGCTTATCATCGAATAGTTGGCTTTGCTTGTCTGCGTCAGGTTCCTGATAGGATGCAGTGCATTGATGACAGCGATTACGCCACAGATGCCCATGCAAATGAGTCACTTGACTGCCTGCTTGCTCATGTAAGTCATCGACATTTTGGGTAATAAGGGTCAATCGCTGGTTAGTATTCTGCTGCCACTCTGCTAATGCTAAATGCGCAGGGTTAGGCGCTTTGTCATGCACCAACTGCCGACGCCATTGATACCAAGACCATACTAGCTTTGGATCACGAACGAACGCTTCCGGTGTCGCCAAGTCTTCGGCGCGGTAATTCTCCCACAGTCCGGTTTGCTTATCCCGAAAGGTGGGAATACCGCTCTCTGCTGATATACCCGCACCCGTCAAGATGCAAATATTAGTCTGGGATGCAATCAATGCTGCCGTACGATCAATCTCAACTATTAATGCTGCGGATAACTCTGCTACCATAACCTAACCTTTATTAATAATGGATATCTGATCTTATGATAGACGGAATGTGGTGGCTTGTCATACTGCTAAGCGTAGGGGTCGGACTCTGGCTGCTTGCCAAGTCGCGTGGAGCAAAAAAAGGAGAGGGACTTAGTCAAAAGTCAGCTCGCGGACAGGCGAAAAACCAAAAGACAGCGGTCAACGACAACCTGCAAAAAACCACTTTGTTATTAAAGCAGTATTTCCCTGATTATGCCGTCAAGCGAAAAGCCAATCATTTGCTAGTCAGTAAGCAAGATAAAAAGATTGCGATGATCACCATCGATAAAAAAATCGTAGCCGGTCAGCGCCGTTTAGGGGAGGTTCCAGTGATTAATTATCATCGTCCTCCTAGCCGTGATCAGCTGACTGCTAATTTGCAGGATGCAGAGTAGTCTAAAACAAAATACTAGATGAGAGGCATCAGTAGGTATGCAATGACTTGTTTGAGTGATTGTAAGACATTAAATGATAATAAGTTATATAGGAGGCGTAACACGAAGGTATGATAAATTTTGAGAGATCAAGATTTCCATATGCAAACACTTCGATATTGAGTCTTTGATAATAACGATTTCAGATTGTCTTCGTTTGATTTACTTTATCAAGCCAGTAAAAGCTCGATATTGACTTGAAGGTAATACTCGTCTTTAACAGTAATACTGACTTGCCCTTTATGAGCTCGTGCAATAGCCTGAACAATTGATAATCCTAAACCCGTCCCTGAATGAGCATTTTTAGTTTTAGAATGTCGATAAAAGCGTTCAAACAGCTTATCGGCCTCTACCTGAACTAAAGGTTGCTCTAAACGATTCGTGAGTACTACTTTCAAATATGACTGTGGTAAAAATGAATATTTTGAAGCGGATGGTTTTATACTTTGCAAATCATTTATAACACGATAAGGATGTGTAGATGTTTCAACCGTTGATGCCTCAATAGTAATGACACTATTACTTGCTGCGTAGTAGCTTGCATTTGATATTAGATTAGCAAATAGCCTTTGCAATAAACTCTCATCACCCAACACGGCATGAAAGTCTCCTACCTTTTCAAAAGATATATTACGATCCTCTGCTATCATCTCATAGTAATCTATCAGCTTAACGATTAGTTTTTCAGTATCAACACGATGCAATTGAGAATCAGTCAGGCCTTTTTGTGTTTTAGCTAGCAATAGCATGTTATTGATTAAGCTAGATAACTGCTCAAGCGTGTCATGTTGATGATGTAGCTGTTCGATATATTCACTATTGTCTCTGGGCTTATTCAACATCACTTGCGTCTGAGTACTAAGGGTTGCCAGTGGCGTCCGTAATTCGTGCGCGATATTATCTGAATAGCGAGATAGCGATTCAAAATTACTTTCAAGCTTTTCCATCATCAAGTTATAAGACTCAGCTAATGGTCGTAATTCTTGCGGCATATTACTGACAACGACTCTTTCGTCCAATTGTTCAGGGTTTATACCTTTCATCTTTTGTATTATGGTAGATAAAGGCGCAAACCCCCAGTAGACACTCAGTGCCGCTATAGAAACTAGCAACAAGGTAATCGCAATGAGCATTATACTCAGTTGATGATTAAACTGGATCAAGTACTGGTGATGGACATCAATAGGCAAGGCAATAAGGGCCAGCATATTATCGTTTTCGATGACTATAGCGCGATAACGTCTGTCTTTAATATCTACTACAAACTGTCTGTCATCATGATTTTGCTGCAATACTAATAGGTTGAATTCGGGACTTAATTCATTAGCAAAGTTTTCAGGGGTACTAGAGAGCAATCGTCCCTCTTTATCAGCAATGACAGTTTTGAGATCGTAATCGAGCGCTGATGAATGCAGATGATCATCGCTTTCTATGACTGTCGTAGGAGGCAGATTTGAAGAAGCTTTTGAGTTTAGCTGTTGTTGGGCATTTAGTAGGCTTTGAGGTTTGGGTAGGCTCTGAGAGGTTACTCGGTTGTCCGCCTCTGTTACGCGCTTACGTAGGTTAAAGGCTGCGTGGGTAATAATTTCAGCGTCCATTTGCTCAAAATGGCCTTTAACAGAATGCTGCACCCAGATATAGAGGATTAACTGTGACAAAATAACAAATGTCGTTAATAAAATCACAGTACGCCATAACAACGGTAAGCGTCGATTGTCCATTCTATTTATCATGATAGCGATCTTCAGCTTCGTAAGATTGATTATCATCATTAGTATTACTGACAGCATCTAATCGGTAGCCCATACCGCGAACCGTATGAATGAGCTTCGTACTATAACTATCGTCTATTTTTATACGTAGACGTCTTATTGCGACATCAATCACATTAGTATCATTTTCAAAGTTCATATCCCACACTTGTGAAGCTATAATTGACCTTGGTAATACTTCACCGCGGCGTTCAAGCATGAACTGCAATAAGGAAAACTCTTTTGCTGTCAGTTTGATGGGCATATCTCCTCTATGCACAGTGCGCTTGGCAATGTCCATTTTGAGATCCGCTACTTGCATGAGCGTGCTTCTATAGTCGGCTTGATTGGCACGACGCAGCAAGCTCTTAATTCGCACAACAAGTTCAGCAAAGGCAAAAGGCTTAGTGAGGTAATCATCCCCACCAATCTCAATTCCCTTAATTTTATCGCTTAAATCATCTTTAGCTGTCAAAAATAACACCGGCGTATGCTTGCCCGCAGCGCGGTAATTACGCACCAGCTCAAAGCCACTAACATCAGGTAGCATCACATCCATAAGTATCACACTAAATTCATCAGTCATCATGGCATGATAACCATCTAGACCTGTCAGGTGATGATCAACGATGAAGCCTGCTTCCGTTAAACCCTTTTTTATATACTCACCAAGCTTTCGCTCATCCTCTACTAGTAGTACTTTCATAGTAATCCTTTAAAATAGTTGTAACTTTTTAACGCTTGAATCAACATTAATGACAAAACGGACTGGTGTCTGACAAAGATGTCATGTACTCGTCATCAAATGGTCAGTATTCGTTTGCTACTCTATGTTCATAGGTCATAGCAGCTCATTCTTGATACGAGTAGCTCCTATGAATTAGTCCAACAGACAATTATTCTAAAAATTATTAAGGAATTATTATGAAAAATTACGGTTCATTTAAAAAAGCAGTGTTGTTATCGGCTTCAATGCTTATGGGTATGTCAGTTGCAAATGCGCATACCACCCCTTTGACTGCAACTGTCTTGAATGATTGTGACTCTATGACTCAGTTTGCAAAAAACGCAGAGCACAACGATGCACAGGTGTCTAATAAACAGATGAAAAGCTATGTCGATGCTCGCATTGCTTGCCAGATTCAGCACCAAGATCAACATGTACAGTCTGATAAGTACTTTGTGAATGAATACGGTAGTGAGCGTGATCAACAGTCTCGAATCACACCGAAGGATTCTGCTGAGCATCAAGAGCAACATTTGCAGTCTGAAAAGTATTTTACAAATCAGTATGGTAGTGAGCGCAACCAAAGCCCTAAAACCATAATAAAGGATTAAGTACCTCATTAAAATCTAAAACCAGCAAGATGACAATATTGTCATCTTGCTGTCATCTCTCTGTCAGACTTCATAAAGTATACTTTAAGCTGAACAGATAATTTATTAAATTAACGCTATAAAAGCTTTACTAATATTCGCTCAAATCAATTAAGGATTTACTATGTCGCACTTTAAATTACTCTCTAAATCAATCGCAGCCACTGCTGTTGCCCTAGTAATGTCAACCTCAGCACTAGCGCATTCTCCAGAGATGCACGCCAAAAAAGACCAGATGAACTGCGAAAAGATGGAAAAGCATATGGGTATGATGCAAAAAATGGATCACAGTAAAATGGATATGAATGATCCTGCTATGAAAGCTATGATGGCTAACATGAGCAAGATGAAACAGATGTACCAAAAGCATTGCGTCACTAGTGATAACGCCTCTAAGTAATTTTAATCTTGTAAGACAATGGGTCAGGTTCGACTATTAATATAGCTTCACCTGGCCTTTTTTGATTACGTAGTAGTGTAATTTAGACGGTCACAGATTCTGGGACAGACATATGAAATTCTTATTAGGCGCGCTATTCGCTGTTTTTGTAGCCGTCGTTGGCATCTTTGCCGTTGTCAGCAGCGGTGTTGTAAATGTAGGGGCGGATCAGGCGCATAGTCCACTGGTCTATAACTTTTTGGAGACGGCACGCAATCGCTCTATAGCTAACGCTAGTCAGGACATTGTAGTTCCGGATCTGACACAAGTCGATATGATCAGCTCTGGTGGCGCAGATTACAAAGATATGTGTGCAGGCTGTCATCTAGCACCTGATGCAGCAAAATCAGATCTAAGCGAAGGTCTATACCCCAAACCACCTAATTTTACCAAAGCTGAAGTCGTTGCTCGTTATGATACTAAAGCGGGTGCACAGCAGAATTTTTGGGCAATTAAACATGGCATCATGGCATCTGGTATGCCCGCATGGGGCGCTACTCATGACGACGATAGAATGTGGGCTATGGTGGCATTTATCAGATCGTTACCGGATCTAAGCGCAGACCAATATACGATGCTAACGACCAGATTTGATAGCGATATCATGGATATGGACATGCAAATGATGGACATGGACATGGATATGATGGACGAAGATATGCAGCATTAATTCTGTCGCAAAAAAGCAGTGCCAAGTAGTGCTGCCTTTTGCGATTTAAATCTTGCTCGTATGAAGTTCAGTTGTAGAGTATAAATTTTTAGAAGGTTTAATAGATAATCAGACGCTTAGGAGTGATTAATGAGACGCTATACAAATACAGTGGCCAATGGATATAAAAAGGTATCAGCTTCTGCTCTTCTACTAGTAGCGACATTGACATTAACGGCTTGTAGTCAGCCTGATACAAGTGTTTCAAATTCCACTCAACCTGAGCCAATGCTTGCTACCCAAAGTGCTCAATCGGAGCAATTACAAGCGCAAACGTCACCTATCAGCACTAATTTAGGTACTCAGCCAACGATTCTACAAAACGTATCGGCAACCGTTTATAAAGATGCTAATTGTGGCTGCTGTAAAGAGTGGGTTAGCCATGCAGAAGATAGTGGTTTAAGCGCAACTGCCCAAGATGTTGCAGATGTATCTCTTTTTAAAGACCGTTATAGCGTACCGCAGCAAATGCGCTCTTGTCATACGACGGTCACTACTGACGGTTATGTCTTTGAAGGTCATGTACCTGCCAAACACATGGCACAGTTTTTAGCCGACACGCCAAGTGATGCCATTGGCCTTGCCGTACCGAGTATGCCTGTCGGTAGTCCTGGTATGGAATATCAAGATAAATTTATGCCGTATAAAGTCATGCAATTGAATCAAGACGGTAGTACTCAGGTTTACGCTGCTATTGAATCACCAGCGCAGCAGTTATAGTTTTACTAAAAAGTTATCAAATGTACAAGCTCAACTCTCATTTCATGGATTAACTTAGGTCAATATTATGAATCATAACAGTATGTTTAACCGCAGGCGTTTTCTGACAGGGTCATCCACACTACTCGGCGCGTCAATGCTTTCGACGCTACCGACAATAGCAAATAGTGCATTGAGCAAAAATCAAAACGTTGTTGTTAATAGTGATAAATCTGATCATATTGTACCTATTTTGACTGGTAACGAGTTTGACCTTTATGTCAGCGAAAAGATGATTACGGTCGATGGCAGATCAAGTATGGCAACCTTGATTAATGATTCGCTACCAGGGCCTACGCTTAAGATGCAAGAGGGCGATACGGTAACTATTCGTGTGCATAATCAATTGAATGAGTCGACCTCTATTCATTGGCATGGTCTGCTAGTGCCATTTGAGATGGATGGCGTACCTGGTATTAGCTTCGCGGGTATCCCAGCAAACAGCACTTTTACTTATAAATTTAATCTACCTCAATCGGGTACTTATTGGTATCACTCGCACTCAGGGTTTCAAGAGCAGACGGGTATGCGCGGCGCAATCGTCATTGAGCCCAAAGGAGCGGAGCGTTATCCTGTTGAGGAAGATCACGTGATTTTGCTCAGTGATTGGACGCATCGTGATCCGCATAATTTATTAAAATTACTAAAGCAGCGTTCTGACTTTGATAACTATCATTTGCCAGACTTCAAAAAACTGCTGTCTGATATCGCTGAAACCGACTTAGAGGCGGCTTTTGACAAGCGTAAAATGTGGAATCAGATGCGCATGATGCCGACTGACTTTACGGATTTGTCGGGCGAAAACACCTTTACTTATCTGATGAATGGTAAAACAACAGCCGCTAATTGGACGCAACTGGTCAAAGCGGGTCAAAAGGTAAAATTACGTTTTATCAATGCTTCTGCGCAGACTATTTTTGATGTACGTATACCAGGTCTCAAAATGACAATCGTCTCGACAGATGGTAATGACGTCGCACCTGTCAATGTTGATGACTTCCGTATTGGCGTGGCTGAGACTTATGATGTTATCGTCACGCCAACTGGGGACGCACACACTATATTTGCGCAAAATATCGATCGTTCAGGTTTTGTTGCCACCACCCTTGCAACCAAAAAAGGTGCTCGCGCTGCGATACCTGCTATGGATAAGATCGAATGGCTTACCATGGCCGATATGATGGGCGCGATGGGATCAAATGGTTATGAAGCCCGTCACGCTGAAACAGAGTACGACTTTAAGACAGATATGCGCGTCGACAGTGCGCGTATCAATATTGATGATCCGGGTATCAATCTGCGTAAAATTGATAGAAAGGTACTGACCTATAGTCAACTGCGCTCTGTAGATGAACAAGTGCTAGCTGAGCAACGCAAGCCTACTAGAGAGATTGAAATACATTTAACTGGTGCTATGGAGCGTTATATCTGGGCCATGGACGGTGTTATGTTTAAGGATGCCACGCCTGTAAATATCAAGCCGGGTGAGCGCGTACGCATTACCTTAGTCAATGACACGATGATGAATCATCCTATGCATTTACATGGTATGTGGAGTGATCTGCGTGCGCCTGATGGAGATTTTCAAGTCCGCAAACATACGATTGTGGTACAACCTGCACAGAAAATAAGCTTTGATACTACAGGAGAAGCTGGTCGATGGGCGTGGCATTGCCATCTGCTGTATCATATGGAAGCCGGTATGTTCAGAGAAGTCGCCGTTGTTTAATAAACCTTTAAATATGAGTCTTATTATGAAAATGTATAAAGTAAGCCTATCGTTTATTGGCATATCTTCTCTATTGCTTCTGCTATCACCTTTAGCAAATGCTGCTGAGATGTCGAACATGAAAATGCAAAATATGGATATGTCTGGAATGGACATGTCAGATATGGATCATAGCAGTATGGATATGTCAGGAATGGACATGTCGGGCATGGATCACAGCAGCATGGATATGTCAGGAATGGACATGTCGGATATGGATCACAGTGGCATGGATATGTCGGAGATGGATATGTCGGATATGGACCACAGCGGTATGGACATGGCAGGTATGGATCATAGTAGTATGGATATGTCTGGCGATATGGCGGGCATGGACCATAGTAAAATGAATATGTCAGGCATGGACCACAGCGGTATGGACATGGCAGGTATGGATCATAGCAGTATGGATATGGACATGTCGGGTATGCAAGGTGGCGATGCGCCAGCCGATGCTCGAAGTTCTGACTATTCCAACGGTGTTCCTTACGGGCGCTTCGGTAAACCTATGATGATGGGTAGTATGCCATTATGGGGCGTTTCAGTAGATGATTTAGGCTATCAGTTCGATGACGACCAGATCAACTTTGAGATTGAGGGTTGGTACGGCGATGATAGTAACCGTTTCAGATTGCGTACAGAGGGAAGCGCTCAAACTAAGGACGATAAAGAAATTGGTAGTTTGAGCTCACTCGCTTACTGGAAGCCACTCGGTATTTATTGGAATGGTGAGGCGGGTGTTGCTTATAATACTGAAAATGATAAGCCTGCGCTCATGGCAGGTATTGTCGGTACGGCTCCCTACTTTATTGAAACAGATGCTATAGCCTACGTCTATACTGATGGTCAAGTACAGCTTGATCTTGGTGCAGAATATGAATGGCGTTTAACCCAACGTTGGGTCGTTATACCAGAAGTAGGTTTGACGGCGTTTAGTAAAGACGATACCGATAACCATATCGCCAAAGGTTTTAATGAGATGGAGGCCGAAGTGAGACTCACTTATGAAACTTTGAATCGTCAATTGGCACCTTATGTCGGCATAAGCTATGAATCTGCTTTAGGTGATGCACGTGATTTGCGTCGTCAAGATAACGAATCAGTTGATGGCAGTAGTCTGACTGCGGGTATCAAATTCTGGTTTTAAACCGTTAATTGTACAACTGTTAAATTTAAAGAGGTCATATTATGAATGCTACTAATCAAGGGAATATGAATCATCAAAAAGGAATGAACCCTTATATAAAGTTCACTCTGATGATCGTAACATCGACAATCGTCATGTACGTCATGATGTATTTTAATACTTACCAATGGGATCATATTTATTTTAGTGAGACTCGCGCTTACATGGCGCTATATATGGGCGCAGTGATGGCGATAATTATGCTCGCATTCATGGGTAATATGTATAAAAAAACTAAAGTTAATTTGATGGTTTATGGCATTAGTATCGTGTTGTTTGCCTTTGGTCTATGGGGTGTGCGTTCGCAGCAAACTGTTGATCAAGTCGACTGGATGCAAGCGATGATACCGCATCACTCAATTGCTATTTTGACTAGTGAGCGTGCTGACATTGAAGATCCTCGCGTTCAAGAGCTGGCTGATGAAATCATCAAAGCTCAAAGACGTGAAATTGCTGAGATGAAGCAACTGATTAGCGAACTTGAATAGAAGATAAAAAGAATAAAAGTAAGTGGATTAGATAGGAGTATCAATTATGAAAACAGCAGTAGTCTACCGCATGGTCAAGCCTAATCACGTTTGCCCATTTGGTCTAAAAGCACTCGATCTTTTGGAGCGTAATGGCTATCAGATTGAGGATAAGCCATTAACGAATGATGCCGAGACTCAAGCGCTTAAAGACAAGTTCAACGTCAAAACAACCCCGCAGATTTTTATTGATAATGAGCGCGTCGGTGGCTATGACGATCTTCAAGCATTTTTTGGCAAAGAGGTCGCACAAACTGATGAGGTAAGCTATACCCCTGTGATTGCTATCTTTGCAACGACAGCACTTGCCAGTATTTCGCTCACTTGGGGCTTTAGTGGCACATTATTATCAGTGCAAACCGTGATTTGGTTTATCGCCTTGTCTATGATAGTCCTAGCTATCCAAAAGTTACAAGATTTAGAGAGCTTTACCAATATGTTTTTGGGCTATGACTTGTTAGCGCGTAAAGTAGTTCGCTATGCCTATGTTTACCCTTTTGCAGAAGCTTTTGTCGGTATTGCGATGCTAGCGGGCGTTGCATGGCTAAGTTTGGTAGCGGCTATCGTTGCGATATTTATCGGCGGCATCAATGGTTTATCAGTATTCAAAGCCGTCTATATAGATAAGCGTGAGTTAAAGTGCGCGTGTGTTGGTGGCAACTCAAACGTACCGCTTGGCTTTGTGTCCTTGACTGAAAATATTATGATGGTCGGTATGGGGATTTATATGCTGATTAGGTTTTCGGGTATGTTGTAGTTCCGATTCGTTTTATATCAAATACAACGTTATTGAAATAAGCAGAATTATAGAGGATGAGAATAACACTATGGGTAGTTTTTCTATTACACATTGGCTAATTTTGTTAGTAGTCGTGGTTGTGGTATTCGGTACGGCCAAGCTCAAAAATGCGGGTAAAGATTTAGGCGGTGCTGTCAAAGGTTTTAAAGAAGCAGTCAAAGATGAAAACAATGAGCACATCGCCAAAAATCGAGTACTTGGTCATGATGATAATACGGTAACTATAAACGATAATTTAGATCATCAAGCTAGTACAAAATTTGAAAATGTAGAAGGTAATCGTCTCGATACTAATGATCAGAATAAAGTATAAAGCGGTTGTCACTTGTGTTACTAAATAGCTTATTCATTATGATATTTGGCAGTTATGTTTGATATTGGCTTTTCCGAGTTACTCATATTTGGGGTTATCGCTTTAATTGTCTTGGGCCCAGAAAAACTACCACAAGCTGCGCGCACAGCAGGACAATGGTACGCCAAAGTACGTCGCATGATATCTACCCTTCAGTCTGACATAGAGTCTGAGCTTGATTTGGCAGAGACTCGGAAGCAAATGCAAAACGAGCTAGCAAAAATTCGTCAGACTGAAACAGATATGAGGCGTGAGCTAGCCGAGATGCGCGGTAGTATGGATGAGTTTGAAAACACGCAAAACCAAAGCTTAGATACTTCGAATCAGTCAACCGCTCCTCATCGGCATGATCGTCAGCCAGATACTTCCTATTCTTCGGCTATACAGAAGGTAGATAAGTGAGTCTGTTTAAATGGCAAAAAAGCCGACAACAAAAGCGAGATGAAACTGAGCCTGAGTCAACAATAGACACTGACGATAGTAGCAAATCTACTACTACACCAAGTGCACTTAGCGGTATGCCTATCACTGCGCATCTAATAGAATTACGCGCACACCTTATCAAAATATGCGTGGCCGTTTTAATTATTTTTTTAGCCTTAGTTGGGTTTTCGCGTGAGCTATATGATTTCTTATCAGACCCTTTAGTTGCGCAGCTGCCTGCTAATTCGACTATGATTGCCACCGACATCACCTCGAATTTTATGGCACCCATTCGCTTAACAATTTTTGTAGCGGCATTTGCAGCAATGCCCTATATCTTGTATCAAATTTGGTCATTTGTTGCACCTGGTCTCTATAAGAAAGAGAAGAAAGTCACTGTTCCAGTTTTACTATCTTCTATATTTCTATTTTATACGGGTGTCGCTTTTGCTTACTTTGTCGTACTAAAAAGCGTCCTCAAATTCTTTATTCTGTTCGCGCCGCAAAACGTCATACCGATGACTGATATTGACAGTTATTTAAGCTTCGCTCTTAAATTGTTTATGGTGTTTGGACTCACCTTTGAGATTCCAGTCGTTACTTTACTACTGATAATGATTGGAATCGTCTCCACACAGAGCTTAGAGGACAAGCGCCGCTTTATCATAGTGGGTTGCTTTGCAATCGCAGCAGTAGTGACACCGCCCGATGGTATCTCGATGCTATTGCTAGCTATTCCGATGTGGCTACTGTTCGAATTAGGCTTGTTTTTGGCAAAAATATTAATCTTTGATGAGCATAAAACTGTCTAAGCTCATAAAGTAGCTATCTTGCCAAATAACTATCTCATGAAGCAACTATAAAAATATCCTTATCTTTAATATTCTAAATATTTTTTCTACTTCAATTGTCTTCTAAACCTTATCAGTATAACTACTAAACTTAGTAATGAGATTTAAATGGAACCCCTAATCAATAACCAAGATAAAGCACATGACAATCTTGCCAATCAACTCAATCAAGAGTGCTATTGCCGTACTTTAGATCGCAAAGCACTTAATACTAGCTTGCAAGAGCAGTTAGTAGACACAAGAGATAATCCACTAGGAGTTAATGAGCTCAATAAGCTATTTTCAGCAACGCCCGTGTTCGTTCCTAAAACAGAAATAGAGACAATGATGCGTATCGTTGAAGCTATTGAGTCCGCTGTTAGACTGCCGTCTTACCAACAGCAAGTACTGTCATGGGCACCCAAAATCGCGGCTTTTAATCCTGGTCCGATAGGGGCTTTTATGGGTTATGACTTTCATTTAGGTAACGATGGCCCCAAACTTATCGAGATTAATACCAATGCGGGCGGCGCATTCTTAAACGTAGCACTTGCCCGCGCGCAAAAACACTGCTGCCACCCATCCCAGCAAAGTATCGCTACTACTAAAATGCTGGATGGATTTGAAGAAGCCGTCACTAATATGTTCATACAAGAGTGGCAGCGACAATCAACTACTACTACTACCATGCCTAATCGCATCGCTATTGTGGATAACGATCCCAAAAGCCAGTTCATGTATCTAGAGTTTCAGCTGGCTTGCCGACTACTTCAAGCTAAGGGCATTGATACCGTTATACTTGATCCGTCTGAACTGAATTATGTTGATGGTGAGCTGACAGCGCATGGCAAGCCCATTGATATGATCTATAATCGGCTGGTCGACTTTGCATTTGAAAACTCTAGTCATGCTGTGCTTAAGAAAGCTTATCTAGAGGGTGCGGTAGTGGTAACGCCTAATCCCCATATCCATGCTATATTTGCTAATAAGCGCAATCTTACTTTGTTGTCCGATCCGCAAACTTTGCAGTCGTGGGGACTAGATAACGCTGTAGCAGAACATCTAAAAAGGTCAGTACCAATAACGCGAATGGCGACGCAAAACGATGCAGCAGAATTATGGCGTACACGGCGACAATGGTTCTTCAAGCCCGTTTCTGGATATGGAAGCAAAGGCGTCTATCGCGGTAGTAAGGTTACTCGCCGAGTATTTGAAACTATATTAAAAGAAGACTATATTGCTCAGACTTTTATCCCTGCAACAGAGCGCTCAATAAAAATCGATGATGTTGTGACAAGTAGAAAGGTAGATATACGTCTTTACACTTATGCAGGACAGCTGCTACTTACTGCTGGACGTATCTACCAGGGTCAAGCGACTAACTTTCGCACACCAGGGGGCGGATTTGCACCTGTTTTTCAAGTGTAATGGTGTAGTGAACTAAATAGTACCAACTGCCTTTAATGCTAAACTCTATTACTTGGATATTTGCCAACCTAGGAACATCCATTTGACAGCGTAGATTAATATTACTGGAATGACCACCCACTGAGCGAGCGGCAATGCACCTGTACCAAGTAGCGGCATTCTAGGCATAAGCTCACTATAGTTCCACCTCTGACCGGTTCCAGTCGCCCAATACTCAAAGATTATGGTCACAATCAAGCCAACGGCGAAGTATACTGATAAAGTCGATAGGCGCCATAGTTTTTTAATCCAGAACCAGTCTTTTGTAAACAGTGCCACAAGCACGTAAGCGCCAAAAGCAATATTAGCATCACCGACAGTCGCTCTTGTACAAAGCCCGATTACCTCCCAGTGGCTCGCGTCAGGCATATCAGAAAAAAAGGGGACTTGTGCCATTTCCCAAAAAAAATGTAGAAAGAAGCTTACGCTCCATACCATCAGGGCAAGCATAACTGATGCCGCTGCTCGGCGCGATCGGCTTACGAGAATCATAATACCTCCAAAAATAGCCATAGCAATAAACACAGCTCTATGCTTAATTGACTGTCGTTGCTAGACCGAGACACTGTTTATTAGCGTTTGCCAATACTAGATTAGCACCTTACTTGCTGCGCATATTTATCACAGTTGGGCAACTAATTTCCATACATTAGATGGTGGGTTCGCGCCTGTTATTGTGAATGCGGCTTCTAAAACTCCTTCATCAGCGGCAACTCCGCGACCTTTTTTATAACTAAGGTATAATAGTGCTCCCTAGAGGAAAGATATTTCCATTATGAAAAAACCACACATACACGCGTCTCACCCAGCCGTTATCACACGCCTTAAAAAAGCGAATGGTCATCTAAGCAGTACGATAGAGATGTTGGTTGCGGGTCGAACTTGTCTTGAAATAGCGCAGCAACTGCAAGCGGTAGAGAATGTCATTCATCAAGCAAAGAAGATTTTAATTCAAGATCATTTAGATCATTGCCTTGATTGGCACAGGTCTGGCTACCGTAGCGCTAGGACTTTTAGCTTTTGATTGGGCTGGGAATGATGCTGGGGTCGTTTTGGGAACGGCATTGGCCATCAAGATGATTGCCTATGTTGGCGTAGCACCAATTGCAGCGGCCTTCACGCCGACTTTTTAGGCTACTATTCCTGATGTTCTGCCTAATGAGAAGGATTACACTAAAACTTTGTCACTCTCACGTCTCGCGTACGATATGGAAAGTCTGGTCATGCCCATGCCACTGGATATGCTACGCCTAACGGAATACGCCACACACCCTTTCGTCGTCGATGACTATCACCCTCGTTGGCCAAGTTCAGGTCGGTGAGTTTACATTTATAAAAAGAGTACCATTTTATTATGTTAGAGATACTGTTACTGGCGCTAGCACTAGCCGCAGACGCGTTTGCTGCTTCAATCGGTCTTGGCTCAACTCACAAAAACGATGTTAAGTCGCAGTTTATAAAAATGGCATTATTCATTGGCTTGTATTTTGGAGTTGCTCAGGGGGTGATGCCGCTGATTGGTTATGCACTTGGCTCTACCTTGCTTGGCTGGTTTGCTGAAGGAGCTTCTTGGGTAGCCTTTGTCATACTGGTAGCGCTTGGGATTAAGATGCTTTATGAGTCGCGCTCCGTTAACGATGACGATACTCGGATTAATGTAAGTCATAAAACACTGCTGTCGTTAGCCATAGCTACCAGTCTTGATGCAATGGGCGCAGGCTTTACTTTGAATCTATTGCCTGTTAATGCTTATTTAGCATGTTTAATTATTGCACTGACGACCACTATCTTAAGTATTTTAGGGGCTTATATAGGACGCCAGTCAGGAACTTGGCTCGGTAGTTGGGCAGAGGCGCTAGGCGGTTTGGTGCTGATAGCAATCGGTGTGAATATGGTGGTTTGAGATATTTTAAATATACTTTCCAGAAAGTTGTATTCTCAAAAAAAGCCAACAGCAAAGATAAGCTATTTTAGAGATTCAACTACTTATCAGTCTAATGAATTGTAAACAGTGACGTTACGTGAGTATGGGTTTGAGAGGATTTATGAAGAGCAAACACGCATAGAGTTAGCCAGTATGCTTTTGAGAATCGAACAATATATATCGTATGACATAGAGAGTTGCAAGATTATTTTTCCCAACCATATACTATATCTATAGTACGTAAATGATCTATTGTCTTTGAAGATAGATTAACAAATGGATTACCGTTAAGATTAATCCATTCTAAATTAGTGAGCTGAAAAAAACTGTCAGGTAAATCACCAAGCTTACAGTTAGAAAGGTTAACCTTAGTTAAATTACTGAGCTGACTAATACTGTCAGGCAAATCTCTAAGATCACAATTAATAAGATTAAGCTCAATTAGCTTAGTAAGCTGACCAATACTATCTGGCAGATGTTTAAGTTCACAGTGTATAAGATCGAGTCTAGTTAAATGAGTAAGTTGTCCAATACTGTCAGGTAGCTGTTTGAGCTTGCAATGACTGATAAAAAGCTCAGTCAGATTACGGCTTTGCCCAATGCTATCCGGTAATTCTTTAAGCGGACAATGATTAATATAAAGCTTATTTAAGTTTGTAAGCTGACCTATGCTATCTGGTAAATATCTAAGTTCACAGTGAATAAGATCAAGCTCAATAAGGTTAGTAAGTTTACTAATACTATCTGGCAGATGTTTAAGCCCACAATAGCTAATAAAGAGCTTCGTAAGATTGTGGAGTTGACCAATGCTGACAGGCAGTTCCCTAAGCTCACAATGCATAAGATCAAGTATCGTAAGGTTGCTAAGCTGCCCAATACTGTAGGGCAGGCAACGAAGCTGACAGCGACTAATAAAAAGCTTACTGAGGTTCGTAAGTTGACTGATACTCTCAGGCAGTTCTTTCAGCTTACTTTCATCAATAAATAGTTCGGTAAGGTTACTGAGTTGTCCGATACTATCAGGTAATGCTACAAGATTAGAGTGACTAATAGAAAGTCTAGTCAGGTTCGTAAGTTGGCCTATGTTCTGCGGTAAATGCTTTGAGCGGATGCCACTAAGATTTATTTCTATGAGATTGGTAAGATTGGTGAGTTCATCGGGTACATAGTCCATTCTATAGACATCCCTAGAGTGCTGTTCGTCTAAATCAGGTTCTAGGATCTCTAGCTTTTTCATAGCTAGTAATGCTTTTTTCTCCCGAGGCACTTCAGAGCCCAGTAACTCAAAATTGTCTGCCCATTCCCATATTTTCTTAATCCAACTATCATCTAAGGTCAAAGATTCATCTGAGGTACTAGCCTTAAACACTCCTTTATCATTATTGTTTTGAGTCATAGTCTCACTACCTTCTATATCAATAAAACCTGTCAAATATTCAGTCTAATCAAATAAAACCATTATATCTACTGATCAAGCCCAGAAAGCTATTTAATCATTGTCAATTGAGATGACTACATTCGACGATTTTAGTAATTAGGACATTAATTCAAACCATCGCTTAGCGTTAAAGCTACTTCTTCAGTTTAGCCTAATTGTTCAACGCTTCGCGTGTAGTATCAAGCAAATCTGCGACGTTATTGACGACATAAGACAGATAAGCAGTTATGCAAGAGATATGGGTATACTAGATAAGCTAGGCTATCATAAGGTAAAGGAGCAGTTGTCAAAGGTTGTCAGCTGTGTTGTTATCTACACTGATCAAGATCAGGAATATAAGCTGCCAAACAGTTTAACCATTGGCAAATCGATTGAAGGCTTTACTAAATTCTATAAGGTACCGATTGCTGTTCCTGTGCTTAAAAATCAGACTTCCTTATAAACAATATCGTCAAATGGGATTAGTTACCACAACCAACTTTCAACAATCTTGGTCACAAAATGGTCACCGTTTGGTCACCGAGCAGGTGGTCACCGATTTTCAAAAGATAGAGCGCATGCGCAAAAACTTATCATTCATACATTGTTAAAGAGTAGACTATTTCGTAAATGTCAACCTAGGGGAAACATACAGTCCTTATAAATAAAGGCTTTAAGAGGAGGTTTAGACACAAAAAAACCTCAAACAATATAATGCTTGAGGCAAAACTTGACTAAAACTTAAGTTTTAAATAGTGGTGCGCTCGACAGGGATCGAACCTGTGACCCTCGGCTTCGGAGAGTCTAGGCCGTCTAGCTATAACTATTTACACTATTATTCAATCAACGATAAAGCAGCCACGTATTGAGCATAATCTAAATGCGCGTAACGCATAGTGCTGTCGATGTCACCATGTCCTAGCAGATCCTTAACCGTATAAATACCAACGCCATTTTGCACCAACCACGACGCATAAGTATGTCTTAAATCATACATAGTGCATACGACACCTGCGCGCTTTTTGCACCTGTTAAAGCTCTTTGATAGGCTCTGGTAACGATCATTTGTACGTTTATTAGTGAAAACATAACGATCTGAGCGTGTTTTATTTTTTAACACATTAAATGCGGTATCATTTAAATACTTGTACATCGTCCTTTTGCTTTTGCTGTAGTAATTCCTCACTACAAACTGCCTTTTATCAAGATGCACATTTGACCATTCAAGCGTTAATAACTCGATAGGCCTACAGCCTGTCATCGTCAGCAGTACAATAAAATCATGCAAATCTTGGTTGCGTGTTACCAATGCAGAGATAAGCAGCTTATTGTACTGCTCTTTATTTAGATAATTTGCTATATAGTCCTCCTCAATAAACTTTACCTTATTAAATGGATTATTTAATTTAATCTCATAATCTTCTCTGACTCGATTTATCGCTGCTCTTGCAAAACTACACTCACGGTTTATAGTGCTATTGGAGACAGTGACGCGCCTTAGCTGTGCATACTCTTTTACGTCTTTTTTGCGTAAATCCTTTAAATCATAGGCATCAAAAAAGCGCAGGTTATGCGCTCGGTAATGATACTTATGCTTTGTTAAATGATAATCTTGGTAATACTCGATAACCTCTGATAATTTAGTAAACATAATCTAATCTCCTACACGCGAAATTGCGCGCGCATAGACTAACTATTATCGACTATAGGCGGCGGTGGATTATTTATATAATCTACGTCATCGGCGCTTGAAACTGGATTGCTGGACGCATTAGAATTAAAATTACTATTCTGTGGAGACTGTGCGCGCTGTACTGTGCGCTTATGCGGCCTTGTCTCTGGATTAAGCAACATGCTCATACATTTATCATGCGGTATATTTAGGCCGTCGCCGTACATGTTAAAAGCCATGCACTTATCACCACTTGCCATAATACTATCGGGCCTTATGGCGTCATGCTCTGCTACGTCAACGGTATAATCATCTAAATACTTTTTATAGAGTGCTAATAGCTCGGCATCTGTCAGACCATCGACAGTGGGCAGATCAGGCGCAGAACTAGAACCCCCTGTGATAGTCTCGACGTTATCGGTTGTCTCGTTCATCATTTCATCACCGCGATCTTCTGCACCTGCTATAAAGCCGTAAACCTTACCAACGCCCCAAATACCAGCAGGTATAGCAACGAGGATTAAGAAGACGACTACACCTATCATGATTTTAACTTTTTTAGGTATAGACTTCTTTTGGTCATGGGTGGCCCCATCATCTACAGATTTATAGAGCTTTGATGTTTCTTCGTCTAATTTATGGGTGAATGTATCGGTTGCATACTCTTTGTATGCGCCCTTGTCGTCAATAGTAGACATAGCACCCGTGAACTTAAACACTTTAGGCTTGCCGTCTTTGAATGGGTGGCTAACGTGATAATGCACGTCAACAAGTTTGCGTAAAGCAGAATGTACAAAAGTAGGATCTTGCGTGATAATAACAATATTGATATTAGCATGGCGTATCATAGTCATTTCGCGTATGCGCGGATCACTATTGATCTTTGTACTAGAGTTATCGGCCCACTCTAAGCGCTGGGCCTCATCATAGAAAATGGTGCAATTACCTACGCCATTGCTATCCATTAAATCTTGCCAATCTTTAGGCGACGGCTCGACACCTGCTATGTTAAGACCTGCTATATCTGCATAAACTTTATGCTCTGGGTGATTATCAACGATATACTTTATCTGACTTGTTGCAAAATGCGACTTGCCCGAACCTTTTTTACCAGTGATTAAAACTAGCCCTTGTCCTTTTACCAGTCCATTGTCTGACATAAAATCCCCTGCCTTAGCAAGCCCCACGCAAGCAAAAGGGTTTTGCTCTTGCGTTGGGGCTTGCCGCGTCTGTTTTATTTTGCTGCTTTAGATAAGGATAGCTTAGTGGCTCCAATACTAGCGCGAATAACAACAGCACCGATAATAATAGATATAGCTGTGTCCATACCGCCGATGTGTAGTATTGCTGCCATGTCACCAAGTGCACCAGCAGATGAAACAATTTTGTTAATATAAAAGTTAATAACAGCTAAAGAGATAGCACCTGATGCTATACCAAGCCCCATACCGACAAGTACACGTTTGCCCATACCGCCGAAAAGATATTGAAATAATTTAGCCAAAGCACCGATCATTTTTAAGACTCCCTAGCCCTACCGCCTGATATGATGAGCATACCGCTTATCCATGCGCCCAAGATAACAGCAGGCTTTATCATGCTTGCAAAATGACAAAAAGGGCCATAACTAATATCAAGTGTTGTTGATGCACCCATATAATCTATGGGTATAGATACATCAGCAGGACATTGGCCAGAAAAATCGACGTAACCTGCGGTTGCTTTACCTTGCCAATCGCCTATATCTGGTTGCTGTATATAAACTTGTGTTTCTTCAGGCGATGGCTCCCATGCTTCCATCGACCAGTTATAATAATCACAAGCTAGAGACGCCCAATCGCAAAATGCGGGAAGTTGAAACGCTGGTGCGTCTTGACCATCTTGTCCGTCTTGACCATCTTGTCCGTCCTCTCCATCTTGCGGTTGGTCTTCGGGATATAGATTGTCATCATCTGGATTTTCACCAGTTCCACCGTCAGGGTTTTCGGAGGTTACAGCGTCAGGGTCAGGCTGGGGAATGTCGCTATTTCTGTCAAACGCTTCATCGTGTAGTCCTGCTTCTATTTCATCTATTGCGTTATCTGATAGTGCTTCGAGAGCAGCAGATTTGCCATTATACGCGTCATCGACAATTTGCGATGCTACGTCTTCAATGGGTATTACTATGTCTTGCGGCGGAGTAGTGACAGACGTGATAGGTGCAGGTCTTTCATCTGAGCCGTATTGCTCATGCACCATAGTGTAGTAACATGTGTCAGGCGCATCAGGCTTTATATTACCGCCGCTAAAATAATAGGGCTTATTTCTTCCAGCAATTGAATCATTTTTATAAACTGTATGAGCTCTACAAGCCGTTTCGGCAGTTGAATAAAGACGTTCGTTGCTGCCAACTTTGTATCCTACTTCTTCGTCTGATTTGTATTTTACGCCATTGTTTTCAGGATCAAGAATCCAATCCACAGCTTTACCAGCGATTGCGATAACAGCTTGTGTAATTGCGAGTGCAGGAGCACGTTTAAGCAATGATTTGCCGATTGATTTTGGGTTGGGTGTTAGCTTAACAGTAGATTTTGCTGTTCTGTTTTGTACAATAGGTTTTCCGTCGGGGCCGAGCGTGGATACAGGGTATGTTTTTTGAGCATTTACTTCTAACGTCATTTTTTTGTATTGTGTATCAACATCTTTTTTTAAGTTCTCTAAACGCCATTTCAGGTGCTGTGGGTCGCCGTCGTGAGCAGCAAGGGCTGTTAAAGGAAAAAGAGCGAGAGATAAAGATAAAAAAACATAAAGGACTTTACGACACAAAATATTCATAACTTAGTAAAGTCCTTTATATATTCTGTTAAATCTTACAAGTTAAAGATTGAGTGCATCACGTATTGCTACGATCATGCAAACAATGGCGATAACTTGTAAGATGAAGTCAGGGTGAAATGACATTAGAACGCAGTCTTAACCCATTTGAACACTTTAGCAGTCGCGTAAACTGACAAGACAGCCATACCAACAGACCCAACAACAGCGACGAGGCCATTAATCATAGTGACAATCGGTGTCATATCGGGAGCGGCTACGCCCTCAGCATGTGCACCTGTAGTGACTAGGGCCATAGTGGCAGCCGTACCAACTTGATAATACTTGTTAGTAGCAGCACTTTTCACTTTTGCAATTTTACTTTGAGACATGATCTTTCCTTAGAAGAATGAGCGTTTGATAAGTTTAATCGCTGCGACAGTGGCAAAAAGTACAGCGATGGAAAAAACAAACTCGGCCATTTGCTCATTAGTTAGTTTATAGCCACTGTGTTCAGGTACGGCTTGCCAAGATATGCAGTTATTTGTCACTGATAACTCTATACATTGATAAACCGTGTTATTCATAATTTACTCGTTACGCTTTGGCAGGTGATGCCGTAGGTGGTCTTTGTTGCGACTTGTTACGCGGTACAAGCTCCATTTCTTGAGCATTGGCAAAGTCGGCCCATAAGATAACTTGGATCGGATCACCGTTTTTATCGCTAGTCGTCGTCATCTTAGTTTTAAGCTGGAACGGATATTCATGGTCATTAAAGCTGTGAATATCTGATGCTGTGCCGTATCTGTATTGCGCTTGAGCGACACCGCCAGACTTTAGGCCGTTGGCTTCTTTACGGTTTTTATGATTGACAAGTACGTTCACATAATCGTATTGCTCGTAGCTTGTCGGCTGTGCACCGTGTACTGTAATGGTACGCTCGTAAATCTCGTCAGCGTCGTAAGTAATACCGTTTACTGTAATATCATTTTGATTGCTCATTTTTTACACTCCTGCCTAGTGGCTTAGTTTTGGAATTGTGAGCGGATCTATCCGCTCGGGAACTGCCTTGTTTTTGATGTCTGTTAGCAGGTCAAGTAAGACCGTATCATCATCATAAACTTGGCGGAAAAAGTATAAATATCTGCCATATTGATTTTTTAAAATGTCAATGGCTTGCTCAAAGGTCATCAGGTTTTGCTTTTCTACGCGCTCAAACTTGCTAATATCTGTCTGACCATCGAAAATATGAAAGCATGGATAACTTGCTAGAAAAAATTGACTCGGATTTATTAGCACATCAAGCGGTATAAAAATGTCACGGCTTTTGTATTCAACTTCGGTGCGTAGCCATAAACTGTTTTTATCGCCTAATTGGCGGCCCTTTTCATAAATTCGGGTGAACTTGGAGGAGTCACGAGAGCCTATGTATAGGCTTCTACCTTTACCGTTTGGCTTCTTCCAGTCTCCGCGGAACTCAACGGCTGGAGGTCTGCCACCATTAGTGAAACCGCCTATAGTGTGCTGTTCATTGAACCAATCAATGTCGGTATACTCGCCATATAGATCATCATGAGCTAGATCAATACGTGTGATTTTTGGTTCTTGGCAATACAGGTTAAGCCATGCGTTAAAATGGCCCTCCCAGCCTTGTTTACCATACGTGCAACCTACGCCGTTAATTGAAATCATGATCGTATCGTTCTGGCCACCAATGCAGACAAAACCAGCATTGTGTTCTAGTGTGTAGCTACGCTCATAAAAATTGCGTCCAGATTTATTTTCTTTGTCGATGCCAAAACCAAATATATCGCGGAGGACTTGACCGACGTTATCTATAAGGGCGGATTGTCTAAAAGTTTCGTGATACTGTTCTGACGTTATATTGTTTTCAAAAGTGTACGCTTGCATAGTGATACTTAGCCAGTCAATAACGCACTTTTCACCCTTTGCAGGTCTACGGATCATTTCAGTTTGGAGACCGTCGGCAGTTATCACGCCGTCAGTATTGAGCAAAGGATATAGCTTGTAATCGTCTGCTGTAGCTGTGACAGCGTTTAGGACAGTGGCGTCAAGCGCTGGATTTAAGAAAACTTGTTTTGTGGAATTTGCAACGCTTAGGAATGGAATGTCAACGTCAGGCGCTGGCAGCTTCTTATCTTGCTTAGCTTTTAGGCTTTGCATGTACGCTTTGGCGTTTTTGTCGAAGTCCGTCATGTTGTGCCAGTCCTTTGTTAGTCTTACCAATCCTAATTGTTGAAACTCTTTCAAAGTCGCTATGTTTATTTTGCTACTTCTCAAACCTTGCACTTTGACCACGCTTGAATGTTCGCTCTTGGTACTTTACCCCCGTATTACTAGTGGGGAAATTTACGCTACACTCTCACGTTCCTTCACTTCCTCTTACTGTACTTATTCTTGCAAACTCTAAACTACGCTAACGCCCTTCGGTTGTTTGCTGTCTGTCTCACTAAAAAGCAAAAACTGCACTGCGTTTGTTTTCTGCTTTTTAGATTCGTCAGCCCAGCCCCTATACAATCTCTTTTTGTTTTCTTAATTTTCTTATTTACTGCTAAACGCTTGTTACAATGCATTTGCGGAGCATTTGAGCTTTAGGGAAATTACTCACCCTAGAGCTACGTTTTTAAGTAGCTCTAGAGTGAAATCCCTTGCTTGATCATCGTTTAATGCTCTCGCATCGCACCATCGCACATAGGGCCATTGGTCATAGTGTTCTGCCAATGGAGGATTGATTACGACAACACACGCCGCCTTTGCACAGTCAACCCGCCCACAACAACAAGCCTACGCAAGCAAGGGCAAAAAACACCCAATATACCGCTACGGCATCACATGTCATGGTCACTCATACTGTCGCTAGTTATGCAAAGTTACCCCAGTAACTAGCTTGCTTATCAAGTCGTGTCGCCCTGTCGTCACTTAGTCCTGCCACCAGCGACACGCTTTATATCATTTGCTTACACTGGATGCTTGAGCCACCAGCGCAACAATCTCATAACTAGTATAGTTCCGATAATCACTGCAAATATTTGTAGCAGTGGCGGTATAACTGCCAAAAAAGCATCAGATAGCAATACGTGCATGTTTAAAAAAGGCTGATAATTCATCATGCGACCCCTTGCAACTGTTTGACCTTGCGATATAGTCTAGCCGTCTTAATCGCATCACCTGCGGCCCTATGATTAGGCACATCACGGCAGTCAATACGCTGCTGTGTGCAAGCATTTGTGAGCGTAGTCCATCTATAGGAATGATGATAGTCAGACCATATGCGGCCATAATTACGCGCGTAGAATTGCATCAAACAAAAGGTTTTGTTATGTGGGAATAAATCGGTAAACTCTTTCGGGATAGGGGAGTCAAACGCACTTGCTACAGACTGTCGGATCATGCGCGTATCAAAGTCAGCATTATAAAAAACAATAGTCTTTGTACCAATAAGGCTTGATAGCTTGGCCCATATTTCGGCAAAAGATGGGGCGTCTTTGACATCAGCGTTTGTTATGCCGTGAACGTCTGTAGCGGCCTTAGATATAGGCTTGGTAGGTTTTACAAGAGACTCAAAGAGGATATTTTCATTTTCATCAACAACGGCAATCTCGACTATTTCAGCGTCACGATCTAAACCTGTCGTTTCTGTGTAAATAAAGATGCCCTGTCCCTTAGCTGCTGACTTGGCAGGAGCAGGGGCAGGGGCAGGGCAAGAGGTTTGCTTTTCATCGGCTACGATGTCAGCAATCTGGTTTGCCTTGGCAAATGCGACAAAAGCAGAATAAGATTTGATTTTTGCTACTTGGTTTTTTAGCTCAAGCGGCAATTTATAAAGGTTGAGCTTTTTACCAGTTTTGACACTATTAACACTTACTACCAACGTTTCGCCCTGTGAGCCTTTAAGACCAATAACATGAGCATGTGCGGTGCGTGTCTTTGTGTAAAAAGATTTATGTTCCATTGTTATTCACTCCTGCCTAGTGATAGAATTTAATTAAACCCTTTTGGGATTAATCCCTTTTGGGAATATAGCTAGATAAAAAAATATCTGTCTATAGCTGTCATTATAATCCCATTTGGGAATACTAGCAAGGAGTATTTACAATGATTACGCAATTATTTGATAAAGCAGCAAAAAAGATAGGGAGCCAAGAAGAACTAGGCAAAAGACTTGGTATCAATCAAGGCAGAGTATCAGCGTTTAAGAACTACAAAACTGGAGACAAGCGAAAGCCTAATGATGAGACCATACTTAAAATAGCCGACATACTAGGGCTAGACAAAGGAGAAACACTATATAAAGCTAAATTAGAACTAGAGCCAGAACAGGCCTATTTATGGGAATGGTGCGCTCGGCGCGATTCGAACGCGCGACCCTCGGCTTCGGAGGCCGATACTCTATCCAACTGAGCTACGAGCGCTTAACATTGATGCTGTCATATGTACTGGCTAGTATGGGTAGCATAGACCGCAAAAATTTAAGAGCGCTTAGTCTAGCAAATAACGCTACCAAAACCAATAAGTGATGACAGCTATCACGGCTATTTACGAAAAAACAGCCGAGTCAACAAACAGGCATGGCAATCTACTGCGCTTTTCCCTTATAATGTTAACAATAACGAATTTGATCTATATTCACCGATTACACTTGCGCGAAAGAATGCAAAGACCGTCTATTGTTGATGTTTGTATTATTCATCGAATCATAAAGTCTTTGTATGACTTGCCATTTGTGTATGTAATAAGAGAACGTGACGAATGAGAAAAGTAGTGATGTTATCGGCAGCTGCCATTCTAGGAATTGCTAGTATCGCGGTGAGCCAAGCTGAAGAGGTTGTAGATACAACGACAGTCACTGAGGTAGCACAAGCAGAAGAAGTGGTCGAAAACGCACCAGAGGTACTTGGTGACGACGTACAAGCTGCTGCGGATACGACCGATGCCGCGCTTGTGGATGCAGAGGCAGCTGACGTTGCTGCTGGTACAGATGAGACCGCTGCTGTCGACGAGAACCTCGAAGCGACTGCGGCGGCTGAAGAAGAGCCTATTCCAGAAGACACCCCACAAGTACAAAAACTGGTCGCGCTCTATCCCAATCTTGTCGCTCGTATCCAGCCAGTAGGCCGCGTTTGTTTTGAAGAAGGCGAGATTTGTGACGTAACCGTTAGAGCTGCAAGCGCGTCAGCTGACGGTGGTCCACGTGATGGCGCAGCCGTTTATAGCGCGGTTTGCCAGACGTGTCATGCATCAGGCTTGCTCGGCTCGCCTATGTTAGGTGATGCGGGTGCTTGGGGTCCACGTATCGCTAAAGGTGCTGATACACTATACACCCATGCGATTCAGGGTTTTAACGCGATGCCAGCTAAAGGCGGCGCTGATATCCCAGACGAAGAAGTACAGAACGCCGTTGATTATATGATCGCGCAGGCCAGCTAAATACTACTCTAGCCTTGAGCTGATTTGCAAAAGTAGCACTAGACCCAAAGTCATAAAAAAGCGTCTATTTCCATAAAGAGATAGGCGCTTTTTTGTGGTCTATCGCTATCAATTGATATTACTAATACCGTCCTTACTACGATGTACGCTTGAAATACACCATAGGTAGCCTCACTTTAAGGGCTACACTATTTGTTATAAAAATAAATACTATTACTTAATAAAGAGGTTTGCATGTCTGAGGTACCAGCACTCGAAATTAAAAACTTATCAAAAACCTATGATAATGGGTTTTCAGCGCTAAAAGGCGTTGATCTGACAGTACCGCAAGGTGGGTTCTTTGCGTTGCTTGGGCCCAATGGCGCAGGCAAATCGACGATGATTGGTATCATAAGCTCTTTGTTTAAACCTACTACGGGTAGCGTAGAGATTTTTGGTACGGATCTATTGGCTAACCCTTCTGTTGCCAAGCAGTACCTTGGTGTAGTACCGCAAGAATTTAACTTTAATATGTTCGAAAAAGTCGAAGACATCCTAATTACTCAAGCAGGATACTTTGGTATTTCTGCTAAAGATGCTAAGCCACGTGCTGAGCGTTTGCTTAAAGCATTAGGGCTGTGGGATAAACGTGATAGCAAATCGCGCGAACTCTCCGGCGGTATGAAAAGACGTCTGATGATTGCACGTGCGCTCATTCATAAGCCTAAGCTATTGATACTTGATGAGCCAACAGCAGGCGTCGATATCGAGCTGCGCCGTTCTATGTGGGAGTTTATGCAACAGATCAACATCGAAGAAAATACGACTATTATTCTGACGACTCACTATTTAGAAGAAGCCGAGCAGCTATGTAAGCGCATCGCTATACTAGATCATGGTGAGATTCGTATTAACACGGAAATGAAAGATTTGCTAGCACAGCTATCGGTAGAAACCTTCGTTTTAGATTTGACCAAACCGCTTACCCAGCCTTTGGTTATTGAGCAGGTTACAGAGATCGCGCAGCCAGATGAGATGACTGTTGAAGTTACTTTGACGCAAGGCGAGACACTAAACTGTGTGTTTGAGCAGTTGACGGATCTTGATATTGAAGTCGCGAGTATGCGTAACAAGTCTAATCGATTAGAAGAGTTATTCATGCGTTTGGTTGAAAAAAATATTCAAAGTGCTGATAGCATGAAGGAGGCAGGATTATGAGAGAGCCCGTCGTTGTAGACCCGAATGAGACCATGTCTTGGAGCAAAAAAGGGATCGCTTTTCGCACGATACTGCTAAAAGAGATTCGTAGAATTCTACGTATTTGGCCACAGACGCTTTTGCCTCCTGTAATTACGATGACGCTGTATTTTATTATCTTTGGTCGGATGATTGGGGATAGAGTCGGCGAGATGGGCGGCGTACCTTACATGCAGTTTATCGTGCCTGGTCTTATCATGATGGCGATCATCACTAATAGTTATTCCAATGTGGTTTCGAGTTTTTTTAGTGCCAAATTTACGGCAAGTATTGAGGAGCTTTTGGTTTCACCTGTCTCTAAACATGCTATTTTGACCGGTTACGTTAGTGGTGGGATTTTTCGCGGTTTGGTGATTGCAATCATTGTCTCTATCGTCGCCCTGTTCTTTACAGAGCTTGGTATTGAGCATTTATTTGTCACTGTATTTACCGTTTTGGGAACCTCTATCTTGTTCTCACTAGGCGGCTTTATTAACGCCGTATACGCACGCTCATTCGATGATATCTCTATTATTCCAAGCTTTGTATTGACGCCACTGACTTTTTTGGGTGGGGTGTTTTATTCAATGGAAGACTTATCGAGCTTTTGGCAAAATGTCTCACTATTGAATCCTATTGTCTATATGGTCAATGCCTTTCGTTATGGTATTTTGGGCTACTCAGACGTCAATGTCTGGTACTCAATGATAGCGATCTTTGTATTTTGCGTCATCTTTTATGTCATTTGTTATCGCTTACTGAGTGATGGCTCACGTATTCGCTTGTAGATCATTTTAGAATTAGGGTATTGAGATGAGTATTCACGGTATCTTGGGTGAGCAAACTACAGACTATCCTACTGAGTATAGTCCAGAGACGCTATATCCGATTGCCCGTAGCATGGGGCGTAATGTGATCGGCTGGCAAGACGACAAACTAGCTATGGGTGTTGATTGGTGGCAGGCATTTGAGATGTCATGGCTTAATCTACAAGGTATCTCGCAAGTAGCGATGGCCCGTTTTAGCGTGCCTGCAAGCTCGCCTTATATTATCGAGTCCAAGTCCCTCAAGTTATATCTCAATAGTATCAATTTTACTGAGTTTGCTAGCTGGCAAGACGTACGAATTTTGATCGCAAAAGACTTATCAGCCTTTGCACAAGCAGAGGTACAGGTTGAGCTGTTTGCATTAGACGATGAGCAGTCGCGGTTGATGATTGGCCAACCTAAAGGCATCTGTATCGATGAGGCTTTGGCGAATACGACGGATAAAGTCAAACTTACAACCCACCCAGACGCCTCACTTTTAACGAGTAGTCAATCGAGCTCAAGTTCTGCTAAGAGCGATCATCATGCGTATCATTTTTACTCTAATCTGCTGCGTAGTAATTGCCCCGTGACCAATCAACCTGACTGGGGGACATTGGCGGTTGAAATAAGCAGTGACATAGAGGTAGACGATGCGGCTATGCTGCGTTATATTCTAAGCTTCCGTCAGCACAACGGCTTTCATGAGCAATGCGTGGAGCAGATATTTGCGGACTTGAGTCAGCACTATCAGCCAAGTCAATTAATGGTTCGAGCGTGGTACACGCGTCGCGGCGGTATCGATATCAATCCTTGCCGCGTTAGTGATTTGAGCTTACTGCCTAAACCGAGTCGATTAATTCGTCAGTAGTTGAAGAAGCCAGTTTTTAGTATTTAGCTTACAAAAAAAGCGCTTATCTTATGGAGTAAGATAAGCGCTTTTTTATGTTTAAACTTTATAGCTTGAATTATTTGCTAATCACTTTAGCCAATACTTCGTCACGGCTTAGCATCTGCTTTTCGCTATCGCGGCGATTGACGTACTCGTACTTATCCTCTGCCAAGTTGCGATCGGAGACGACGATACGATGCGGAATACCAATGAGTTCTAAATCAGCAAATTTGACCCCTGGGCGCTCGTTGCGATCATCGAGTAGCACATTGACGCCTTGCGCTTTTAGTTCTTCATATAGCGCCGTCGCCGTTTGCATGACGGTATCTTCTTTGGATTTCATCGGTACGATAACGACCTCAAAAGGTGCGATCGAATCAGTCACGCTTGGCGTTTGCGGCCACATGATGCCGTTTTCATCATTGTTTTGCTCGATAGCAGCGGCAATAATGCGGCTAACACCAATACCATAGCAGCCCATCATAAGCGTGACAGGTTTGCCGTCTTCGCCGGAGACCGTACAGCCCATTGCCTGCGAGTATTTATCACCCAATTGAAAGATATGGCCGACTTCGATACCGCGTTTGATTCTGAGTGAGCCTTTGCCATCTGGCGAAGGGTCGCCTTCCTTGACATTACGTACATCGACGATACGTGTGATGCTAGTATCGCGCGCCCAGTTCATACCGATAGTATGCTTGTTGATCTCGTTAGCCCCAGAGACAAAATCTGATAGGGTAGCCGCCGCGCGATCAACGAACACTAGCATGTCTAAATCAACACCGATGTAGCCTTTGTGCAGGCCTGCCGCTTTTAGCTCTTCATCTGAGGCCAAAGTTAGCGGCACGTTTGCCTCTTCTATCTTTTCAGCTTTTACGGTGTTCAATTGATGATCACCGCGCAAGACAATGGCGATAAGCTGCGGCGTATCGTCTTCTTTATGACCATGAACGATCAAGGTCTTAACCGTAGTCGCTAGCGGAATGTCTAAATGCTCTGCGACCATTTTACAAGTGGTCATGTCTTCTGTTAAGACGTCCTCACGCGCCTGCGTTGGCGGCTGGCGCTCAGCTGTACTTACCGATTCGGCAAGCTCTACATTAGCGGCATAATCAGAGGAGTCAGAGAAAGCAATATCATCTTCGCCACTATCAGCAAGTACATGAAATTCATGCGAGGCAAACCCGCCTATAGAGCCTGTATCCGCTTGCACCGCCCGAAAGTCTAAGCCCAGACGAGTAAAGATACGAGTATAAGCGTCGTACATATCGTGATAAGTCTTTGCCAGTGAGGCCTGATCGATATGAAAGGAGTAAGCGTCTTTCATAGTGAATTCGCGCGCACGCATCACGCCAAAGCGGGGACGTATCTCGTCACGAAATTTGTTTTGAATCTGAAAAAAGCTAATAGGCAGCTGCTTATAACTACGCAGTTCGCCTTGAGCGAGGTTAGTGATGACCTCTTCGTGCGTGGGCCCTAACACAAAATCGCGATCATGGCGATCTTTGAACCGTAGTAGCTCAGGGCCATAATCATCAAAACGTCCAGTCGTCTGCCACAGCTCAGCCGGCTGAGTCATCGGCATGAGCACTTCTTGTGCGCCGATACTTTGCATCTCCTCGCGCACGATCTGCTCGACCTTTTGCAAGATACGTAAACCCATAGGCAACCAGATATAGAGTCCAGAGGCGATCTTGCGAATAAGACCGGCTCTGACCATCAATTGACTTGAGGCGATATCAGCATCGCTTGGCGTTTCTTTTAGCGTGGCAAATAAAAACTGACTGGCTTTCATAAATAAAGCAAAACCTTATCTTTTATAAAGAATAAATAAGTCGCGCAAGACGAAAAACCGCAAGCGCAAAATAGGAGGAGAGGCCAGCTCAGTATTCACCAGCACAATCAGACTATGGTAGGTAAACTTTGGGCTAGACGCAATGACTTTTTAGCTTTTGCTTGAGAATGAGGGTAAAAGGCTACAATGACATTGAAAATAATAGTTAAATCGTCACAATAAAGGACGTTCTACAGAGGGC
Organism: Psychrobacter sp. DM4; assembly: GCF_051307035.1. Taxonomy (GTDB): domain Bacteria; phylum Pseudomonadota; class Gammaproteobacteria; order Pseudomonadales; family Moraxellaceae; genus Psychrobacter. The sequence goes on from NZ_CP195536.1 coordinate 614,580, forward strand.
TAATGTGTAGCAATTGGTAGCCGTAACTTGAAGTGTTGCGTAGGCGGTAGCATTTATATCAAATCTTGTATTGTTTATACACGCAGTCTTGTTTTGTGCGCTGCGCTAATTATCTCTAAGCGAATGACTCTCAAAAGGATATTGCCATGACAGCGTCTGATAATCGACTCTCTACTAAACCTAAGACGAAAGTAGCCAAAACGTCTTGGCTGTTTTTGATCATAGGTCTGCTTGCTTTGGTAGCGGCCTTTTATATTATTCAAAATCAAGCGGAAGAAGAGCCTGTTGAGACGATCACTCGCGCAGGGGTAGTGACGCAAATTCAGAAGCTTAATCGCTTGCAAACCGTTGGATTTAGCGTAGATACGGTGATTACCAGCCAGCGCGAGGGCAGCTGGCAGAAGCTGTGGACTGATGAGCAAAAGGGGTTGTTTATCGTTAGTGGTCGCGTAGAGGCGGGCGTTGATTTGAGTGCTCTGACGCCTGACATGGTAAAAGTTACGCAGCCTAGCGCAGAGGACAGTGAAGCGTTTGAAAACGCTAAGAGCACTGCTGAAAATGACGGGAACTTAGATAGTAACCCTATCGTACTAATGCCAAAGATCGATATCACTTTGCCGCAATCGGAGATATTCTCAGTCTATTTAGACGACATTGAGATCTACGATTGGCAGTCGGGAGTCTTTGGTATGACGCAAGTTGATCCCAAGATCTTTGAGCAAGCGCAAAGCATGGCAAAAAAAGAGGTGCTAGAGAAAGCTTGCCGCGGTGATGTGATGACCCTTGCCCTTAATAATGCCCAATCACAGTTGCAGCAACTATTTGCCTTAACGGGTGCTACTGTGACCGTCACTACTCAAGGCGCGGGCCCATGTCGTTTGCCAGCGGCTGCTTCATAAGACTTGACAATAAGACAAACGAAAACGCTCGCTACTGGGTTTCTAGTGAGCAGTCTTTTTTAAAAGGTTTTCACTCTTTTTTAAATTCTGCGATAGCCAGTTGCCGCGCTTCTTTGTGATTGACCATAGGAGCAGGGTAATCAATGTTGGCAAAGTCGCCACCTTTGGTCAGCGCTTTACGCAGTTTATTCTCATCATGCAATATGCTGGCGGGGATGTCTTTGAGCTCAGGTAGCCAAGTTTTAATAAACAGGGCTTTTGAGTCATGACTCTTGGCTTGGCTGAACGGGTTCATAATACGAAAGTAGGGCGCAGAGTCCGTACCTGTCGAGGCGCTCCATTGCCAGCCGCCATTATTGGAGGCAAAATCACCATCTATAAGTTGACTCATAAAGTAGCGCTCACCCCAGCGCCAATCTATCAATAAATCTTTGGTCAAAAACATCGCTGTGACCATACGCAAGCGATTATGCATAAAGCCATTAGTATTTAAGCTGCGTATCGCGGCATCAACCAAAGGCACGCCTGTTTTACCGGTGTACCATGCCTCAAAATCTTCTTCGTTATAAGACCAATTAATCTTGATATCAGTCTCTTCTTTATAAGCTTTATGGCGTATCAGTTCAGGTTTGACCGTCAATACATGACGATAAAAGTCACGCCACGCCAGCTCGCTAATCCAGCGATTGATATCCTCATTACCACTAGCATTGTCGCCATCATTGCCATGTAGTTCTTCTTGCGCTTGCACCGCTTGTAGATAGCACGCTCTTGGACTGATGCTACCAATAGTCAGATAGGCAGACATATGGCTGGTGCCTTGCAAGATAGGTTTATCACGGCTGACATTGTAGTCATTGATATCATCGCCTGTAAACTGCGTTAAGCGCTTACATGCCGCGTCTTCACCAGCGGGGTAGTGCTCGCGCGCTTGCTCTAATTGCGTATCATAATCAATATGCTGATAGTTTTCGTCCAAAGACGCTTGATAGTCTTTGACAACTTGATGGCTTAGTTTTTCAATATCTTTGAGCGTGCTTGCGCTGTTACTGACTGACTTTAATTCAATCAGTGCATCAGTGGCCTTATTATTGTTTTTTACCCGTACCGCGTCATGATTCTCTAGCTGACTGACTTCTAGCGTGTGTCGCCACTTTTTATAAAACGGCGAAAACACTTTGTACATCGTGTCGTTGTCATTAGTCGTAATACTTTGCGGCGGCAAAATACACTGATCATGATGACGTATAAACTTGATATTTTGCTTGCCAAGATGCTCAGTTAACGCCTTATCGCGATCGATCTCACGCCCTTCGTACTCGTGATTGGCCATCACGCAGCTGATATGCTGTTGTTCACACAGCTCGGTAATGGCGTCGATACTGTCATCGAACTGCGCACAGACGTAGACCTGAAGAGTGATGTTGAGCGTCTCTTTCAAACTATGAGCCAAAATAGGTAAAGTACGAGCGATATGATCGACTTGCGTAAGCGACATATCATGAGTGTGCCACTGCTTTGGCGTATAAAAATAGACGGCGGTTACTGACGCATCATTATCATGGGCCTGCTCACATAGCGCAGCTAGTGCGGTGTTATCATGTATGCGCAGATCTCGGCGAAACCACATCAAATAATGCGGCGCGCGCACGTTGTCCGTATCTGACTTCTTGTCATTGTTCGCCATTCACCTATCCTTATCTCAATCATAAACAAAACGAATAATAAAAGTATGCTAGGATAAGTTTTTGGATGCAATTGATTTGCCTACCAAGTAACAAATCATCATCATATCTTTTGATAACTTCTTTTATGATAAATTTCTATTTCGCGCCTCCCAATTGACTCCATTTAGTGTTTAAAGGTTATCTCATGCATGTTAAGTTTTGCGGATTTACTCGTCTTGATGATATCCATACAGCAATAGAGTTGGGTGTGGATGCCATAGGTCTAGTGTTCTATCCGCCAAGTCCACGTGCGCTGACCATAGCTGAAGCGCAGGCATTAACTAGCGCTATTCCTGCTTTTGTTAGTGTGGTCGCTTTGGTCGTCAATATGTCAAATGACCAGCTAATCGAGTTAGCTGACAACGTAGGTTTCGATGTTATTCAGTTCCACGGCGATGAGAGCGCCAAGCAGTGTCAAATGCTCGCCGCTAGTGTCAACAAGCGCTGGATAAAAGCCTTGCGTATCAATACTGAAGAAGATACACCCACTAGCGTAAAATCTCAGATTGACAATTTTTCTGATGCTGGCGCAAGTAGTATATTGCTCGACGCTTATCATAAAGAAAAATACGGCGGTACAGGCGCGCGCTTTGATTGGAGCTTGATACCCAAAGATAGCACGCTACCAATTATCTTAGCAGGTGGACTCGATGCTAAAAACGTCGCCTCTACGCTTGATCTCCCTATTTATGCTTTAGATGTCAGCGGCGGTATTGAGCAGGACAAAGGCGTTAAGGATAATGCAAAAATGCGTGCATTTATGAAAGCGGTTAAGCGTGAACGATGGCAAAACGAGACGCCCTAAGCGAACTCTAAAATATCAGTAATTATCCTGATGACAATACCAACCCTATCTATCCTAAAAACATTCCATATTAAGTAGGAACTATCATGAGTCAGCTCGCCAATAAAGACACCTCTACCATCAACACTTTCGCCAATCCAGAAGATGTACAAGATTTTAATCAATATCCAGATGCACGCGGGCATTTTGGCGTACACGGGGGACGTTTTGTCTCTGAGACGTTAATGGCAGCGCTTGAAGAACTCGAAACGCTATACACTAAAGTAAAAGCTGATCCGGCGTTTTGGGAGGAATATCACAATGACTTGGTCAATTATGTCGGTCGTCCTACGCCGCTATATCATGCCAAGCGTTTGAGCGATGAGATTGGCGGAGCACAGATTTACTTTAAACGTGAAGACCTAAATCATACGGGCGCGCACAAAGTCAATAACACCATCGGGCAGGCGCTCCTTGCCAAAATGTGTGGTAAAAAACGCATTATCGCTGAGACCGGCGCAGGTCAACACGGCGTGGCAACGGCGACCATTGCCGCGCGTTTGGGACTTGAATGTATCGTCTATATGGGCGCAGATGACGTCGAGCGCCAAAAGATGAACGTCTATCGTATGCGTTTGCTGGGCACTACGGTTGTGCCAGTCACGTCAGGTTCACGCACGCTCAAAGATGCGATGAACGAGGCTATGCGTGATTGGGTCACTAATGTCGATACGACCTATTACATTATTGGTACGGTCGCAGGTCCGCATCCTTATCCGCTGCTCGTACGTGATTTTCAGGCGATCATCGGTAAAGAGACACGTATTCAGCATTTGCAACAGACAGGAAAACTACCTGATGCGCTAGTGGCTTGCGTTGGTGGTGGCTCGAACGCTATTGGTCTATTCTTTGATTTCTTGAACGATACGGATGTCAAAATGTATGGTGTCGAGGCGACAGGTGACGGTATTGAATCCGGTCGTCATTCTGCGCCATTGGCTGCGGGTCGTATTGGTGTCTTGCATGGTAACCGCACGTATCTCATGGCGGATGACGATGGTCAGATTCAAGAAACCCATTCGATCTCAGCAGGTCTCGATTACCCAGGTGTTGGCCCTGAGCACAGCTTCTTAAAAGATATGCACCGCGTAGAATATGTCGGCTGTACGGACAAAGAGGCGTTAGAGGGTTTCCATGAAGTTACGCGTAAAGAAGGCATTATCCCAGCACTTGAGACCGCTCACGCTTGCTACTATGCTTTAGAGCTTGCCAAAACAATGACGCCAGATCAAACCATCGTCGTCAATATGTCAGGTCGCGGTGATAAAGACTTGCATTCGGTGATGAGCGCCGAAGGTCTTGAGTTTTAGGACAAAAAAAGAGTAGGTACTAGAAAAAGGCTGTGAATAGCAGCCTTTTGTTTCGAGCAATATTGATTAATTTTAGAGACCCTTATGACCCGAATTGAAAGCACCTTTGACACCCTAAAATCGCAAAATAAAAAAGCCTTAATTCCTTATGTAATGGCAGGCGATCCTAATCCTAGCAACTTCGTTGGTTTGCTTCATGATCTCGTCAAGCACGGCGCAGATATGATCGAAGTGGGCTTGCCTTTCTCTGATCCTATGGCAGATGGGCCAACCGTTGCCTTAGCAGGCGAGCGTGCACTAGCAGCGGGTACGAGTACCCGAGAAGCACTCAAAATGGTGGGCGAGTTTCGCAAGACAGATACGCAAACGCCGATTATTTTGATGGGGTATCTTAATCCCGTTGAGATTATCGGTTATGATAGTTTCGTCGCTTTATGTGAGCTGTCAGGCGTTGATGGTATCTTGATGGTCGATCTGCCGCCAGCCGAGGCGGGGAGCTTTACTCAGCATCTAACGGACAATGCCATTAACGAGATTTTCTTGTTATCGCCGACTACCTTGGCTGAACGTCGCCAGCAAGTATTGACCCATTGCGGTGGTTATATCTACTACGTTTCACTCAAAGGCGTAACAGGTTCAGCGACCCTCAATACCGATGATGTCGCAACCCAAGTACAAGCGATTAAGGCTGAGACTGATCTACCTGTCTGCGTGGGCTTCGGTATTCGTGACGGGGCTTCAGCTAAAGCGATTGGCGCTCATGCTGATGGTATTATTGTCGGTAGCGAATTGGTACAGAACTTTGCTGATATCGATGGCAATGACGCTAGTGCCGTTGCTACTGCTCAGCAAAAGATCATGACTAAGATGGACGAGCTACGATCAGCATTGGACAGTCTAAGCGCATAAACTGCCAACTCACATTGCTAAGGCAATAGGTTAATTGGCGTTATTTGATAATTCAATGATAGCGCTTTTGGCTACTTATCGATAGCTGGGATTAGCTTTGCTAAATTTAGTTTACGTGTGTAAACTAAACCTGTACATATATTACTGCTCCGTAAAAGGTATCGTATAGCTGCCAAAGATAACTGCTAGAGCTAGGGTGCTATATAAGGGATTATCGCAACGACATTTAACAACTAGCGACAAGCTTGTGAGTAAACTTGTCAAATAGCCTAGGATAAGGGCCAATACTATGACTGATACAATAGAAAAACCAGAGGCCACTAGTAATGGCGCTAGCAAACCTAGCACTTGGTTTGACAGGCCTGTACCTGGGGTCAAGCACCAACTGACGCCCGCGTTGACTGCTATTGAAACAGAGCCGTCAACGGAATGTAGTAACTGCCACTCTAAGATTACCAATACCGCGCTCATTTTTAATTGCTACGTCTGCCCGCACTGTGAGCATCATTTGACGATGACCGCACGCGAGCGCTTACAGTGGTTTTTGGAGCAAATAGACGGTGAGCTTGGCCAAGAATTTACCGCAAAAGATCCGCTACATTTCGTCGATAGTAAACCTTATCCCAAGCGTATGCTTGAGGCGCAAACCAAGACGGGCGAAACAGAAGCGCTAATCGTTATGTACGGCAAGCTGCGTAACATTGATGTGGTGGCTTGTGCTTTTGATTTTCGTTTTATGGGCGGCTCGATGGGGTCAGTGGTCGGCGATCGATTCGTGCAAGCGGCTGAGAAGTCATTGGCAGAGCGCAAGCCGTTAGTATGTTTTGCTGCATCGGGCGGCGCACGTATGCAAGAGGGCTTATTGTCGCTTATGCAAATGGCACGTACGGCGGCGGCTATTGAGCGATTGCGTTTAGCAGGTATCCCTTACATTGTTGTATTGACCAATCCTGTTTATGGCGGGGTGACGGCGTCACTTGCGATGCTAGGAGACATTCATTTGGCTGAGCCCAAAGCGATGATAGGATTTGCAGGCAAACGCGTCATTGAGCAAACGGTGCGCGAAACTTTAGAAGAGCCGTTTCAGCGTGCAGAGTTTCTGCTCGAGCACGGTGTGGTTGATGAAGTGGTACATCGCCATCAGATGGTAGATACGATCTATCGCTTGCTGGCAAAACTTTGCCATCAGCCTAATGTTGATGCTTAATTTCTATTCCTGATTCGTTTGATTACAAAATAGCATTTATCGTCAATGAGCGATGAGTGCTATTTTTTTAGATTTGGTTTTTGCCAAGGGTGTTATACACTGACCCGTTCGTCGCTTGTTACTATCACCTGTTTTCGTACTTGTTTGTCATTTTAATATAGGCTTTATCATGTCTGTCTCTAGCGCATCACATTCCAGTCCAGATAGCACCGCCAGCCTCACACAGTGGCTCAACTATATGCAGCAGATTCATGTCTCAGCGATAGACATGGGACTGTCACGGGTATTGCCTGTCGCAGAATATCTAGGCGTGGTGCAATCAGCGAAAGATAATGCTTATGTGTTTACCGTTGCTGGCACCAATGGTAAAGGCTCAACGACCGCAGTAATTGCTGCGATGACTGAGACAGCTGGATACAAAACGGCACTGTATCAGTCGCCGCATTTAAGCGTGTTTAACGAGCGTGTGCGTATCAATGGCGAGATGGTCAGTGATGAGACTTTGATTAGCGCGTTTGATAGCGTTGAGCGCGCAAGATTGGCTTGCGAATTGACATTATCGTTTTTTGAGATGACGACGCTTGCGGCACTACTGATATTCGCGGAGGCTGATTGTGATGTTTGGGTCTTGGAGGTTGGATTAGGTGGACGTTTAGATGTCGTCAATATTATCGATCCAGATCTAGCGATCATTACCAATGTCAGTATCGATCATGTCGACTGGTTAGGGGACAACGTTGAGGATATTGGCCGCGAAAAGGCAGGTATCTTGCGCAAAAATATACCGCTAATCTATGGCGCTACTGAGATGCCAAATAGTGTCAGGCAGCAGATTGACGAGTATCAAGCAAAGTGTTATCAAGTTGGGCAGGACTTTAGCTATCGCGTACTTGACGATATGAGTTGGCAGTACAGCAATGCTGCGGTCACGCTTGAGCTACCGCGCCCTGCGTTATCGCTTACCAATACAGCCACTGCCTTGTCAGCTGTGCTAGCGAGCCCTTTAAAGATCGATGTTGCTGATATAAAGCAGGCCTTGCAAAGCGTAAAGTTAGCAGGACGTTTTGATTATCGCCATATTGAAGACCGCCATTGGCTGTTTGATGTGGCACACAATGAGCAAGGGGTTGCGTTTTTGCTAATGCAATTATTACCGTTTTGGCAACAGCATCAAAATGCTCAGCTAGAAAAAATCCCTAGTGTTCAGACAGGCACGATCAAGATGCTATTTTCTATGCTTGCTGACAAGGATATTGATAAAGTAGTACAGCGCTTAACGCAAGCTGACTTGCCTTTAAGCGAGTGGTTCATCGCCGAGATTGACTACCCTCGTGCGGCCAATACAGATCAGTTGATTGAAGTTATGACTACCTATATAGATAAAGAGGATATAAGCGCGTTTGCAAGCCTAGCGCAAGCTACAAAAGCCGTCATTGCTGGGAGTACCAATCAAGACTTGATCGTCGTTTGCGGCTCTTTTCATACCATAGGTGAAGCGCTTGCCATACTTAACCTATGATTCATTGTTTTTGTGTTATAAAATCGATTGAGCGTTCCCTCTGCCATGTCGCCTAGTAGCAGACAGCACCAAAAATATACTTTATACTCAGAGCATCAATAACGTGATGTGCGCGTTGCTAGCGTAGTGAGTTACTATAGGCAGTGGTCTACTCAAAGACTGATACATAGTCATTTATATATCGTGATTTGCATTCAGACCACTAGCGACGCCAACAGATCAGACTTATAACCAACTAAGAGACGTAAACGAATGAACTTTTCGAGACAAGCCTTATTGGGCATTGGAATGATTGTAGGCGGTAGCGTCATGCTATATGCAATGGTGCAGCAAGTTGGCGGTGATAATAGCCCTGAGCAAACCACCACTATTGTCGATATCGCAAACTCTGAGACAGTTGCAGCGCCAGCACCGCTCACGACCGATATCGAGACTGAAAAGCGACTCTTAGCGCAAAAACAAAGAGAGCGCGCGATGCGTGTCGCCGAACAAGAAAAGCGTGCCGAGCAGTTTTTAGCCGAACAAGAAACAGCTGAGAGTCAAGCCTTGGCAAAAGCCCGTGCTGAGAATGAGCAATATAGAGACAATATCGCTGGGGCAGCAGTTGAAGATGCAGAGCCAGAACCGAAAGAGCCAGATTCACAGTCATCGACGACGTTAGAAGCTCCAACGGTACAACCGCGGGCAGTAGCGGATACTAATGTAAGTACTTCTATAGATAGCCAAACGACTACTACAGCCCAGCAGCAAAAGGAGCTACAGGCGCAAGAAGCTGCTAGACGTGCCAAAGTGCAAGAGGTGGCTAAGCGAGTTGAAGCGCAAAAACAGGCACAAGCTGAGCGCGCAGACACTGAAGCTAAAGCTAAAAAAGAGCAAGAGCAAGCCGCTGGCCGTAAAAGACAAGCTGAAGAACAAGCCGCTGCCGAAAAGGCCAAAAGCGAGCCACCAACATCACCTACAGATTACAAAGTTAAGCGCGGTGATGGTCTCATCAAGTTGGCTCGTCAATACAACGTACCCGTTGGCGTATTGGCTCAAGCGAATGACATCTCGCCTTCGGACGCATTACAACTGGGTCAAACCCTTACCATTCCCTCCAACCGACAGATTGAACGTCTAGAGCGCGAAGCCCTTAGCGCCCAAAGATCTCGTGAAGAAAAACGTCAAAAAGAAGAATCTCTTGCCAAAAAGTCGACTGAAGCCAAGCGTGACGCGCAGCAAAAACTTCGAGAAGCTCGTCAAACCGTCAAAGAGACAGATGCTAAAGGCAGCTTTGGGGTACAAGTGGCATTAGCGGGCAACCAAACCAAGGCTGACGAGGTTGCTAAAAGGTTTAAGTCTGCAGGATACCAAGTCAAAACGAGCGCGACCAGTCGAGGTGTCCGCGTCGTCGTCGGTCCCGAGCGCGGCAAGATTGCCGCATTGGCGCTAAAAGATAAGGTCAATAGTGATCCTAAGGTCGATACGACTGGTGCTTGGGTTCTGTATTGGTAAACTAAAAGGTTCAGAGTATAAAGGTTTATTGTAAGACACGACAATGATTGTCGTGTCTTTTGTTTTGTGAATTGCTGATTGCGGTCAGCTTAGCTACGATAGCAGTATAGTCTGATTGTACTGTCATATTTGTTTTTGTATGACTAATTGGCCCGTAAAGGCTGCTTAGTCTTTAGTTATTTATAAGGTAAAACCATGTCATTTGGCGTTATATTTTTGCTCTCAGCAGTCGGGTTTTTGGGACTGATAATAGTCATCAGACAGCAGTCAGTTGTAAAAAGAGCAGACCCTGAGCCGCAGCCTGTTCGTGGTGATGATCTGGCTATCTGGCCCTTTGCGCCTATTCCCATCATGACAGATACTGAGGTTGTCTTCTTTAACAAGCTCAAAAACGCCCTACCTGAATATCATATTTTTGTACAAGTGCAGCTGTCACGCATTATCGAGTCTAATAGCGAGGAAACTGGCGAGCGCAGTTTTTGGTTCAATCGTATTTGTCGCCAAAGTGTGGATTATGTCATCACAGATATCGATATGCAGACGACGCTTGTCGCTATAGAGCTCGATGACTGGACTCACAATAGTAAAGCGCGGCAAAAGGCAGACGACAAAAAGGACAAGGCGCTCGCCAGCGCTGGTATTGCTATTGTACGCTTCCATGCTGAGCGTATGCCTAGCGCTGATCTGCTCAGGTATGAGTTGATGCAAGTAATTGAGACTTATTAGGAAGTTTTTAGAACTCCTATAGTGTGTCGTCACTCATTCTAGGGTAAATAACGATAGGTCTTTGATCTAAAAAATACAACCCTGTCGTTGGTCGCGTATTTTTTGATACTGTTGCATCATCATAAAAGTCACGCTTGGTAAACCATTCAATATAATGAGCGGCTCTGAGTTTGGAGCTATCAAGCGTGGCAAGCATGGCCTCATCATTTTCATCGCACCATTCATGGATGGGAAAATTAGGCGATAACCAATCAGGCTTATCAAAGTTATTCATATTTACAGGTAAGAAAAACCGTCCTTTTATCACCCCATAACGCTTATCAATGCGGACGCGTCCACGCGATTTAGTATCGACCCAAACTGCCCGAAACTGCTTGGTTTGCATATACGTCATCTTACGTTCCAAATTGTCATTGGAGTTGATACCGACCCAATGCTCAGGGGCAAAAGGTGGCGCGCCCATAAAGAACTTAATTGCCAGCTCCCAATGCTCAATTAATTGCTCGTTGTGATTGTACAAAATCAGATCCAGCTCACCGACGGTTTGTTTACCATTGAACAGCTGTACGTTATTTGCAAGCGTCTCATACGGGTGTAGTTCTCGCGCATACCCATCCTCCAACCAAAATGATAATAGGCCTTCAAAATGAAAGCCTAAACGGTTAGGGCTGGGACGTTTAAGTAAATAACGGGTTAGCTCTCGATAGGCAGTTGTATTATCCAACTCGTCCAACCGAGCTTTATAAGCCTCAAATCGAGCCAACCAAAACGCGCTACTATGTACTTTAATAGCATGAGTATTTTGCTCAGGTGAAAAATCTAGCCACTTAGTTAAGACATTAGGGCAGGCCAGCACAAAAGCCAAATCGCGTACGTAAGGGCGCTTGAATTGCTCCCAAGGGTCATGATTGACGAGAGCAGAAGGACGATGCGGGGTAGACTCGGACATAATATGAATCATATAGGGTATAGAGCATTTACCCTAAAGGGTAGACTCATAAAAGTCTATAGACTTATAGACCCTTTTTTGCAAAGGGACTCACTAGATTTTAGCTATTATTAGCGCTATATTAAGCCAAGCCCCTTATTACAGCTCATAGATTTATGACCAATAATCTAACTTGCACAGATGAAAAATACAACGCGCATACTTGTTCTGAAGTAGATCCCTTTGATCATCATCATCTTTGGCATCCCTACACCTCGCTACCGCCCACTTATCCCAACCTTGTTATTGAGCGCTGTGATGGGGTATACCTTTATACCAAATCGGGCGAACCCCTCATAGACGGCATGTCGTCGTGGTGGGCTTGTACTCATGGCTATAATCATCCCAAATTAAATCAGGCCATTCGTGAGCAACTCAATAAAATGTCTCATGTTATGTTTGGCGGTCTCACGCACCAACCTGCCATAGATTTAGGTAAAAAATTACTCTCAATTGTACCTCAAGGTCTTGACGCTATTTTTTATGCAGACAGCGGCAGTATCTCTGTTGAAGTCGCACTAAAGATGGCCATGCAGTATCAACTGGCAAAAAACAAACCTGAAAAAAATAAAATTGCCACAACTTACTCAGGATATTATGGCGATACTTGGCATGCTATGAGTATCTGTGATCCTATCGGCGGTATGCACAGTATCTACGGCAACCAGTTACCGGTACAGTTATTCACAGATAAGCCTATAGATGGGTTTGAGAGTGAGATGACAGAGAATGAGAGAGAAAAACTGACTCAATTCTTTGAAGACAATCATAACGGTATGGCAGCATTTATTATTGAGCCTATCGTGCAAGGCGCTGGCGGTATGCGTTTTTATAGCCCTCAGTATCTACAGCTCATACGCAAGCTATGTAGTCACTATGATGTGTTGATGATTGCAGATGAAATCGCCACGGGGTTTGGGCGTACAGGTAAAATGTTTGCCTGTAATCATGCCAATATATCACCAGATATTATGACTATAGGAAAAGCATTAACAGGCGGCTATATGACTTTCGCCGCTACACTATGTCAGCGCTATGTGGCAGATACCATTGCCAATAGTAAGTATGCAGCCTTAATGCACGGCCCGACCTTTATGGGCAATCCGCTAGCCTGCTCAGTAGCTATTGCGTCACTAGACTTAGTGATTGATTATGACTATCCTGCGCGCGCTAGACAAATACAGCAATTTTTGCAATCACAGTTATCTGAAGTTAAGAGCCATCCTGAAGTAGTAGACGTTCGTGTGCTGGGCGCTATAGGTGTGATTGAGCTTAATGAAGCTGTCGATATGCCGACCTTTCAAAGACTACTTGTCGCTAATAAAATTTGGGTTAGACCCTTTGGCAAACTGATCTATATCATGCCGCCAATCATCATGACTGAATCAGAGATAGCGACACTATGCCGTCGATTAAAATTAACGATTGAACAATATTTAGGTGTAAGTATTGGTTAGCATACCCTAGATGATTACCATGAAGAGTCACACGTGCTTAAAAGTCTTATAGCTGTGATATCAAACGGTCACAGTCCTCTATAGTTAGCTTTGCGTTCATAACGATGCGGATGCGCGCTGTATCTACAGGTACTGTGGGTGGACGGATGGGAAGGGCATAAAATCCAGCATCTCGAAGCTGTTGCGCTTTATCTATAGCACTGGCATTACTCCCTATTATGTAGGGGATAATAGGAGACTGATAGCATGCTGTTGAGCTATCGTCTATAGCTTCTACCACTTGCAGCGAAAGCTTAGCAAGATGAGTACGCAAATGATGAAAGGACGGCATTTTTTCTAATATAAACCGCGTCCAGCTATGGGTAATAGGCGGTAGGGCGGTGCTAAAAATAAAGGAGCGCATTTGGTTGATTAACCACTGTCTCACCTTGTCATCACAGATAACATAAGCGCCCATCGAAGCAAAGGCTTTACCAAAGGTACCGACGATATAATCTATGTCTTCTAAGGTTTGCGTCTCCTCAGCTAAACCTAGCCCATGACGACCTAAAACGCCGACAGCATGTGCCTCATCGACATATAGTTCAATACGAGGATTGCGCGCTTTGAGTGTTACTAAAGCTTTTAAGTCTGCACGATCGCCATCCATACTAAAGATGCTTTCGGTAACAATGATAATGCGCTCAATAGACGTATCAGCGCCCTCGAGTATAGACGCTAAATGTGTCAGGTCATTATGGCGGTATCGTTTGCAAGTGCAGTGTTTGCTACTGATAAGACGTATGCCATCGATAATACTGGCATGAATCAATTCGTCTGACACAATAAGTGTATTCAGCGGGAGTTTGGCGAGTGCAGGCAAAACCCCGATATTGACATGATAACCACTGTTGATGACTAATACAGATTTTGTAGAAGCGCGGCGTTGCTGGGATGACAAGCCAAGCTGATACCACTTTATCAATTCTTCCTCAAGCAATTGCAGTTGTTCATGATTACCTGTGAGCAGGCGCGAGGAGGTAGAACCCATTTTTGGTAATAGCGATTCGGGTAGCGTTTGTAGCTGGTCTAAGAATTGTGTTTGCAAGCGGGTGTCGCTACCGAGACCTAAATAATCATTGCTTGAGATATTGAGTAATGCGTTATCATTGGCTATGATCCACTGATCTCTATGCTTGATAATAGGAAGCTGTCGATACTGGTCATTAGAATGTAGAGCCTCTAGATGATCCGTTAGGCTTGTCAGCGTAGGTATTGTCATAAAAGCCGTCCTAAAATACTAAAATAAGGTGAAGAACAGATCTAGAGTCTGTTTGCTATTTGATCAGATAATCCCCACCTTTTAGACGATCCAAAGATAGCGAAAGTCGTTATTTTAACCTTATATTCTTCGCAATGAAACGGCAGTGGAGAGCTAATGCTTATTCTGCTAAATAATAAAAAGTTGGTAGAATCTTACCAAAGTTATACGTCTTAAATTGAGGAATAATCAGTATGACTGTACTATTTATAAGCGGTATTGATACCGACATCGGTAAGACCATTGCGACAGGACAGTTAGCAAAAGCTCTGTATCAAAAGGGACATAAGGTAATCACTCAAAAACTGGTACAGACAGGCTGTCATGATATTGCAGAGGATCTCATAACTCATAGAAATACGATGGGAATGCCTTTGCAAAGGGTAGATAAAGAAGGAACGACTTGCCCTTACGTTTTTAGCAAGCCTGCCTCCCCGCATTTATCATCTGCTCTAGAACATACTATAATTGAGCCTGATATTATCACTGCTGCGACTGATAAGCTCTTGATGGATTACGATATTGTGCTCTTAGAGGGTGCTGGTGGGCTGATGGTACCTATTACTGATTCAGTATTGAGCTTGGATTATATCGCTAAGCAGGGCTATCCTATCGTCTTAGTGACCTCTGGTAGACTTGGGAGCATTAATCATACCCTGCTCAGCATTGAGGCGATAGAGAGCCGCTCATTGACCTTGCACGCGCTCATATACAATCAGTGGCAGCCTAACAGTTCTGGCAATAATGACTTAAATTATCTAAAAGATGAGGAGATTGTCGATAGTACAAGACACTATCTACTTGAGTATCTGCAAGCTAATCACCCGCAGACCTACTGGGTCGATTTACCTGATAGCTCATCCGAGCAATATACTCAAGATTTCGATACTGATAACCCGTTTTCACTTACAAGCTACGCAAAGGTGTTGGCAGGTATACTATGAAAACCCAAAAAACGCCCAAAATAAAGGGCATACGGTCTATGACGGTATGCCCTAACACTAAGCTCAAAAACAATGTTTGGTCGGAACGGCAGGATTTGAACCTGCGACCACTACACCCCCAGTGTAGTGCGCTACCAGACTGCGCTACGCCCCGAATGACTGCTATTTTACGCAAATTTACTTTTATTGCAAGGGCTATTTATTCTACCCAAATTTAGCAATGATATTTGACGTATAGCAGTCATTTTAGCCGAGTAGCCCTTTTAAGATCTCATTCACTTGCTGCGGATTAGCACTACCACGACTGGCTTTCATCACCTGTCCAACCAGACCGTTAAAGGCTTTTTGCTTACCGCCGCGATACTCCTCCACCATCGCTTGATTATTAGCAATGACGTCTTCGACGATAGCTTTAATAGCACCTGTATCGGTCTCTTGCTTGAGCCCTTTTTCTTCAATGATCTTGTCAGCGGCATCATCGCTACTACCGCCTTCGCGAGCGTATAACGCGCTAAAGACCTGTTTCGCCATTTTTCCAGACAAGGTGTCATCTTTGATACGAGCGAGCAGCCCCGCCAATTGCTTAGCGCTGATAGGGGAGCCTGTGATGTCTTTGTCGTCTTTGTTGAGTGCACCCAGCAGATCACCCATGACCCAGTTCGCCGTCATTTTGGCGTCCTGCGCGCCGATTTCGGTTACGACGTCTTCAAAGTAGTCGGCAAGCTTGCGGCTACCGGTCAAGATACGCGCGTCATATTCTGATAACTCAAGCTCATCCTCAAAGCGAGCACGGCGCGCCACGGGCAGCTCAGGCATTGCCGCCTTTATCTGATCGATAGTGTGTTGTTCGAGACGTACGGGCGTCAAATCAGGATCAGGGAAGTAGCGATAGTCA